>NZ_JCAYNV010000001.1:0-439861 GCF_059758055.1 Shewanella sp. MF05956 | reverse complement strand
ACATTTTTTGCCAAATCAATCGCAATAGTGGTAACTTTCATGGTGGACGCTCCTTAAGTAACTGTATGGTTCAACATCAGTTTGGCGCATTGACGCCGTATTAGGGAGCGTCCATCTCATCACCCACCCCAACTGTACCAACGCAGTCGTTTGTATAGGCATTATATTTTAGAAAGTCTATTCATGGCGTAAGGCTTCTATAGGATCGAGTTGTGCGGCCTTACGAGCAGGGAAGTAGCCAAAAATAACGCCTACAGCGGCTGAAAATAAAAAAGATATGGCGACAATGCTTAGATTAAATACAAAAGGAACGCCCATTAAGTTTGCCAGCGTAACCGATCCAATTAATGCCAGTATAATCCCAATAATGCCGCCTAATGATGACAACATTACAGCTTCGACCAAAAACTGTAACAGCACTTCCCGCTCCATGGCGCCAATAGCAAGACGAATCCCAATTTCCCGCGTGCGTTCGGTGACTGATACCAACATGATATTCATAATACCAATGCCGCCTACCAATAAACTCACTGCTGCTACAGCACCTAATAACGTAGTTAATACTTTTGTGATACCACTTAACATGTTAGATATTTCTTTCATATCCATGACGGTAAAGTCATCTTCTTCATTAGTTGCGATATGGCGCCGTTCACGCAATAATTCACCGATAGCTTGTTTTACTTTTTGGGTTGATTCGCCATCGTTTACAGAAATTTGAATCAGTTTAATATCTTGGTTACCGGATAAACGTCGCTGAAAAGTTCGTAGGGGGATGATCACTAAGTCGTCTTGATCAGACCCCATGGTAGACTGTCCTTTGGCACTCAATAGCCCGATGATTTCACATGAAAACTTTTCTAATCGAATTTTTTTACCTAAAGGATTTTGGTTACCAATAGAACACGGCCACCCAAACTAGAACATGGTCACCCACGCTAAGTGGATAAATATCAAACAACCTACTAGGCTTAGTTACCTTTAACTCTGACTGGTAATCTAAGATGGCTAGACCAAGACAAACTATCGTTAGCCTAGAAGATACTCCTTATTATCACTGTTGTTCGCGTGTGGTGCGTAAGGCATTTCTTTGTGGAATTGATAATTCAACAGGTGAGAACTTTGAGCATCGGCGTGAGTGGGTTGATTCACGCATTCTTGAGTTAGCGACCATCTTTGCTATTGATATCTGTGCCTATGCAGTGATGAGTAATCATTTGCATGTAGTGTTGAAAGTTGATGCTGACAAAGCAAAGCAGTGGTCAGATAAAGAAGTGCTCATTCAATGGCACAAAGGCTTTAAGGGCACGTTGCTCACGCACAAATACTTAAAAGAAGAAGATCTTAACTCATTTGAACTTCAAACGGTTAATGAAAGCATTACCGAATACCGTAAGCGCTTAATTGATATCAGTTGGTTTATGCGTTCTTTAAGTGAGCCAATCGCTCGAATGGCCAACAAAGAAGATAAATGTACAGGTAGATTCTGGGAAGGGCGCTTTAAATCCCAAGCACTGCTTGATGAAGCCGCAGTTTTAGCCTGTATGGCTTATGTGGATTTAAACCCAGTCAGAGCCAAAATGGCAGCAACACCTGAAACCTCAGATTACACCAGTATTCAGCGCCGTATCAATTCAGCAATGAAAGGAGAACAACCACCAGAGTTATTACCGTTTGTGGGAAATGAAAGGCTCAATATGCCTAACGGGCTCATGTTCAGTGTGAAAGACTACATTATATTGGTTGAAGATACCGGTCGGATTATTCGAGAAGGTAAGCGTGGCGCAATTAGCTCAAGCAGCCAGGACATACTGAATAGGCTAAACATCCCCGCAGAGAATTGGCTTAAAATCACTACAGAATTTGGTGCATTATTTAAAGGCGCTGTCGGCGCATTACCTGCCTTAACCGAATATTGTGAGCATTTAGAGCGAAAACGACGACAAGGCGCTGCAAATTGTCAGCGCTGGCTGTGCGCTTAAGTCATAATCCCCAATCGAATTACCATTTCCTTATACTTGATTATTATCAAAATTTTCTGCTGTGTTGAGTTCTGCAAATGATGAATAAACCATTAATTTAACGATAATATTTTAGTTATATCGATAAAAATTGATGAGTTTAGTGCAACCATTATAACCCTCGCAAAAGCCATGAATACGAGTTAAGTTAATTGTTCAAATAATGGGTGGCTTTGTCAGGAAGCTGGTTCAAATAATGGGTGGCTTTGTCAGGAAGCTTAAAATCACCACAGAGTTTGGTGAATTATTTAAAGGCGCTGTTGGCACATTACCTGCGTTAACCGAATATTGTGAGCATTTAGAGCGAAAACGACGACAAGGCGCTGCAAATTGTCAGCGCTGGCTGTGCGCTTAAGTCATCATCCCCAATCGAATTACCATTTCCTTATACTTGATTATTATCAAGTTTTTCTGCTGTGTTGAATTCTGCAAATGATGAATAAACCACTAATTTAACGATAACATTTTAGCCATATCGATAAAAATTGATGAGTTGAGTACATCAAGTATAACCTTCGCCAAAGCAATGAAAACGAGTTAAGTCATTTGCTCAAATAATAGGTGGCAATTTTCAGGTGGCATTTTTCAGGTGATGCTCATAGACTATTCTTAACTTCAATTGATAAAGGAACTTCGCAAAATTATGTTTAAAGTTGGAGATCAGGTAACCCCAGTTTCTTTAGGCGGGGCATCCTATAAAGATGCAAAGCTTAAGATAGAAAATAATATTGCAATCGTGTCCCCATCCTTTCAAAGTTATTTATTTGAAGTTTTTCTTCAATCGCTTGCATTAGGGGGTCTTATTTTTATGACAAGCGGTGTTTGGGGAGATGATAGCTCTGATGGTAATACTTTCATTTTAATAGCCACTATACTCTGCTTATCTTTTAGTGGCATTGTCCGTTTAATATTTTTTAAAATAAGAAAAAAGCATAATTTTGATAAGAGTTCAGATGCTTATTACCCGGGAAAAATAATTTGTACTAAATCGGTAATTAAACTATCAGAAATTGAAAAGCTTTATCTTATCAGTAAAGAAATATATTCATCAAATAAGTCGTATACAAGTTTTGAGTTGAGTATTTCCACCTTTGATGGCTGTCGAATTTTGATAATGAACCACGGAGATTGGCATGAAATTAAACGGGATGCAGAATTACTATCAAATTATTTAAGTGTTCCCTGCGAAAACTTAAAAAATGGTTTAATTTATGAGCAGGCTAAAGTTTAGTTTAAGCCAATTAAACATGGCCATATATGGACGCTCCCGGTGAGTCAAGATAATACTCTGCTCACAGAAGGCTTTTTGGCCTTGGTTTTCTGTACAGCATTCTCACTCTTATCGTTGCTTTTGATGCGACTCATATACTGCTAGAAGCGATTGTACTGCCCTGATGTTAATAAAAGGCAAGCTTGCCACCATGACGAGAAGATTGTTAATCATCAATCTTGTTGTAACCCTGTTGATACATGCAGGGTTTGTTGGTTATCGATAATGATGGCTTCGTAATCAGGTAACTCATTGATTAACGACATGCCTTGTTGTAATCCCATCACAAAAATGGCGGTGGAGAGGGCGTCTACGTAAGTTGGGTTTTTACCAATAATCGATACACTCACCACATTGCGGGCGGAATCGCCGGTTTTGGGATTAATGATGTGATGATAACGCACGCCGTCTTCGATGAAGTAACGCTCATAATCGCCAGATGTGGATATCGATTCGTTACTAAGAGGTAACTGCACCGCAGTTTTTTCTTCGGCGCGAGGGTGTTTAATGCCTACAAACCACGGGCGACCGATACGATCGCCAAGTAACGTGGTGTCGCCGCCAGCGCTAATGAGTGCATGCTCAATGCCGGCATTTTTAAGAATGGCGATACAGTTTTTAACCGCATGGCCTTTGGCGATCCCGCCTAAATCAATTTTAACATCAGCATCGGTAAATTTAACGGATAAGCTCGGTTTATCTAAGATAACCGTTTGATAATTAATGGCAGTTAGCGCCTGTTTGATTGCTGTTTGATTGGGTTTTTGATGCTTGCGGTAATCGTATTGATAACCGATAGAGGCATAAGTGATGTCAAACATCCCATGGGTTAATACTGCAATGTCGTGCGCATCGGTGAGTAAATCAAACAATTCCTGGCTAACAATAACAGGGCGGCTGGCCGCATCACGGTTAATCACGCTCAGTGCACTGGTGGCGATATAAGGGCTCATGGTTTGATCAATGCGTTGCATTTCTTGTTCAACCGCCACTATGAGTTCATCTGCTGTTGTTTGTACTGCGCCATCATCTAACCAAAATTCAACATGGGCGAGGGTTCCCATGACATGGAAGCTCTTTTGGTGCCACTGGGCAAAGGCCGAGTGCGAATTAAATGCAAACAACATGATGACAATAACGGCGCTGAATTTACCCATGAATCGTTTGTTTCCTGTAAGGCGGTAGCGCTGATTGTTGATTAAATGGCTGTAATCGGCAACAGCTATGATGAAAATAAGTGCTTAATCGACAAATTACTCGCTGCGTTGCCCATATTACGGTAATTTAACCTTATTATTGTCTATTCGAGTCTTGTTGTTTTAATGCCCATTATTGCCGATATCAATCAATTCTTTCCATCCATAAAGCCGCATATTTACTTTGTGCCACTTGATTCTGAACTTGCCTCTGCAGACTTTGATGCTGGATTAGCTCTGGGTTGGCTAAGCGATGATGAAGTGGCAAAAGTTGCCCGTTATAAAAGCCCGTCGGCGCGTAATAATGCCCTGCAAGTTAGACTGGCACTAAGAGCAATATTATCGCGCCACAGCGATATTGAGCCTGCTCAGTGGCAGTTTATTTATGGCGCCAAAGGCAAGCCTGCATTAAGCCATGATTTATGTACGCAAACGGGATTACATTTTAATTTAAGTCACAGTGGTCAGTGGTTAATGATTGGTGTGATTGATGTTGAGAGCAGTCAGCATAACGTTAACCTTACGTCTGAGCGTAGTGTTGAGTTAACCCAAAGCACTCAATCTGAGCTTCTTCCCTCCCTGTGTTTTGGCGTCGATATTGAGCGTGAGCGAAGCAGTACCGATATTGTACCAATTTTAAATCACTATTTTACTCAAACAGAAACCAACACATTGTTACAGTTACCCATTGAGCAGCAGCGGCAACGTTTCTTTGATTTATGGGCGGTAAAAGAGTCTTACATTAAAGCGCGTGGGCTAGGTTTAGCCTTGTCACTTAAATCCTTTGCCGTTGATTTTAGTGAGTTGAATGAAGGGCATGTGCAATTGCAGGGTAAGGATGAGCAATCTATTTTTTTACATCAAGGGGTTAAGCTTAACTTTACCGATATTGAAGACATTGCCAATACGATGACATGGCAAACGCAACTGGGCCGGCTTGATCAACAATATCGTTTTGCCATCACTTTAGGCGTAAATAAACATGATATTGGGCCTAGCTCGAGTAAAGAAATCTATGGCGATTGCGAATTATCTGTTTATCAATTTTCGCTGGCACAATTGTTGGCAGACGCGAATCTTTAGTTAGTAATTGCTTATCCGCTATAAAAATCATCTATAAAGGATCAAGTATAAAAATTAAAGATAAGCGGGAGGCAATTCAGCCGAAGCATTGCTTCGGCTGAATTAAGTGACGAAATATGTTACTCGTTATTCGCAACTGTTCTACTGCTAACGTTTACTTTAAAGGGACGATGGCAAAGCTTTCATCAAATTGCACTAAAGTGGAGGCTATTTTTCCAAACGCTTGTTGGTCACCTGTCATATTGGCTTTATCTTGTTCAAGCAGTTGTTTAAGCGACGTTTTACCTAATAACACATTGACAATATCGTCTTTGTCGACGGTTAATGTGGCATCTGCCGTTTTAGCTTTTTCGACCACAATGTTATTGAGATTGCCATGACTCAGTTCAACAAATACGGTAGTTTCAGGTGTTGTGCTTGTCGCTTTAGTGACCACATTTAAACTGATATTACCGAGTTTATCCGCTACAATACTGTCGACTTTCACGGCTAAAAAATCAAATAGCGTGGCAATATCCATTTCACTTATCACATCGGCAGAGGCTGACTTTGGCGCGCCAGGTAGAATGCCAATCCGTAACTCTTGTGCGCCAGTTAAATAGATGTTTCTCCAGCCCGCCCCTTCTGCTTGATAACCGAGCTGCTCATAAGTGTCGGCGAGTAAATCACGTGCGACTTGGTTTGTGGGTTCGGCCATCACCAGTTTATTGAGTACCGTGGCAACAAAGCGATAATCGCCTTGAGCATAATCGACCTTGGCTTTTTCAATAATAGTTGCAGCGCCGCCCATATATTGAACAAACTTAATAGCTTCTTGCTGCGTTGGCAGCGGGTTTAAGTTGGCTGGGTTCATGTCAAAGTAGCCCAGATACATATTGTAAACCGCTTTGGCATTGTGGCTGTAGGTACCGTGATACCCTTTGGTGTACCAGGTGTCTTTAACCGTTTGTGGAATGGTGTCCATGATGGCATCACCAATATCTTGTATTACCACACCCTGATTGGCTAGGCGCAGCGATTGATTATGCACTAGGCCATAGTTGTCGCGTTGCATTTTAAGGTACTGGTTAATTTGCTCGTTTCCCCATACGGGCGCAGAGTGAGCTGCAAACAGCACTTGTACATCTTGACCAAATGCATTGATCATTTGGTTAATGTCTTTTGACCACTTTAACGCATCACGTACTTTGGCTCCGCGTAAGGTATAGATGTTGTGCATTCCATCGTAGGTAAGCTCACCGCTCCACAGTGCGTTTAATGACGGAATATAAGTGATCATTTCGCTGGCCGCTTCAGTGCCAGAGGCATCCATAAAGACCATTTCCAGACCATCAATGGTTAAGGTTTCCCATTTGCCTTGTTGATTGAGTTGATAATCTGGTTTTACGTAAGTAATTTCACCTTTTGATAACCCCTTTGCCAGCGCCGCATCAACAATACCATGGTCATTTTTACCGAGCATCACCCCATATTGATAGCTGGCACGGCGGCTCATGGCATTACCTGCGAGCACGTTTTCATCAACGATTTCGGCGGTGATATTGTTTGAACCATACACTTTTACATTAGGGTATAAGGCTTTTATGCCGCGAGCGCCGCCAAAATGGTCCGCATGGCTGTGGGAGTAAATCATCGCTACTATCGGTAAATCTGTACCTTCTGGCAGATTCGCAAAGGCAAATTTTATTGATTGCTCTGCAGCTTGCTTTGTTAACAACACATCATAAATAATCCAACCTGTTTTACCGCGGATTAAGGTCATATTCGATAAGTCAGTTCCGCGTACCTGATAGATCCCCTCTGTCACTTTATACAAACCGTTCGGCACCATATTAAGCTGTGCCTGGCGATAAAGTGACGGGTTAACCGAGTCCGGAAATTGATCTTTAATAAAGCTAAATTCAGCACGTAAAATATCAGCGGTAGCTTGGTCAAATTCGGCAATTTGGTTTTTACTAAAGCGCTCAAAGGCTACCTTGTCCTGAAAGTTAAGGCTGTGGGCAACTGCTTTGTTATGGGCAATCGTTGCTGCTGAAGCGGCTTTACCTTGGTAATCTACTGTTAGGTGGTCATGTTGGTGCTGCGCCGCAAAAGCTGGCAATGAAAGTGCGGTGATAAATGAAAATGCTATTGTTGAACGTGTAATAGTTGATAACGGAAGAGAATATTTTTGCATAAAGAGCCTCAAGAAATTAAAACCAGTGTTGTTTAGCGATTGAGCAGTATTAACCTATCCTAGTGAATAAATGTCGGAATATAACTATGGTAAAACAGTTAAAATGCATTCATATTATGAATGTATTGGAGCGGATCTTAGGTATTAATACCATTGCGCATTAATAAGTGACCACTCAGAATGCATCCAGCGGTTTTTGATTAAGGCGTCGCTATATAGTAATGGTTGTTCCCTTTCAAATAGCGAGAACGCAGAGCAAAAGGCGCTGGGGCATTCCTTTCAGGCGAGTTTTAAAAGGGCTTACACTGCGTTGCATGACTTCGAAAGAGAACAACTATTCATTCAGTCATTCGCCTTGTTTAAGCCTTTTTAAATTCTCGCTGAGAGATCACTTACTAACGCGGAATGGTATAAGCAATGGATGATAAACAAAGCCAAAAATTAGCGACCCTGGATTTAAATCTATTGCGGGTGTTTTGTGTTGTATGTCAGCTGTCGTCAATCACAAGAGCTGCGGAGCAATTAGCGATCACTCAATCGTCGGTGAGCAATGCGATCAATCGGCTCAAGACGGCATTAGATTGTGAGTTGTTTATTCGAGTGGGACGCGGCATTGAACCAACGGCTTCTGGGTTGCACATCTTTAATTCGGTGCAGCCAATGCTTGATGCCATTGAGCAAACCTTAAGGGGGATCAGCGAGTTTGATCCCCACACCTCAACTCGAGTATTTACGATTTATGCTAATGAGTCGGTCATAGATTTATTACAGCCGCTGCTTGATAAAGCCCTGGCTAGTTTATCGGTGCGGGTGGTATTGCGAAATTCGCCTGTGCTAGAAGCAGAGCAATATCAAGATTTACAGATGCAAAAAGTGGATTTGGTGATAGATATTGTGCCGCCAAAACTTAAAACCTTTAGTTTTCAAAAGGTGGCTCAGGAGCAGATTGTTTGTGTCGTACGCGAGCAACATCCTCACATTAAACAGCAAGTGAGCCCAGAGCAATACTTTGCTGCTGAGCATGTTATGTATCGCTTTCATCGGGACAATATGCGCGTAGCCGATATTATTGCCCATGAACCGTTACCACCACGCACCTTACACAGCGAGCACACGTCGTTATTGAGTATGCTTTCATTGATCAGTAAGTCTAATGCCATTGGCATTGCGCCCTATGCCTTTACTCAAAGTTATGCCCAGTTGTTTAAACTTAAATTACTTAAGCTGCCTTTTGAGACTCGCCCGATTGAATTATTCAGCATTTGGCCCAGCAAACATGCACAAGATAAGTCATGTCTTTGGCTCAGACAAACCATTGAAACATTAATGAAACAAGCTTATACAGCTTAACCTGGCAACAAAAAAAGCCAATCGATGATGATTGGCTTTTAACGTTTTACGCTAGCGCTTTAGTCTTTACTGTCTCGCGAGACGGTTAGATTCTGGCGGGTTTTCAAAGTCACTGCGGTACGGGTTAATGTCTAAACCGCCGCGACGAGTATAACGCGCATACACTGTTAACTTAGTGCATTGGCAGTATTTTTTTAAGTCGACAAAAATACGCTCAACGCACTGCTCGTGAAATTCATTATGCTGACGGAAAGAAATCAAATAGCGCAGCAGTTTTTCACGATCAATTTTAGGGCCTTGATAGCGGATCATCACACTGCCCCAATCTGGCTGTGAGGTGATTAAGCAATTAGACTTTAATAAGTTTGAATTTAACGTTTCTGCGACATTTTTGTCAGGGTCGGTGCTGTCCACTAAATGATCGGGGTTAAACTCGTACTCAGTCACTTCTATGTCTAAATCGTCAATGCACGTGCCGGGTAAATCGACAATACGTTCAAGATTAAAGTGCTTAGGTTCGATAACCTTTGCTGTCACTTCACCTTCAGCGCAAGCAGCTAAGTCGCGACTTAATGTGTCTTGTACGTTTTCAACACTATCAAATTTAGTTTGGTTAAAACTGTTTAGGTACAGCTTGAACGATTTAGACTCAATTAAATTTTTGCTGTTGATATCAAGTTGAACTTCTAACAAAGCCACAACAGGTTTGCCCTTGGCATTCAGCCAAGACAATTCATAGCCTGTCCAAATGTCAGTGCCATGGAATGGGAGATCACCACTTAATGCAATTGCATCTCGATTAAGTTTGCGTGGAACCCCTTGCAGCAGTGACGCGTCATACTCAGCCTGATAAACAGTCGCATGGCCTAGTGTTAGGCCTTTAAGAGCCTCTGCATCACTATAAGGGTCGTGATTGTGTGTCATCTAATCGGTTTCCGTGTCAAAATATCGTTTTATTATAAACTACGAGTGGCTTAAGTGTCTTGTTCATCTGCATTAGATTGCTTTATAAAAAATTATCTTAAATCTTATCAAGATACGCTATCTGAATTTCCGCGCTATTATCCTTTGGGCGAAGATTCAATATGTATTCAAGGGACATTGAATGCGGACACTGATGATACTGTGTTTTGGCAACCGGTAAAACGTGATGTTGCCGCTGATTTTAGTAACGTAGAGCATGCATTAAATATTCAATTACACCAAGATATTCATGCATTTTATGGCGAGTATTTTTCTGCGCCATTGCAGTTTACTGCGTCTTTTGGTGATGGTGAATTATTGCAAGTGTGGAATCAAGATGACTTTGAAATTTTGCAACAAAATGTAATTGGTCATTTAATTATGAAGCAAAAGCTGAAACAACCGGCAACCTGGTTTATCGGTGTGCTAGGTGATGGCGACGAAATGCTCACCGTTAACAATGACGATGGCAGCGTGTGGATTGAAATCCCAGGTGAAAAGCAGCGCACTAAATTAGCCGAATCATTAACTGCATTTTTAGAGCAAATATCACCGATGATCAAACCGCCATTAAAACCCGTTGAGGAAATATCTCATACGGTCGATCATCCTGGCATTTGGCATCGCATTAAAACCATGTGGGATTATTTGTTACGTAAAAAATAATCTCATCCAGCATTGAAGTGCCAATTTATGGTGCTTTAATGCGTTCATAGTATTCAAACACGAGCATTCAAACTCGAACATTCAAATTCGAGGATTCAAATACTTATCTTCCTCGTAACATCCGCTTTTATGCTTCGCTTAGGTTATTGACTCTACATTCTAGTGTTTGGGTGATTTTATCTATACATGCTTGTTTATTAATAACCCACAATCCATAGCTTATTGGTAACACGTCAACACCGGCCCGTTTAAACAGCTTGTATGTTGTTAACTCAAAAAAGTGAGCCCAAGGCCCAGGAAAACCAATAAGATCAATCGCAAGGTATTTTTCTGCGAAACGACACAAGAGGTCTATCTCTGTGCCAGCAATGGCATATCCAGGCCAAGTATCAATATTATACTGTGTTAATGCCTCAATCAGTTCTTGTTGAAATGAGTCTATTTTTGAAGTCACGCTGTGTTTGGCATTAAAGGCCGTGATAGAAACAACATATTGGCGCAATAGGTAGTGTTCAGGCAGTAACGTGTCGTCAATAGACAAATAGATCAACTGCTTTTGACGTGCCCTGGTAATGGTGACGTTAAACACATCCGCTTTATTTAAATACGCGGCCGCACGTTTACTGTCGTTATCAATCGCAAATGAAATCAGCATGATATCCCGCTCTTCGCCTTGAAACCCAAACGGCGTGGCTGCGCGTATGTTGTGTTTAATCACATCTGTTTGAGGGATCTGTTGCTCAATCAATGTGGCGATATATTCAGCCTGTGCGCTAAAAGGCGAGATAACCCCAATACTGTGAGTTATGCCTGTTTGGGCATCTTGTATTATTTGATGTTGGATTTCTGCTAATAAACTTTGTGCTTCTAATGAGTTAACGCCTGCTGCGTCACGCGTACCCGCCACACGGTGAAGGTGTAAATTTCCTGAACGAGTGCACGGCCGATGTTGCATGATTTTTAATTTAGATTGATAAAAAGACTGGTTACTGAAATGAATAAGCTCAGGCTTACTTCTAAAGTGTTCATCTAAAAACGCCAACTCTTGTGCGCTAGCTAATGTTTTTAGTGCTAAATCTAAAATGGAGTTATCTCGATAACTGATGGCACCTGAGCTGTCATCAGGCACATTATTTTTGGCAAGCAATTGAGTTTGTTTGCTTCTGGCTAAAAAGGAATAGTGCGTTAATTGTTTGGTGTCACCGACAATCAATACACGTTTTGCGCGATACAGCGCAGGTAAACAACTGCTAATGTTGCATTGTGTTGCCTCGTCAATAATCACTAAATCAAACATTTCGCGATTCAGCGGCAATACTCTGTGTAGGCTGTTTAAGCTGGCGAGCCAGATGGGAAATGCGGCAAATAAGGTGGCGTATTCTATTTTTTCAAACAACGCGAGTTGTTTGCTGGACGTTCTACTGCGAATCGCTTGATTAAAGGCCTGTAGCGATTTACGGTGCTGATTAACTAATGTATTTACGTTATTCTTTTTTAGTGCATTAAGATATTCAGCTGCCAGTGTTTCACGGGTAACGGTGTGTTGACTGATGGTGTTTAACGCATCCCATTGATGATGCCACTGGTTTATTGAGCTTTGAGTAAAAAACAAATAAACCCGTTTTAACCATGTGGATTGTCGAGCTTGTAGTTGATGGAGGCGCAAACCTCGGCGAATAGACTTGCGACTGAACGCCATGAAACGTTTTTCCAGTTTTACCAGTAACCGTTGCAACTTATTCAGTTCGTCTTCACATGCTTGTGGGCTTTGACTTAAGTCATCGTTAAAATATCCCGCGAGTAAGTCTGCGGTATAGTCTTTTAATTGTTTTAAAAATGCTTTTTGTCCTGCACGAATAGACACTTCGCCCAAGTTAAAATTACGAGCCAACTTATCAGCAATCACATCAAGGGCGACATCATTATTGGCCACAATAAGCACCGACTCTCCGCGTGCCATATGTTCGGCAGCAACTGCCGCTATGGTGTAGCTTTTACCCGTTCCTGGCGGCCCCGATACGCAGCCTAAATCGGCATTGGCAGCGATATGAATCACTTTCTTTTGTGGCGTAGATAATAATCCGGGTAAAAAATCATATTTTAGCGTGGGTTCTCTGAGCTTTACAGCCTGATTTGCAAACGTATGGTTAAACAGCTTACAAATGGGTGCTGATTGTTCATTAGTGCTAATGATACTTTCTAATTCGTGAAGTACGCCGCGAGTGCTCGATGACCGTTCCACAAAAAGTAGCATCGAAATAGGCAGTAGGTGGGGTACTTTTTGGGTTAACGCTTTTTTAATGTCTTGGTGTTTGGCAAGTTTTGGATAATTCAGTAATTCAAGTGAATGGATATCAATGTGATTACGGCTAAAGTATGAAGTCCAAAAAGACGGTGAATGTATGTCTTCATTGATGAGATCTTCTGAAAGCGCATTGTCTTCTGGCAGCAATTGTTGCAGCAGGGCTTCATTGATTTCAGTGTCTTCAGTTTGGGCCGAAAAATAGAAGTTATTATTTTCTTGCTCAATGGTGGCTTCGTTAAACAGCAGTGGTGATACAACTGTTTTGAGCTCACCTTTAATCGTCACTTTACCGACAAATAAGAATCGTGCATACAGCAGTATTCTTTCCCTTTGATACATTGCGACTCGTTTAAGCATGGGCTCGGCAAATTCTTGCGGAATGGGTAAGCGAGGTAAAAAACCCGTGCCTAATTCATCTTGCCCTTCAAGAATGAAACGATCTTCTTGTTTAAACTTGTTCACATTCCAAAGATTGATAGAGGCGCTATCTTCTTTATAACAATCTTTGTAGTAGGAAATAATCTGCTGATAACTCAATGGCACAATTCCATTTATTGATGATCCCAAGATAAGTTAGACACAATACGGCAAAGCTCGCACCTAAAGTGAAACATGTCTAATAACGGTTGTTCGAGCTTCCATTCATGTGAGCCGCAGCGCGGGCAAGGGCGGGTTAATTCTGCTTGTAATGATTCGCCGCCCACGCGATATAAATAATAGTAAGTGGGTATCTTAGTTAGGTATTCTATCCGCCCACGTAAATCCCAACCACGTCTAAATAGGTCACTGTCTGCCCGAGTGATTTCATCTAATGCCGCGAATTCTGCTTTGGTGGCTGCAGCCATTTGCAGTTCATCGCAGGCTTGCCATTCTGTTTGCCATTTTATGATGCGCTTATGATCACCATTAAACGTTGCAGGCAATTGATAAAGCGGGATAGGTAATAAGTTGTCACCATTGCGCAGTGGCGAGCACATGTGAACATAACTGGTATACAACAGTTGCCATGAAGGTGCGTCAGTGTTGCTGACTTCTGAGTTAATGTCTTGGCCTATCAATTTTTCTCTTGGCGCCAATAATTTTGCTGCAGTTAACCCCGCTAACGTCACTTTTACCCAAGGGCTATTATAACGATTCGATAAGCTGGTTTTTTCAGGTAACAACAAGCGAACTCTAAATTCACCATCGTTAAAAGCCACTGCAAACTCGCGTCCTAAAATTTGACCATTGGCGCGAAGGGCTTCTAATAATCCATTAATGGCTTTTTCTGCTGCATCAATAGTGGTGTCGGCAAAGCATTCAAAGCGAAGTTCTGTAACAAACATGGATTACGGTGCCTTCTTTTCGGTGATGGTTAAGACTTGTTGTTCTAATTCGCAGACTCTGTTAGTGAGTAAATCGATATGCTGTTGCATGGCGTCTATTTGTAATTGCAGCTTAGCGATAGGGTCTGCTGGTACGGTAGAGGATTGATCTTGTGCCGGGATATCGGCTAATTCAGGTAAGTTTTGCCATTCTGATTTCGGCAATGCTTTAAATTGTTGTAAGCCTTGGATCAATATCGGCATTGCAAAGCGATTGCCTAAACGACTTTTGATTAACGCTAAACTTGGAGTATGGCCATTGTTTGCTATCGCTTTTGCAGCAGCAAGCACTTGTTCAATTGGACTCATTGTTGGTTAAATTCCTTCATTATATGTAGCAATATTCACTAATTTATTTTTTATTGCATTAAAAATTATTTTAAATCAGTGCATTAAGTTTTGGCATGATTTTAGCTACAAGGATCTGTAATAACAATGCGGGTTATATTTTAACAAAAAGGATGCAACATGAAATCAAAACTTATTGCGGCAAGTGTCGTAGCGCTAATGTCAGTAGGATTAAGCGGCTGTGTGATTAGCGTAGGCGATCATGAATCAGGTAAAAGCCACGAGTATTGGGAAAAACAACAAGATAAAAATCGTGCTTTATTGGCTAACCTTGCACTCGGCATGACCAGCGAGCAAGTGGTGACATTAATGGGCACTGCCGATTTTAGTGAAGCATATTCAAAAAACAATTCAGCCAATACAGACCAGGCAATAAAAGTCTTATTTTATCGCACTCAATGGGCTAAAGGTGACGGTAAAACCACTAAAGATGAGTGCACCCCAATAGTCTTTAGAGACAATACCTTAGTTGGCTGGGGTGACACTGCTTTAGGGCAAATTTAAGCTGGTTTGAATCGGTCTGTTATTGTAAGAGTTCGGTTAACCTCTCATCATTACGTCCAATTGGTCGATAACTTCAGACCATTGGGCGTCTTCCATTAAAGCTTCTTTTATAAATGCCCGTTGACTTTGATTCCAACATTGGGCGTCAATCAACAGGGTGTGTGCGGCTAATTTGTTTCGGCTAACAAACTCATTAATATCTTGCTGTGAGTGCGCTAATCCGAGCTGCTGGAATAAGTGGCTTAAATCATTTTCTGTCGTATCCATTGAGACAACTCCTTTATATGACCCGTTAGAATTTCCAGTATTAATCTTCGATACCCAAATTGCAAAGAACTAATCAATAAAGCTATTTATTGATTATAAACCCAATCAACTTGAAGATACGTGTTTCAGAGCTTCACTGTGTTTTCAATACTAGGCACCTTATAAATTAGCGCAACAACGCTCTTGATTCAATAATCAGGGGAACACGGTGAAGCTCCCAAAGGGCAAGTTTTACACGCGTTTATGCTGCGTTATTGATTTTGGAAAGGGAATGACCATTACCCACAATCAATGCCTTGCCTAAACGCGTGTCAATTCTTGCTGAAATCGAACACCTTCAGGTTGTTTGGATATAAAGGTAAACCGTATTTGTTGATTGTTTCAATCTTGTTAACTTGCTAAGTTATTCACTTGTTAACTGAACAAGTTAAGCAAATGAGTCATCAAACAAGGAATAACAATAATGGATAACCCTACCTTGGAAACCCTACGTGCAGTGTATTTAACAGCTGAAGACTTACGTGTGGCGGCGTCAATTTTGTATAACGCATACCATGACGACCCCTATTTTATTGATGTTTTGGGGCAGCAAGATCAAGCGCAATATGAACAAAAACTGCGTGCAGCTATTCGTGAAGAACTCAATGAGCTGTGGCAACAAGAACAACCCTTAATTGGCTTATTTGATGATGAACGGCTCATTGGTGTCGCCTGCGTCATTACCCAACAAGTGCCATTAGGTGAAGCGCGATATTGGCATTGGCGTTTAAAAATGGTGTTAGGAACCGGTTGGAAATCAACCCAGGGCCTAATGGAAAAAGAGAACTGTATTTTGGAACATTTGCCTTCTGACAAATGTGGCATCTTACAATTTATTGCCCTAGCGCCCAATGAGCAAAATAAAGGCTATGGTGCAAGGTTAATTCAAGCGGTATTAAGTTGGTGTGATGAACAGCCTAAGCTTGATGGTATTGGTGTCTTTGTTACTCATCCTAAACATCATGATGTGTTTGTCCAGCAAGGGTTTAGCAGTATTGCTGAGGTCAATATTGGCAAGGTTGATGGCGAGATTTTATTTTATAACAAACTAGACGGATCGACTTAACCTTAGGATGACATGAGTGCGTAACTTCATTAAGTTAAGTGTTCATCAAATCTTATGTTTTTTGCCGTGCCAACACTAACACTAACACTAACACATTATGGAGTAGGTCATGCAGACCAAACGTTACAGTTCTTTTGCAGAGTTTTATCCATTTTACCTGTCGCAACATCAAGACCCTGTATGCCGCAGGTTACATTACATCGGCAGCAGTATTATTGTTGTGATTATTATAAATACACTGATAAATCAACATTGGTGGCAATTACTGCTTTTACCTGTCGTTGGGTATGGGTTTGCTTGGTTAGGCCATTTTATGTTTGAAAAAAATCGTCCTGCGACATTTACCTATCCGCTGTACAGTTTATGGGCTGATTGGGTGATGTTTGGGCAAATGTTAAAACGCCAGTGGCGTAACGTTATTGGGGCAAAATAGAGCCTAGCTCACACGCTTGTAAGCATTATCCTACATTGATGTAGGCATTCTTATCTAAAGTTGTGAGTGTTAATCGGGTGTAAAAATAAAAATGCGTTTATAAACAGTTGTTTGTTAGGCTTTTGTTGTTTTTTGTTATGTGAAAGTTTTGTTTCAGTCGGTTTTAGTGACTTTTCATGCAATGCTTTTTAGCTAGAATGTACCCATCGAAAGCGAATAATTAACTGGGTTTTCTTAGGATGAGAAACAAAGGTTAAATAGCTGAGATTTGAAATCAATTGTTAAGTCGACTTTCAAAGTCGATGGTTCAAGTAGTTTCTCGAAGCAGATTCTCGAAATAGATTCTCGAAATAGATTGTTAGTAAAGATTTTCAAGGATGATAGTAGGACACGCCCAAGGACATAGGGCATAAGCTCGGCAAATGGATAGCCGAATCAAGGAAGGGTGAAGCGAAAGCGACACAAGGATGAAAGGATAGGACTGCAGGATGCAGCATGGATGACTCAACGGATTGAATGCTCAGTCAATGGATAGGCTGTTCAATGGAATGACACTCATAAGATGCTTTGATTATATTCGTATAAACAAGGGTCACGGAAATGAGCAAAAAGGAAATGGACTGCTAGGATGCATGTTTTCATGGACGGCGCAGGGAGCACATTTCAGTAGGATGCTGACAAAAGTGTTACGGGCACAACCTTATAACTTAAGGTTGTGCCTTTTTGCTTTTTACGTTGCTAGTATTGTTGAGATTGAATTTTATTAAGTTGGCTCAATACATACTCTATGCGAATGTTTTTGCTACTCAATAAAATGAAGATGGATCTATATCTAGACTACTTGGCGATATTCCTCGTTCAATATTGAGGTCACACTTTAATAAATCAACCATCTTAATATCAATGTAACGTTTATGTTTGAGTGAATAGAAACACTTTACAATGGGTTGAAGTACATTTCGGCCTTTTGCTTCCCATACAATACCGACACGTTCATCGGACAGCACAACTAATGAGCCAACCGGATAGACTCCAACACAGCGTATAAACTCATAAACTAGCTCTTGATCCAAGTGAAATGGTGTTAAGCTCATAAGGGTTTTAAATGAGGCTGCAGGGCTCATCGCCTCTTTATAGGTTCGTGTTGCAGTTAATGCATCATAGATGTCAATAATACAACTCATTCTTCCATGTACTGGGATTTCATCTCCCTTCAATCCTTTTGGGTAGCCACGTCCATCGATTTTTTCGTGGTGCATCAAACACACATCTTTGCTTATTTGTGACAAACCCTTAGTGTCTTCCATTATTTCAATTGCGAAAACCTGGTGCAATTTCATATGTTCGAGTTCTTCAGGTGTTAACTTTCCTGGTTTATGAAGAATATGATCATCGATTCTTATTTTGCCGATATCATGCAGAATGCCTCCAATAGCCAGTTGCCTAAGAATGTCGATATCCAATTTGAGATGATGCCCAAAAGTAACAAGCAAAAATGCGACGTTTATAGCATGCTCCAGTAAATAAGCATCTTTAGTCCGCAGCGCTAATACACATTGAAAAGCGTCTTCATTGGTCAAAACAGATTCAATCATATTGTTGATAATATGATCGAACTGATTAACGTTAATATCTTTACCTTCATAGGTATCAGATAAAAACTTCTGAATTAAACTTTTTGCTTCAGCTAGCAGTTTTTTAGCTTGGATCTGCTGGCTTGCTCTTGTTGTGGTGGGTTTTCGAGCTAGTGGATTTGATAAGGAATTTGATTTGTCTCGCGGCTTTAAGCCACAATGATTTGATGAACGCTTAATATCTACCCAGACACGTAATACATTGCTTTTTTTGAGTGTTAATATTGCATCTTGGTATTTTAATTGGCCGGGGTTTCGGATCTCGATCTTGCTTTGGTCGCGATCAATCGCGGTAATGAACATGCCAATGGTTAGTTGATCGATAGGGATTATAATGACATTGCTGACATCATCTATTTCGGAATTATTCAAGCCTATTTCCCCTCCTTACTAGTACGCAACATGGTGTTAATATTTTGTTACATGTTAACACGGTTACTTATTTATCTCTATTCGTAGATTGACATGAGCGGAGTTATCTATGGTAGCCGTTTTACTCTTTAATAATTTTAATTGCGATGGTGCCAGGGCATGCCAATAAATATAAGTGTGATAATAATGACAACTTAGCTTTTATATCATTCTCGCAGACAAACAACTTCCTCGACCATCACAAAACAGGCACTTGGTGTGCGATATCACTGTTATTACCCTTTCAACGTCTAGAATGTAGCTTAAATGTTAACTAGATATTACCTATTTCGCTCGCTCTCTTGTAAGAGATATCGCACAAAGAGTGTGAGACTAATCACTTTATTATTGAGAAAATAAACCACGAAAATCCTAACTCACTAATTATTAATGATTTAATTTATTATGCAATCGCGGTGGTGTTTTATTCATTAAGAGGTATCTGTTTACGTAGAGGTAAATGAATTATTATTTATCTCGTTCCTAGGACGGGGACATTTCAAGGAAGTTAGCTGGTCATGATGACCCAATGTAAACGGATGTTATGGACGAATTACAGTTTCAGGATGAAACGCAAAACACGTTATAAGCGTTAAGTGAACAACGGGTTTTAAACATTATCAGGATGATAATGTTGCAGGATGCAAAATACTCAGCAAATGATTTGCTACAGGATAGGTAAAAATTTCATGGATGATATAAGGACACGCTTAGGATTGAGCAGGCTCGGTCAATGGATAATCGAGTAAGAAGGAAAGTACGTAAGTACACGGAACATCATGGAATGACCAAGGATTGAGCAGGATGCAAGTTAGACGCATGGATGGTGCAGGGAGCACTTAAATAGCGGGAAAGCTTAACAAGAGATATAAAGGCCGCGACAGTTACTGTCGCGGCCTTTCTTTTGGCTTTTTTCAGGGTGATGGAACTTTGTAGTGATATGTTGTCCAATTGTAAAGTGCCGATGTGGATGATTTAAATCTATGGTTTAAGCACCTCATTTGACTGCACAACATCTAAGTCATCATTGTACAAGGAGATAGCATGAAAGGGTTTCAAATTGCACTACTGATAGGGTTTTCATTGGTTTGCTATCACGCCAATGCACAGGTGAGCGAAGAGCAACAACAATGGGTTGAGCAAGCGTTAAACGATCTCAATAGTAATAATGACCATACCAAGGTGCTTTGGCAGTATTCACAGCAAACAGTGATGCCAGACATGACACGTATTGAACAATTCAATGCATCCTTACCTGAGGCAGAACGTTGGCGTTTGGTGTCTGAAAATGGCGATGCTCCGAGTAAAGAGCGCTTAACTGAATACCGAGAACGTCAACAAGAGCTGGAGACAGATAAAGATGAGACTAGCTATGAATTGGCGTTTTCTGATTTAATTGATTTGTCGACATTGGTTTTTGTCGGCGAGGATGACATAAATCTGTCATTCACATTTACACCCAGTATTGATGAGCTAGACAATAACGCATTAGCGGGCGTGCTTTATTTGGATAAAACATCCAAGCATTTACGTAAAATTCTCATCAGTAATACCGACGAGTTAAACCCTGCATTTTCAGTTACCCTGACTACATTTGAACTTGAATTACGTTTTGATGTGTTTGAGGGACTCGTGATGCCAGCCCACACGTCAACGACCATTAGCGGGACTGCGGCAATTTTTAAGTCGCTCGACAGTATTCAAACTGTGACGTACAGCGATTACAAAGTGCTTAATAAACCACAAACTTAATGATGATACCACTCAATAAAAAACGCTATTTTTTGCAAAATAGCGTTTTTTTATATTCATCTTTAGTTCTGTTGTTCAAAAAGTAGAACGGCTTTTAATGACATTTACCTGAGTCGCAACTTTTACTGCTGCCGCATCCACCAAATTTACCGCTTGCGGTAGGAGACTCCATCCATTCTGGTTCAGGAAAAATTGGCCATTCAATTTTTTTAGCTCGATTACCGTGCATCATAATATGACCTCGGTATTGGTTAATACCGTCGGTGCTGAATTCAAACATAAAGGTGGCTTTCCAACAAATACCGGTACTGCCTCCAATGCTTGGACGAGCAGACTCCATAGCAATCGCTAATAGTTGCACATTTTGTTTTTTACATGATTGCTCGGCAATGGTTCTGCTCAGTTCGGCCATTTGTCTTAATTGCCAAAAAAATGCGCCAACAACGACTAAAGCAACAAATAATAAAAAATCACTCATCATAGGCTGGTTGCCTTAAATAATCCGCCGATAGCGGTAGCTAATTGAATGCTGCGGTCTGGATGACGTAAATCAGTGAGTAATCCTTGACGCAAGCTAGGTATTGCTACGATATCAGCAAATACCTGGTTAAAGAAGTGTTGTGGTTGTTTTGCCAAAGCTTCTAAATAGTCTTTGCGAGTCGTGTCATCTTTCAATGCCAACCAGTTACGTGCCGCAATGGTAATTAAGTGATTATCGTTTAACAATTGTTGTTCATTTAGCTGCTTAATGGCCGCCATGCTCAATTGCGTATCTGAGGCTAATGCTGCAAGGTACATCACTTTTAAGTCAGCTTCAGCTTGTGATAATCGCTGTAATAATCGCTCAGCTAGCCGTTTATCAATCGTGATATGTTCTAAGCACTGACACAATGCGGCTTGTACCTCAACGGGAGCTTGGTCGAATGCATTAATGATGTCATCAAGATGGTCAAACTGATGTGCGCGAACGCAAATATCCGCTAAACCTTGTAGGCCTAATTGTTGCCATGTGTCAGCGGGTGCTTGACCTGATAAATATTGGGCGGCAAATTCATATTGGCTCGATGCACTTTGGCCAAGTTGCAATCTCACCAAGGCATTAAACAGTGCCAGTTTATTTTGATTGGGTTTAAAACTAAAAGGATGATTCGCTAATTGTTCTTGCTGTTCATCGCTTAATGCCTGGGTTGGATCGCGTCCGAGTGCCTCTAAAATCATTTTGATAAATTGAGTACGCGGAGCAGGTGATAATAAGCCTTGCTCGTCTAACGGTAACTTTACAAACCAAATATAAGGCTGTTGCTGTTGTTGCCAAAATACAATCGCAAATTGCGCATGCCCTTGAATAGGGTACGGATACGGCGCTAATAAAGAATCGATTTGGTGAAATGCCAACATATCAATGTGCTGAACACGGCGGCCTAAATCATAAATTTGGAACTGGGTATTGGCGGTGGTCAGAAATTGGCTAAGGGTGGTTATTTCGGTCATGGTATCTTCACTAAATCAAACAAGTTGGATGGGTATTCAAGAAGCTAGATGATATCATAAACAGACATTGCCTCGATATTGTCGTTCATGTTTATGCTTTATTTAGCCAGTAAAAACCATTTAATTAAATTAGAACAACTGCTTAAACAGTGTCAGATTTGGTCAGATACACCTCCTAGTGCAGCCGCTATGGCAAGTCATGCGCCATTTGCTTGCGATACCATGGCATTTGAACAATGGGTGCAGTTTATTTTTATTCCTAAAATGACTGAACTGATTGCTCTAAAGCATCCATTACCCACCACAATGGCAATCGCCCCTATGGCAGAACAATTGTGGCAAGGTATGCCGCAGCGCAACGTGATTATTGTTCACCTGCAAGCATTTGATGTGTTGTTGAGCCAGCAATAAGTCGCAATTAATTATTATTTTTAGACCTAAGTGATTCCAAGATGAATGCCAAAGAAACGAATGCCAAACTCGCGATTGATAACGATGAGTTATATGACCCGCAATTTGTAGAAGACACAGAAGCGTTGATTGATAGCGATGTCGATTCAGACGAGCAACCGCCAAAGATAGAAATATTATTTGAAGATGAACATATTGTGGCGATTCATAAACCGGCAGGATTATTGGTCCATCGCAGTTATTTAGCGCGAAGAGAGCGTTTTTTTGCTATGCAAATGACCCGTGACTTGGTCGGGTGTCATGTCTTTCCTGTACACCGTTTAGACCGACCAACATCTGGGGTTTTGTTGTTTGCAAAATCCAGTGATGTTGCACGTCAGTTGTGCGAACAGTTTGCCGATCACAGCATTAAAAAACAATACTTGGCGATTGTGCGCGGTAATATGCACGAGTCTGGCACTTTAGATTACGCCTTAAAACAAGAGTTTGACGATTTAGGGGACAAACACGTCGACCCTAATAAAGCCGCGCAAGAGGCGGTAACCGATTTTCAGCCGCTGTTGAATACCGAAATACCGTTTAGCTCAGGTCGTTACCCTAGTAGTCGCTATGCGTTAATCCGTTTAAGTCCTCATACTGGCCGTAAACATCAATTACGTCGGCATATGGCGCATTTACGCCATCCTATCGTGGGCGATACAACTCATGGTGATGGTAAGCAGAATAAGTTTTTTAGAGAACACTTTGCCATTAACCGATTATGGCTCATTGCTAAAAGTTTGCAGTTTGTCCATCCGGTGACTCAACAAGCGATGCATATCGAAGCTGAATTAGAGGTTGAGTGGTTAAGTATTTTTGAGGCGTTTGGCTGGGATGATGATCAATTATCGTCAATGCCGAGTATGTTACTGAGCTAATCAATATTATGATGGGATCAGTAATAAGCAGGGTTGCGTAGTGCTGAAATTACTCCATATGGTCTGCAATTGCCTTCTTCAGCTTTTCGAATTCTGCAATAGGAGGCAACAGTTCGTGATTTTTCTGTTCAATATGGAAATAATAATTACGGCGGATGTGGGCGAATTTATGCTGTAGTTTGAGTTTTCGTTTTCTACTGACTTGTCGCATAGTACTGTTTCCGTAATGTCTTTGTTTACTTAGAGCGCATCAATTATTGCTCTATCTATATTTTACATGCGTTATAAAAGGCACTTGCGAGAACCTTAGCGAATAAAGTAAGTTGTTCACTCTCAACGCATTTTATATCACATTTTATATCGGATTTGATTTAAGGGGATAGTGTACCATGAAAAAGGTCAATGTTGTTTTTGGTACTGTTTATGGTAGTGCTCAATATACTGCCGAAACTGTTACGGGTGCCATTGCAAAATTAGGGTTTACCACTACACTTTGGCAACCTAATGAATTACTTGGTTTTGTGCCACCACAAGATGAGTTGTTAATGGTTGTGTGCTCTACCACCGGGCAAGGTGATATCCCTGAAGATATTGCGCCTTGGTTTAATGAGCTAAAAAATAATGCACCTTATTTACCGTCACTTAAATACAGTTTAATTGGTTTAGGTGATTCAAGTTATGAAACATTTTGCGGTGCAATCAAACAGTTTGATGAATTATTTATTGAGCTAGGCGCTAAGCCGCTACTCGATAAATTAGAAATTGATGCATGCGAAACAATGGAACCTGAAATTGAAGCAAAAACATGGATAGCCAGTTGGCACAACGCGGTCACATCGGCAAACGCAGCCTAAGATTTTTTACACAACAATGGTTTAAATTTGCACAGCGCTTAAGCCAAGCGCTGTTGATCCCTATTGCTATTTTACCCGCAGCAGGCGTTATGCTTGGTCTTACGGTAAACCCGTTACCGTTTATTCCCTCTGAACTCAATATTGTGCTGTCTGCGGTAGGCAATTTGGTGTTTACCATGATGCCACTGCTGTTTAGCGTGGCCATCGCTATCGGTTTTTGCCGTGATCAGGGGATTGCTGCATTTTCAGCCGTATTTGGTTTTGGCGTGTTTTTATCGACAATGGGGGCGCTAACCGATATTTATGGCTTAGTATCGCGTCCATTATGGGGAATGCAAACCATCGATACCGGGATAGCTGGTGGTATGCTCGTGGGTGGCATCACTTGCCTTGCGGTTAGTTTTAGCCAGCATGTGAAGTTACCTGCCATATTTTCATTTTTTGAGGGCCGTCGAAGCGCACCTATTATCGTTATTCCGTTATCCATGATGTTGGCTTATGTGTTAAGTCATGTATGGCCGCCTTTATCTCTCGTGATTGAGCATTTATCCGACTGGGCTGTTTATCAAGATCCTGCTATTGCCTTTGGCGTGTATGGCACCGTAGAGCGCTTGCTCATTCCCTTAGGCTTGCATCATATTTGGAATGCACCATTTTATCTCGAAGTGGGTCAATACATTAACGAGGGCACAGTTGTAAGAGGCGAGGTTGCTCGTTACCTGGCTGGCGATCCATTAGCGGGTAATTTGGCCGGCGGTTATTTAATTAAAATGTGGGGATTGCCTGCAGCGGCATTGGCGATTTGGCGTTGTGCAGATAAGTCAGAGCGTAATCGTGTTGCCGGTATTATGCTCTCTGCAGCCACAGCGAGTTGGTTGACTGGGGTGACTGAACCCATTGAATTTGCATTTATGTTTATCGCGCCGTTATTGTTTTTCGTCCATGCTTTACTCACGGGTATTGCCTATAGCGTGTGTATATTATTAGAAGTCCACCACAGTATTGTGTTTTCTCATGGTTTGGTGGATTTCAGTTTGCTCTTTTCTCGTTCAGCCAATACCTATTGGATTTGGGTCCTCGGTCCCATTACTGCCATTATTTACTATGCTCTTTTTCGGGCCAGTATTTTAGCTTTTAACTTAAAAACTCCTGGGCGTATAGAGCAAACCGATGGGGTATCAGGACCCAAAGAAAGCTTGCGAGCGATGATTTCAGCGTTAGGTGGCCGCGACAATATTGTTGAAATTAATGCCTGTTTAACCCGTTTACGCATTAGTGTAAATCAAGCGGATTTAATTGATAAAGCCCGTTTAATGCGCCTGGGCGCAAAAGGCGTAGTGGTGATGGGAAAAGGTGTGCAGGTCGTCTATGGCACTAAAGCTGAATCGTTACGTAAATTGCTGCAAAAATATCTCGATTCTCGAAAATAACGTGATGTAAATTAACCACTCTTTGACTGTTCTTTCATGATTGCGTAGCAAATGGTGTCAAAATGCGCTTTTTTGAGTCTTTATGAGAATTTATCATTAAAAAACCTCCCCAAAGATGCATATTCAGTGGCAAACTGACAAGGTTAATCTTAATCGTAATACGGGAGCAGTAAGCGTGAGTCATCAATTAAATAAAACCAGTCCAACCGAATTACAGCGTAAAGTCTTAATTACTGACTGTGCTGATGCGAAAGGGTTAATCGCAAAAATTACTCATGTGTGTTTTGCCAATCAGCTCAATATCATTAAAAACACTGAGTTTGTCGATCATGCTCAAGGGCGTTTTTTTATGCGTGCAGAGCTTGAAGGCCACTTCGATGATGAGCGTTTGTTATCTGAATTACGCGCGGTGTTACCAGCGCAAAACCACATGAAGCTGGTGGAAATGTGTACCAAACGCATTGTGATTATGGTGACAAAAGAAGCGCATTGCTTAGGCGATATTTTAATGAAGTCTTATTATGGCGGCTTAGATGTTGAGATAGCCGCAGTGGTTGGCAATTATGATGTATTACAACCATTGACTGAAAAATTCGATATTCCATTTCACTATGTCAGTCATGAAGGATTAAACCGTCAAGAACATGAGCAAGCGATGCTCAAGGTCATTAAACCTTACGATCCTGATTTTGTTGTCCTGGCTAAATACATGCGTGTATTGACCCCTGAGTTTGTCACTGCGTTTGCGGATAAAATCATTAATATTCATCATTCATTTTTACCCGCATTTATTGGTGCATCGCCGTATAAACAAGCGTGGGATCGTGGGGTTAAAATTATTGGTGCGACTGCGCATTTCGTTAATAATCATCTGGACGAAGGGCCGATTATTAAGCAGGATGTTATTTCAGTTGATCACAGTTATAGCGCTGAAGAGCTTGCACATAATGGTCGCGATGTAGAAAAAAGCGTACTCAGTAAAGCATTGCAATTAGTGCTAAATGAACAAGTTGTGGTGTACGGCAACAAAACCGTCGTTTTTTAGTATTTGAGTCGGCATCACTTATTAATGCAAATTGGTATTAAGCTCAGTTTTAGCACTACATTCGGCTTTAGTTATGCCGTATTACAGCCGATAGACTTCATGTGCTATGGTTAATCTATTGATTGAAATAAGATCAATTGTTCAAGTTTATTCGTAGATTAGTGTTTATCCAATCTTAAAATAGTCCTGTAATTTACTATTCTTTAATAGGGTGATCGATGTTACAAAAAGCTGATTTTTTTTTAAAGCCGTCTGAAGTCCCTAAAAGTGCAAAATTGTGCTGGGGGATTTTGAACGATCGTCTTGAGCTCATTAAGTTGAGTGAGCCGCTCTATAAATTAGCCAAAAAACCGATTTCAGCCATATTAAAGCAACCAATATTAAATGCTTTTCCGACGTTACCACTCGACGGTATTGATTTCAGTGAACGTCAAAACAGCCATGTGATTAATTTTGTCGATGAAAAAGGCCATGCCCTTCAAGCAAGGCTCACCGCCATAGAAGAAAGCGGCGAGCATTGGTGTATTTCAATTATTGAGATTGAATTGGATAAAGCCTGGCTAAATGAGCTTCATCCTGATTATCATCAAGCTATTCAGTCTAGTGATGACTGGCTTGAGCAAATCGAAGAAGTGATTAATGCGAGTGGCGATTTAGTCTTTGTTACGGCAATAAAACAAGGTTTATCATTAACTAAATCCAAAGTCGGTTATGTTCATCTTTTTAATGAAAAATCGAATCAAATAGTTAAAACGGCTTGGAATGATGAAGTCAGTGACTACTTTGCTATCCCTAAGCAACAAACATATAAAGCTGATTCTGGTGTTTGGGCCGAAACCATTAAAACCCGCAAACCTGTTATTCATAACGATTTAACCGATCTAATTGCCAATAAAAGCCAAAAAGACGGCTTTTTTGCCTTTAAAAACCACCTTTGTATTCCTATTCATTACCGTAAGAAGTTGGTTGGGATTATTGGCGTAGGTAATCGAGATAATCCTTATACCCAAGTTGATGCAAAATCATTAACCATTTTTGCTACCATTTTATGGCATAGCGTAGAGCTGCCTCGTACGATGAAAGCAGTGTCCCACCAATCGAGCATTATCAAAGCGCAAAAAGAGAAAATGACCTTAATATTGGTCCAATTGATTGGAGCAATATCGGAAGCGTTGGAGCTCAAAGATGCTTATACCGCAGGCCATCAAAAGTCAGTGGCGCAGTTAAGCTATTTAATGGGCGAAAAAATGGGCTTGTCGCCTGAGTGCCTTGAGGGGCTTAAATTGGGGGCGTTGATCCACGATATCGGCAAACTGGCATTACCCAGTCAAATTTTATCAAAACCATCACGGTTAACTGAAGCTGAGTTTGCCATGGTTAAAGAGCATCCTGAGCAAGGTGCATTGATCATTGATGAGGTGGAGTTTCCGTGGCCCATTAAACAAATGATTTTACAACACCATGAGCGCTTAGACGGCTCAGGTTACCCCAAAGGTCTCAAAGGCAAAGACATCATACTAGAAGCTAAAATTATTGCGGTAGCTGATATTGCCGATTCAATCTTAAGCCACAGACCTTATCGTCCTTCTTTAGGCATGGATGTATTAACACAAGAGTTAATGCGAGGTCGCGGTATACAATATGACGCAGGTGTTGTTGATGCTTGCTTAGAAATTTTAGCGGTAGAAGACTTTAAAGAAGAAGAGTATGTGTCGAGTTTAACATTGGCACCTGTCGTATTTTTAGAGGAATATCATACCTTAGAACACGCCGAAGCCATGATGAAAAAGGCTAAGATGGGGGTGGCAGTCGTGCTCTCAGAAAAAGAACGTAAGCCGATTGGTGTCGTCGATAATCAAATTTTAGCATTTTGGCACAGTCCATTCATTGATACCGCTGCAGAACGTGCGGCGGATAGAAGTTTACTTAATAAGCGTGCTCACCAAATTATGCAGCATAAGATGAATATGATTAGCGATCATACTATTTTAAATGATGCTAAATTAACCCTAGAAAAATCTAACGCGGCGTATCTTTTGGTGCAAAATGATAAAGAACAGGTGATTGGAATGCTAACATGGCAGATTTTAGCCAATGCGATCCTTAAAAAAACTCAGTAATACCATTCCTCGTTTATAAGTGAGCCATCACTTATTAACGCACAATGGAATAACAAAAAAGGCGCTTAGCGCCTTTTTTATTATTAATCTATTCACCGAGAAAGGTGATTAGTCAACGATACGCAGTAGCTCGTTAATACCTACTTTACCGCGAGTTTTGGCGTCCACTTTTTTAACGATAATGGCAGCATATAAACTGTATTTACCGCAAGCAGATGGCAAGTTGCCAGAGACCACAACAGAACCCGCTGGAACACGACCGTAATGCACTTCACCGGTTTCACGGTCAAAAATACGTGTGCTTTGGCCAATGTAAACGCCCATTGAGATAACGCTGCCTTCTTCAACAACAACACCTTCAACGATTTCGCTGCGTGCGCCAATAAAGCAGTTGTCTTCAATAATGGTTGGGCCGGCTTGTAATGGCTCTAATACACCGCCAATACCTACACCACCAGAGAGATGTACGTTTTTACCAATCTGTGCGCATGAGCCTACTGTAGCCCACGTATCAACCATGGTGCCTTCATCAACATATGCACCTAGGTTAACGTAAGATGGCATTAATACGGTGTTTTTACCGATAAATGAGCCTTTACGTACAGTTGCAGGTGGCACGACACGAATGCCTTCTGCTTTGAAACGAGCTTCGTCGTAATCAGCAAATTTTTGCGGTACTTTATCAAAGTATTTTGTGTCGCCACCGTCAATCACGCCATTATCAAAAATACGGAAAGACAGCAAAACTGCTTTTTTAAGCCATTGATGAACATGCCATTCACCGTCAATTTTCTCAGCAACACGTGCTTCGCCTTTGTCTAGCATGTTGATTACAGTTTCAACATCTGCACGTACACTTGCGTCGACACTCGAAGGTGAAATGTCTTGGCGAGTTTCGAATGCAGCTTCAATGCGTTGGCGTAAAGCCTCCATTGTTTTCTCCCAGTAGGTAATGATTAGCTCAAAATTAGCATAAACATTGAGTTTTAAAAAATTAGTTAGTGGATTTCAGTGCCAATATAAGTGCATCTGATAGTTGTCGTTGTTGCTGCTCGTCTAATGCCGCACCACTTTGGGTCTGCAAAATAAAGAAATCCTCTGCGCGTTCGCCAATCGTGGTAATTTTGGCCGCTAATAAGGTGACGTCACAGCGATAAAAAGTGTCGCCGACCTTGGCTAACAGGCCTGGCGTGTCCAAGGTGATTAATTCCATCATACTTGTACCATGGCGAGCACTGGGTAAGAAACTCACATGAGTGGCAACATTAAAAGGTTTCATGATCCGCGCCAGTTTTCTGAACTTTGGTAGCTTCGGATTTTCACTGGCTAAGGCTTTCTCAAGTGCTTTACGAATACTTTGAATGCGCGATAACTGCAAAATGGGCTCGCCATCTTGTTCTAAAATAACAAAGGTGTCGAGCGCATAGTTGTCTTTTGACGTCATAATGTTGGCGTCATGGACGTTGATATTTTTATTGTCTAATACGGTCATTACCGTCGCGAACAATTTAGGCTTGTCTTTACTGTAAATAAACAGTTCTGTGCCGCCTCGCGTGGTGTGTTTAGACATTAATACCAATGGTTCGTCGCGATTGTGTTTTAGAATGGCTTCGGCGTGCCAAGCGACTTGATTGGGTTGATGGCGTATAAAGTAGTCAGACTTAAAACGTGACCACAAGGTGTCCATGTCTTTTTCTTTTATGCCACGTCTTATTAATTCTTTCTTTGCTTTAGCTTGTATTTCTTTTACACGCGCTTTGACATCAACAGGCTTTTCTTTGCCGCGCGCTAATACGCGTTGAGTCGAGAAGTACAGATCGCGCAGTAATGAACCTTTCCAGTTATTCCAGGTTTTTTCATTTGTGGCACAAATGTCTGCGACGGTAAGGCAATATAAATAACTGAGATGAATCGCATCGCGCACTTTTTCTGCAAATTCGGCAACCACTTCAGGATCGGAAATATCACGGCGTTGCGCGGTCACCGACATGACTAAATGGTTTTCAACTAACCACGCGACTAATCGACCATCATGATCGTTCATGCCATGTAACTTGCAAAAATCGATGGCATCTTTTGAACCTAATTTACTGTGATCGCCGCCTCGACCTTTGGCAATATCATGAAATATTGCCCCTAGCACCAATAAGCCTTTTTTCGGTAACTGATTAATCAAAATCGCGCCTAAAGGAAATTCATCTTTTTGCTCGGATTGTGAGAAACGCTCTATATTGAGTAATAATCGGTGAGTGTGTTCATCAACGGTATAAGCATGGAATAAGTCAAACTGCATTTGACCTTCAATTTTGCGCCAGGCGGGTAAATATGAAGATAAAATACCGTGTTTGTGCATAAACGATAATGCTTCAATACCCCGAGGGTGCTTAAGAATTTCCATGAGCACTTTGCGACAAGCGGGATTATCTTGTAACGGCGCGGTGAGTCCTCGACGAGCATTGCGCAATAAGCGTAGTGTCGGTGCGTAAATATCCTGAATATTAGAGTTTTTGGCTATCATTAAAAATAAGCGCAAAATTTCTTCATTAGCGCGAGTAAATAAGTCATCGTCTAATACTTCGATGTACCGTCCACGACGTTGAAACATGCTATTTATCGGCTGAATCTCTAAAGCTTGCGTATGCCCAAGTGTGGCGCGTTTAAATAGCTGTAACAGCATTTGATTGAGCTCCATCACTCGGCGAACCGTGCGATAGTAGCGTTTCATCATTTGTTCAACGGCCAGTTGAGTCGCGTCCTCATAGCCGAGTAAGCTAGCAATTTGACGCTGTAAATCAAACAGTAGTCTGTTTTCATTGCGATTAGCTGTGATGTGCAGGGCGAAGCGAATTTCCCACAAAAAGTTTTGACACTCTAGCAACTCTTCAAGCTCTGCTGGCGCAAGAAAGTCATGCTCAACGAGTTCTTCTAATGTTGCTGCATCAAAGTGGCGCATAGCAACCCATGCGATGGTTTGAATATCGCGCAGTCCACCTGGGCAGGTTTTAATATTGGGTTCTAAATCGAAGGCGCTGGCTTTGCTGTGCCGGTTGGTCTGTTCATCTTTTTTTGCGTTATAAAAATCATAAGATGGCCAAAAATCATCCTGGCGGATATGGTCATAAAGCAGATCAAATAAATATTCATTACCGGTTAGCAGCCTTGCCTCTATAAGATTAGTGGCAATGGTAATATCCGCTTTACCTTGTTCAATGGTTTGCGCGATGGTGCGAACACTGTGGCCAATTTCAAGCCCTGTATCCCAAAGGTAGGTAATGAACTGGCTGAGTTGGCTTTCTAATTCAGTTGAAAGTGGCTCATTGTTAACTAAAAACAGTAAATCGATGTCTGAATGGGGATGCAGTTCACCGCGGCCATAGCCACCTACCGCAACCAAGGCAAGTGCGTCAGAATTTAACGCAAAGTCTTGCCATGCCTGGGTTAATAAGGAATCAACAAATTGACTGCGATGTTTAACAATATCAGCAATGGGATCTTTTGCTGTGTATTGCTCAACTAAGCGCTGGTTTAAGTCTATTAATGCATTTTTGGCGGCCAGCGCAGTATTCATTGATAACCTTATTTATTTTTAGTGGTTAATGATACGAGGGAAATCTTCCTCTTCGCGTAAAGTTAACACTTCTACGCCGGTTTCTGTTACCAATAAGGTGTGTTCCCACTGAGCAGAATTTTTACCATCGGAGGTGGTGACGGTCCAATTATCATTTTTATCCAGTACTGTCGTGTGACGACCGGCGTTGATCATTGGCTCGATAGTAAAACACATACCAGGCTTTAGAGTGGTTTTATCATTATTTTTGTAATGAACTACCTGTGGCTCTTCATGAAAGCCAGAACCAATTCCATGTCCACAATAATCTTGCACGATAGAATACTTATCAAGCCCTGTTTTGCTGGTTTTGATGAATTTTTCAATGGTTGTGCCAATTTCGCCTAATTTTAAACCAGGGCGAACCTTACGAATGGCCAAATATAAGCTTTCTTGGGCGATTCGGCTTAAGCGTTTGTCTTTTGCTGACACTTCACCGATTAAAAACATTTTAGAGGTGTCGCCATGATAACCGTCTAAAATGACAGTAATATCAAGGTTAATCATATCGCCTTCTTTTAACACATAACCAGAAGGGATACCGTGGCAAACCACTGCATTTACTGAAGTGCAAATAGACTTTGGAAAACCATGATAATTAAGCGGGGCAGAAATTGCGCCTTGCTCTTCGGTGTATTTTGCACAAATGTCGTTTAGCTCATCGGTGGTGACGCCTGCCTTTACAAAAGGAGCAACCATTTCTAATACTTGAGCAGCTAACTTACCTGCTGCACGCATTTTTGCTATTTCGTCTGCATTTTTAATCACAATACTCATGAAAACTCTCTATCATTTGACGGTCAAAATTGGCTGGTTTTATCCAATGATTTTATGGCAAAAATTTGTATTTAGTTGCCGATTATGGTATAAAGCGCGCCGTTGTGTATAAGATCGTTGTTGTACGGTTCGAGTTAACTCGATGTCGGTTAATGTTATTAAACGCTTATTTATAGGCATTTTAAACAAATCATCACAAAGAGTTCGGCAAACCGTAAAATATGGCGGCTATTATACATGGCAATTAACTTAAATACTAAATCACACACGTATCGACACATTTTTCGGGGTGCTTTCTAATTCATATCGAATTAAGAGGGTCGAAAACATGGGATGCGTGGAGGTCTAACCCCTTACATTAAGGTATATACAATGACTACTGTTTCAATGCGCGACATGCTACAAGCTGGTGTTCACTTCGGTCACCAAACACGTTACTGGAACCCAAAGATGAAGCCTTTCATCTTCGGCGCTCGTAACGGTGTACACATCATCAACCTTGAGCACACTGTACCAATGTTCAACGAAGCTTTAGCTTTCATTAGCAACATCGCTTCTAAGAAAGGTAAAGTATTATTTGTTGGTACCAAGCGCGCTGCTGGCGAAGCTATCAAAGAATCTGCAATTTCTTGTGACCAGTACTATGTTGATCACCGCTGGTTAGGCGGTATGTTAACAAACTGGAAAACTGTTCGTCAGTCAATCAAGCGTCTTAAAGAGCTAGAAAGCCAGTCTGTAGACGGTACTTTCGACAAGCTTACTAAGAAAGAAGCGCTAATGCGTTCACGCGAATTAGACAAGTTAGAAAAGTCTTTAGGCGGAATCAAGAACATGGGCGGCTTACCTGACGTATTATTCGTTATCGGTGCTGACCATGAGCATATCGCTATTAAAGAAGCAAACAACCTAGGTATCCCAGTTGTTGCAGTTGTTGATACTAACTCTGCACCAGACGGTGTTAACTACATCGTTCCTGGTAACGACGACGCGATGCGTGCTATTCGTTTGTACACTTCATCTGTTGCTGCTGCTGCCAACTCTGGCCGTGGTCAAGATTTAGCTGTTCAAGCTGAGCAAGACGGTTTCGTAGAAGCTGTTTAATAAGGCGTGATGGTTACCATCTCCCTTATTTGCCAATAAGATAATTGGTGAACAGGGGCCTTTTGGCCCCTGTTTTATAAATGCAATATTAGACGAATTAAATTAGAGGATTTAACAATGGCAATTACTGCTGCCCAAGTTAAAGAACTTCGTGACCGCACTGGCGCTGGCATGATGGACTGTAAGAATGCACTGACTGAAACTGACGGTGACATCGAACTAGCGATTGATAACATGCGCAAAAGCGGCGCTGCGAAGGCTGCTAAAAAAGCAGGTAACATCGCTGCTGACGGTACAATTCTAATCAAGAACGGCGATGGTTTCGCTGCACTTTTAGAAGTTAACTGTCAAACTGACTTCGTTGCAAAAGACTCAAACTTCCTAGGATTTGCTAACGCAGTACTAGATGTTGCTGCTGCATCAAAAGTCACTATTGAAGATCTTAAAGCACAGTTTGAAGAAACTCGTGTTGCGCTAGTGACTAAAATCGGTGAAAACATCAACGTTCGTCGCGTTGAGTACATCGACGGTGCTAACTTAGCATCTTACCGTCACGGCGACCGTATCGGTGTTGTTGTTGCGGGCGAAGCTGACGAAGAAACCTTAAAGCACATCGCAATGCACGTTGCTGCTTCTAAGCCAGAATTCGTAAACCCTGACGATGTGCCTGCTGAACTTGTAGAAAGAGAGCAAGCGCTTCAAATCGAAATCGCGATGAATGAAGGCAAGCCTGCTGAAATCGCTGAGAAGATGGTTGTAGGTCGTATGAAGAAGTTTACTGGTGAGATCTCTCTTACTGGTCAAGCTTATATCATGGAACCTAAGAAAACTGTTGGCGAAGTTCTTAAAGAGAAAAAAGCAACAGTGACTAACTTCATTCGTTTAGAAGTTGGCGAAGGTATCGAGAAGAAGGCAGAAGATTTTGCTGCTGAAGTAGCAGCGCAAATCGCTGCAACTAAAAAAGCGTAATCGCTTTTCTCTAAGTACCCTAAGACCGCAGCAACCGCTGCGGTCTTGTTATAATTAGGACGAAAATTATGAGCACCAATCCAAAACCAGCGTTTAGACGTATTCTGCTTAAATTAAGCGGTGAAGCTTTAATGGGTGAAGAAGGCTTCGGCATTGACCCAAAAGTACTTGATCGTATGGCACAAGAAGTAAAAGAGCTTGTTGAACTCGGCATTCAAGTTGGTGTGGTTATTGGTGGTGGTAATCTGTTCCGTGGAGAAGGCTTAGCAAAAGCTGGCATGAACCGCGTGGTGGGCGATCACATGGGTATGTTAGCAACCGTAATGAATGGTTTAGCCATGCGTGATGCGTTGCACCGTGCATATGTTAATGCTCGTCTTATGTCTGCCATTCCGCTTAAAGGCGTGTGTGACGATTACACCTGGACAGAAGCCATTAGCTTATTAAAATCTGGCCGCGTAGTGATTTTTGCTGCTGGTACAGGCAACCCATTTTGCACAACAGATTCTGCGGCTTGTTTGCGCGGTATCGAAATTGAAGCTGAAGTGGTACTTAAAGGGACAAAAGTAGATGGCGTTTACTCTGCTGACCCAATGAAAGATCCTGAAGCGGTTAAATATGATACGTTAACCTACGCTGAAGTCCTTGAATCAGAATTAAAAGTAATGGACCTTGCAGCATTTACAATGGCGCGTGATCATAATATGCCTATTTTAGTGTTCAATATGAACAAGCCTGGCGCGCTTCGTCGCGTGATTATGGGCGAACAAGAAGGGACTGTTATTAGCAGTAAACTACCTGCTTAATCACAGAAGTAAAAAATAGTGACACCAAATAAATTAACTGTTTGAGCTGTTTTATTGCTTGTGTCATTCTTAGACTAAAGCTCAGGCACACATGAATTTGTGACAAAAAGGAAATTATTGTGATTGATACAATTATGTTAGATGCGCAAGAGCGCATGGGCAAGTGCGTAGATGCAACTAAAAATCAAATGGCTAAGGTTCGTACCGGCCGTGCACACCCAAGTTTATTAGATTCTATTCAGGTTTCTTATTACGGTTCTATGGCACCACTTAAGCAAGTCGCTAACGTCGGTGTTGAAGATTCTCGTACATTAACGGTAACCGTTTTTGACCGTACTATGGTACAAGCCGTTGAGAAAGCGATTATGAGCTCTGATCTAGGTTTAAACCCTATGACAGCCGGTGCAACGTTGCGTATTCCATTACCATCATTAACCGAAGAGCGTCGTAAAGATTTCATTAAAGTGGTAAAAAACGAAGCGGAAAATGGCCGTATTGCCATTCGTAACGTTCGCCGTGATGCGATCAGTGAAGTTAAGAAGCTTGAGAAAGCTAAAGAATGTACTGAAGATGATGTGCGCCGCAGTGAAGACGAGGTGCAAAAGCAAACAGATTCATACATCAAAAATATCGATACCATTTTAGCGGCTAAAGAAAAAGAGTTGATGGAAGTATAATCTCTCAACTTAGACGCTAGAGTTAACACGCCGTGTAAGGGTATACTCTGGTTTCGACCTTTCGAAAGCGTTCGTTTTCATTCGTTTATCGTTGAAATACAACGCTTTTTTTGTTTTATGACTCGAAATTCTCAAAGGATCTTTTCGGATCCTTTCGATACCTACCGCGACATTTTTGTACATGAGCGTGTACATGGTTTACGAGGTCCGCATGGCAATCACTGATTCGTGGTTAAAAGCTAATCATAATAAGAAAGTTGATAAGGTCTTTGAAAAAGCAGACCGTGACGGTTTAAGCGTTCGCGCTACCGTTAAAGGTATTATCATTTTTCAAATGCGCTACCGCTTCAATAATAAAGCTGCTCGAATAGATATTGGTCCTTACCCGATAGTGTCGCTCAAAGATGCGCGCACCACTTGCGAAACCTATCGCAAGATGATCCACAATGATGAAGATCCCAGACTGCTTAAAAAGCAAAGTGATGACGAGTGCCAAACGACGGTTAAAAAAGTCTTTGGTGATTGGCTCGACTTTCAATTCAAAGGAAAGGGCTCAACCGTCAAAGAAAGTACGGTTAAAAAATACTACAGCATTGTAGAGCTACACATATACCCAACGATGGGCGATAAGGATATTGAAGCTATATCGCTTCACCAATGGCTAAAGCTGCTTGAAAGCATCGCAGCGGTTAAACCGGTTACTGCAGACTTTTGTTTGTCGCTTTGCCGCCGCGCATTAAAGTGGGGCGTTCGTCGTCGTATCATTAGTAAAAATGAGTTAGCCGGTATTGAGGCAAAAGAAGATCTCAACATTACCAAGAAAAGCAGGCACAGAACGCTAACGGATAACGAACTAGCATTACTGCTTACGGCACTGGATAACGCGAACAAGCAAAGAATAGGGCATCGCTTAATGATATTCCTAGCATTGTTCTACGGGTGCCGTATTGGTGAGCTAAGGCTAGCCAAAGCTGATGACTTTGATCTTGATAGTGGCGTATGGACTGTACCACCGGAAAACCACAAAACCGGCAATCAAACCAACAAGCCAATTTTACGCCCGATAATTAGCGAGATATTGCCAATCGTTCAGTTGGCCAAAGAAATGAGCGAACGCGCCGGATCGGTTTATATGTTCCCGACAAATACGGGTGAACAATTCACTGAGCGTGGTTTAGCCAATTTCTGCAAGCCTATAATTAACTTCCTAGTTAGCAATGGCACACCAATTGAGCATTGGACCATTCACGACTTGCGCCGAACGCAGCGAACTAACATGAGTAAGATCACGACTACCGAAGTAGCCGAGACAATGCTAGGGCATAAGCTGCCAGGTATTCAGTCAGTGTATGATCATCATGATTATTTAGACGAGCAGGCTAAGGCGTATAAGATTTGGTGGCAGAAGTTGCAGCGGTTAAAAGATCCTGACGCATATCAGAATGTCGTTGAATTAAAAAAGGCCCAATAAGGGCCGTTTTTTATTTGGTTTGAAGCTCAAGCCACCAGTTCTTGTATTGATTGCATGATTGAGCTAACTCTTGGCACTCTTTAATTTTAACTTCAACCTGTGCTTCAAGTTCCTCAATCTGCTCCTGCTGCTTAATAACCTTATCCGCAAATCGATTAATCTGCTCTTGCTGCTTTTTGATAAACTCCTGATTTTCATCGTATGAGTTCAAAGCCATTGCAATAGCCTTTGCTTCTTCTTTATCATCAAGCTCTGATATTAAGCAGTATGAACCATCACTAGATAAGTCATGTACAACATCAAATTCACTGCTAAAACCATCAACAACTTTAACGGGTAAAGTAAATATTTCACTAATCAATCTCATGACGCACTCCTTAAAAATCAAATTACCAGCCACCGCCGCCTGATTTTGGGAAATCAAACACTTCGATAACTGCGTCATGGTTGGCACCACCTTGGTCGTTGTATGCGTCATGACTATCCCCATCGAGCAGGTTTAAGTTACCGCAATCCTCTAGATACCAATTGATGTATTTTTCTGGGTTGTCACGCTGTAATTCCACGGCAACGGATTCAAGAGATTTTATTGCACGTTTAATTTTACTTAATTGTTTGCTGGTTAACTTAACATCACTCATGACGCACTCCTTAAATCAACTTCATTACCGAAACAATCCCAACCTTGGGCCGACTGACGGGCGAACATTTCAAGCCGTGGCACATCGCCGCACATTTGAACGATGTCAGAACGGAACTCGTCAGGCTTTTGCGAGTGCGCGCCAATTTTGGCTTTGCGTACTGCGCGAACGCTGTGATCTGCTATCAAGTTACCGGCCTTACCTTTAATAGCGATTAACGCTGATTCGCTACCGGCGCGAGTATAGAAACCAAGACCAAACACCGGATTACCTTTGACCGTCAGTTTGTCCCACACAAAGCCGTTAATGTTCTTAACCGTAAAGCCCCAGGCTTTTGCCAGGTCTAGCGCTTCTTGTGGCTGGCTGCCGACATACCACATCACCAATATCGCATCGTCAGTGGTTAGCGCTTCAACTGGCATCGCCTTTAAATCTTCAATGCTCATTGTGTTGTATTGGGCCAATGCGCCTGACTTCATTGAGCCGCCGGTTTTCTTGCTATTAAAAGACCATGGAGGATCTGCGTAAATTACCTGGTACTTTTTATCTGTGTTGTAAATATCAATTTGCTGTGAGATAGATTGCTTTTTAATTGCCTGAACATTGCTTACGGCCTGCTCTTTTAAGCCTTTAAAAATATGAGCGATAACATCAACCGTCCATCCGTTGCCAAGCATTTTGTAGCGCTGTGTGCTACTAACATGAATAGTGTAATCATCTGGTACTGTTTGCAGCCGTTCGCATTCAAGCTCTGATAATCGCCTAATACACCCAACAGTGTTCCCACCTGACGAGACTAATATTGTTCCGCTATCAAGACTTAATTGTCCTGAGTTATTCTTGGTATTTAAGGTTCCAGTTTTTTCAGGATTGAACTTTGGCTTTGAATATTTACCACGCGAAATGCGTAATAGCGCCTTGTCAGAAATAACAAGAACGTTATAAGGAATTCCTTTTCTATGATTTGCTGTCACACATGCAGATTTACTATCATCAGCATCTGAGTGATGCTTAAAATCCCAGTGGTTTCTACCACCGCTAACACATCTATTCATGTATTCAATCGCTTTTTGCGAATGAAAAAAGCTAGGGTCTATGTCACTTTCAAGAATATCAATTAATTTAATTCCTTTATCATCAGGTTCATCTATTAGCAAATTAGACCAGTAATAACGCTGTCTATTCTGCGCACTAACTAAAGCACTATTGATAAACACAGGCTTAACACCTAGCGCACCAGAAATCATATCTAAAAGCTCTTTTTTCATCTTGACGTTTTCAAGTAAAAACTTGGCGTTTTTGTTGTGGGATCTAACATGGTCCAGACAAAGAACATACTCCCAAAATAAGTAAGACTGACTTAAAAACTCCGCGCCTCTTTCTTTCAGGTCAAGATAGGTTTCTCTATCTGTTACAATAATTTTTTCACCGTTTAGAACTGCAGTAGTTCCGGCTTGCTTTCCTGCAAAACTAAATCCCTGGCATGGTGAGCCACCAATTAGCAAATCAATACTTGACCAATCAATATCCCACTCGCGCCACTTGGTAACATCGCCAAGTTGAACGGTTTCAGGCCAATTAGCTTGCGCTACTTGGATTGCGTACTTATCTAGTTCGCTAGCGTAATACTGACCAACCTCAATGCCTGCACGGTCTAAAGCAATACGACCACATGACATACCATCAAATAAACTTAGAACATTAATCATTACGCTACGCCCTCAAACTTATAGCCAAACTTAACCCAATCCATTTCCTTGATTTCTTCAATCTCTTTTGCCATCAATTCAAGTCGGACCGTTGCACGTTTAAGATTTGATTTATCCGCACCGTTGATTGCTGCAGCGATTTCGAGATCCATACCTCTTATGTAATGGTCCTCAAGTGCTGACTTAATCACTTCCGATGTTATACCGGTCATGCCGATAATCTTTTGCAGCCTGGCGGCTGGTTCGCCGCCTTGGATTAGGTATTTCATACTGCATCATCCTTGCGCTTGGTAGTCCATGTAACAGTGTGAACAGCTGTTAGTTCAAAGGTATTGCCGCAGTCATGGCACTCGCGTTCATCATCTTTACACTCATAATCATCACTGTCTGATTCTATAATTGCTTTACAGTGAGGGCAGGTGATTTCATCATTACTATTAAAATCCCACTCGTCATATTCATAATCTGCCACTCTTTCTAACGCTTCTGCTTTTCTGGCTGCATCCTCTATATCTGCGCATGGTTTGCAAACCCAACCATTTTTACGACCCCAAGGTGCCTCTGTAAGTTGTGAACGGCTACAACCGCAGTTAGCGCATACATCGTGTTTTTCGCATTCAATATAATTAGTCCAATCACGAGGTTTACCGTTGCATTCATTACAACCATTCACCCAGTACCAATGCCCGTCTATAAGCTCTGCGTAAATGTGCTTTTCAGGTGGTTTAATATGGATAGTGTCAGGTTTGTCGTGCATTTTTATCGCATGACCTAATGGCCCACCCTCAGCACGGTAACGTTCAAAGTCGCGATGGTCGTTGCCGTGATAAAATGTCTGAGTGCTTCCATTGCGCATTCTTTGGGTGTATCCCTCTAAGCGAGGATCATTGATTAGTTGTGGATAGCTCATGCTGCTTCGCCTCCAATCTTTCTACCGGTTGACTGCAGAACAAAGCGCACTTGCTCAACGGCTAATACGATTTGAGCTAGGTGTAGAAAATTAGAATCGCCAATCTTAACCATTAAGTCGGCAGAAACTTTGATGCCATTTGCATTAAATGTTTTTTCGCCTTCTTTATTGCCATAAGGCTCAGGCTTTGCCGACTCAACAACAAAAACGTTAACGCCATTTATCTCGATAACATGTTGTTCATCTTTAGTTGCCGTTGTAATGCTGGTGATGTATTTCATTCTCTACCGTCCACATATTTTAATAATTCGTTCACACTGGCGTTCGTCTGACCAACCAATGTGACACTTTGATTTTGCTATCCCTAGTTGTGCCGCTAACCAGCGATAGCCGCCTGTCCTTGTCATGCCTTGCGCTTGCCATGCGCGGGTAAATGCATTTTTTGCTTGTACCCGCAGCGTTCTTAACTCTTTGTTGGCGAGCGTTCCAAGCGGCAAGTTAGTTAATGGGTGCATACCCACATACGCATCACAATCGTTGCAGGCATAAACCCAGGGCCATGAACCTGCTACTCGACCATAAATCGCGCAATGGTGCGCCACTTCAACCAACCCGCCGCAATAACGGCATACACAAGGAATTTCAACCCTATCGTTCACGCCTTTTACTGCTTTGCGGCATGGGGCCATTGGGGTAAATTCCATAGCGCTTATCGCTTTAACATGCGGTCGATGCGCTTAGTGTGTTCAATCGCGGTCGCTTTACTGGTAGTGAAGCGGTCGCCAATTAAACACCAACCATTTTTATGCGCGGTAGTAACGCCTTGGCCAAATACAATGTCACCGTGAGCGTTGCGCATTTGCGCTGGGCGCTCGAACGGGTAAAGCCTGGCGCGCGCATCTTCTTCTGATAAATACGAACTCACTGCTGCCGTTTTTACGACGGTTAAATGGCGTGGCGTTCTGCCGGTTTCTTGCGTTGGTGCGATATATACGTTAAGTTGTGCGTTCATTTGGTCTGTCCTTTTGTTGATTTACGCTGCATCCTGGTTCTTATACAACCAGTTCAGCACTTCGTTTTTGTTGTATTTGTTTTTGAAATACGGGTTAGTTGTTGGTTTGGGGAAACTTTCAACTTTGAACAACTCGTATAACTTCGTGGTACCAATGCCTAGCAATTTGGCAAGTTGAGCAGGCGAGTAAAACAACTGTTCAACTTGTTTAGCTTGATTGGCTGATTCAATCGCCTGGTCAAACATTTTGATACCTCCTAGTAGTCCATCATTAGTGGGTACAACTCACCGCGCGCTGCTGCTCTTACTATCTCTAAGGCTAACAACTCACCGATATTTAACTGCGCCATTAACTGCGCTACAGCGTTGCGGTTTATGAAGCGGCGGCGCTCAGTTTCTTCTGGGCTTAATAAGTTGCTTCGTGTTCTTAATGCTTTTTTAGGCTCAACAGCTTGTGTAACCTGTAGAGCTTCTTTTTCAGCAAGCAAACGGTTATCTTCAATTGCATCAGCTTCACGTTGTTTAACTGCTTCCACTTCTGCAATTGCATCTGCTGCGGCTTTGTTGGCCTTGTCGATTTGCGCTTGCGCTGCGGCTTCTGCATCGGCTTTGGCTTGTGCAGCTGCTTCTGATGCAATGCGCGCCTCACGTTCTTCTTGCTCTTTAGCTTGTTGCGCTTTGAATGCGATTAAATCGGTTTCTGCTTGATTGATTTTCACCAATAGAAGATCCAGCGATTCGAGTGCGAAAAGCTTAGCGGCACCGGCTTTATCTTTAAGTTCTTCAAAGCTGTCATCGATAACGGTTTCTTTAATCTCGCTAATAACATCGTTGATGTATTCACGTTGTTCATCGAATGCTGCTGCGTCTATTACTTCACTTAACTCGAATTGCACATTTCTCGCCGCAGTTTCAAAGAACGCCACTTTTTGCTCAAGCATTTCAGTGTGTAGCTTTTTAGCGGCTTCCCAATCTGTAAGCGGTTTGCGCACTTCATCACGCAATGCATCACAGTTATCAACAAACTCTTTTAATTGGGCTTCGACTAACTTAGGTTGTGCTTTAAGTAGCTTTAAGTATTCACGGCCTGGCTTCTCTACAGCTGTTTTGCTGCGCGATACCTGGGCTGATAATGAAGCAACACGATCACGGCCTTTTTTGGTGGCTAGCTCTGGTACTTCGCCAGTTACTTGCGCTTTAATGTGCTCAAAGTAAGGTGTTAAACCATTTTGCGGTAAGTAGATTAGCTGGCCGCTTTGTGCGTCTAACTTTTCGATTTCGATTGGAAGTTGGATTGCTGTTGTCATAATGATTACTCTTTATTGTCAGTTAAGTGACTGCCAGGGCGTTAACCCTGGCTGGTCAGTTAGGCGATTTCGCCAGTTTCTTGGTTAGCTTGTGAAAACTCGCGTTTTAGGCGGTTGTAAACTTTCCCAAGTTCATCACGCTCATTTTTATTAATTTGGTTGGCGTTTACTGCTTTACCAACTTCGTCAGCTACTTCGTTTAGTTCTTCGACACAAGTGCAGTCACGGAATGACATTTCAAGGATCTCGAATTTGCTTGGCCCTTGCTGTTCGGTGTTAACAGTTTCTTGCTCAGGCTCTATGACGGTTTCTTCTTGAACTGGATCAGGTTTAGCCTTGTTCATCGCTTTACTTAGCAGTGAATCGACTTTGCTTTCACTTTGTTCATTGATGGTTTTTTCAGTGCGTGGACGCTGTTCTAGCTCGTCAGTTGAGTAAACGCCTAGGATCACAGCTGGCGCATATAAACGAGCCCAATACTTTGTTGCCAAGTAAGCTGCTTGCTGCTTAGGTGCCGTTTTCCATAATGGTGAGTTTTTAACGGTTACACTTGCAGGGTATAAAGGTTCGCCCCAGGTGATTTCTGTCTCACCCGCTAATACCGCGCCAACACTGACCCATGCGCTACCGTTCATTTGAGTGCCCATGTTGACGTTCTGACCTTTTTGCTGTCTATCAACAACACCAACACCAGCGCCAGTAACACTCCAATCACCGCCATATTCGTAATGAAAGCGGCCAACAATGGCGCGACTCGATGAAATAACAGCGTTAACAAGCTGTGCTTCATAACCAAGCGTTCCGCTAACAACGTGAGTCTTTTGCGCGACTGCGAATGGGTTCATTTTCCATTGTGCTGCTTGCATCACGATAGCCATACAATCGGCTGGATTGCCTTGTAAGTGCTTTGGTACTGTTGAGTTACCGCTAGCCATTAAGTGCGCTAGGTTGTTCATTTGCTCCATCGCTTGATAGTTCAGAACCATATCTGTAGTGCTGTTAAAGCTTTGGTTTTCACTTTCTGTTAATTGGGTACTCATAATATTCACCTATGCTGCTTGTTCTTGGTTGTATTCAGCTTGCGCTTGCTCTGTTTCAAGCGATTCAAGTTGATCTTGTTCAAACTTGTTTAGGCCGATAATGACGGGTTCGTCTGTGTAGCCAGGCCATACGTCAGTTTCTAAACACTGCTTTAACTCGCGCATGGCTTTGCGGTACCGCAAATAACCTAAGCGCTTAGCTGGTTCTTCAAACTCTACAGGACCAACCCACACGAACGGCGCGCTAGACTCGACAACTAAAAAGGCAAACTCTTTGGCTTGGGCTACATCGGTGTAAAGTGCATCTTGAATGTGATAGCCAAGCTTTTTGAATTTGTATTGAATGTCTTTAACCGCTGCGCTTGCTGATGATTTCAAGTCGATGATTAAGTCATCAATTTTGTAATCAGGACGGCACTTGACGATTAAACCTGTTTCAACATCACGCATGAAGATACTTTGCTCAGATACGCCACCAGTGGTTAGCGCAAGTGCAGTAGGCTCGTTTTCAAGTGATTGGCGCATGATTGGCATATCATCCCACTGTGATTTAGTGAGAACGACTTGTCCGGCGGCTTCTGCTTCGGCTTTAAATGCATCCCACTTCTTACCGTTGCGCACCTTAATGTCGTCAGGCTGGCAAACGTATGAGGTTTTAAACTTGTGACTTTCAAGCGTGATAGTGTGAATGGCTTTACCCATATCAAAGTAAGCTTTTTCAGCGCGTGGGATAATGCAGTCAACGTAATGCGCTTTGTACTTCTTAGGGCATTCGATGAACATTTTTAACTTGCTACAGCTGACACCAATAGAGCCGTGATAGATTTCATCGTCCAAGCCATCGATAACTAATCGTTCGCCAGGTGGTAGCATTTCAAGCTTGGTGTTGAGCTTTTCAATGGTCCACTTGTTTTTTTCGATGTATCGAGCAAATGGATCTTCATCAATTTCGGCAACTTCTTCGATAGCCTTTTTAATGACAGCTTCTGATTGCGCTTCTTTTTTTGGCACAGCTTCAAGCGTGGACTGATCAACTTCATAACCGTTATAGTCTTGCTCGGTTAATACAGCGACTTTTAACATAAAGTCTTTGCGCTTATATCCATCACTGCGCAAGTTGATCTCAGCTGTTGCCATGGCTTCATCTAGGCTTTTAGCTTCAATAGCCATCTTGACCTTGAATGCACGACTGCTCGCTTTTGGGTTAAATTGGAGGTAATAGGTTTGCATGATTAATACTCCATGAATGATGCGGTTTCAGCGGCTACCAGTTTTGGCGCCATACGCTGCGCGGTTCTGGTTAACTCGTCTTGCATCGCATTAATAAAGAATTGGTTTTTACCAGTAGTGAACAACGTCGCCATTGCGATCGGCGTGATAGCGTCATCAAGTACGATTTCAGCAATATCGACCAGGCTAATTCCCTCAACCTCTAATCCCTCTAAAAGCTGCTTCTCGATTAGCTCGGCTTTAGCATCAATCGCTTCATCCGTTGCTTCGCTTATTTCTTGCAGTCTGAACATGCGATCCGTTAAAGAATCGCTGATTGAATTAGCGTTAAGCATGTTGCACCTCTTTAATGTTGTGGATTACCTGGCGAGTTTTTCGGTAAACGTTGGCTTTGCCGTGGCAATTAACGTGCAAACTAAAATGCTCGTTAAGGTTGCCGGTACGTTGGCAAAATTTTTCATCAAAAGAGGCGCTGTGCAGATTGTTGAAGATGTAATGCTCAAGTGCTAACACGCTAGACTTAACCGCTTTAGACTTCATTAAGTCGCCCTTTTTGGCGCGATAGCATGAAATTGCTAGACTATGCAAAAGTTCACGCTCTGTTTGATTTTTACTTTTTTGCATCACTTCCACCTTTTGATGAGTCAAATATCATTCGATGGGTAAATAGTAAGTCAACTTACGTTATTTCGTCAATAAATTTACGTAAGTTTATTTACATTATTTTTGGTAGGCATAAAAAAACCCGCAAGAATGCGGGTTTGATAAGTGTTTTGCTGTTATCTTTTATAAATAATATACGAATACAGACCAGAAGCGATTAAAGCTGCCAACCAGTGATAGTAGCTAACGTCATCAGCCATGGCTGAAAGAAGCAGCCCAATACCGATCCAAAGTATGATAAAAAGCTGATTTCGTTCTGCTGCCAGCCGCTCTTCCTTTTTAGCTTTCCACTGCAACTCTTTTAATTCATCTTCCGTGAGTTCTGATTTCCTTGTTATAAAACCTGGCTCGTTTGGATGCTTCTTTTTATCCATAAATATCCTTATTTAGTGAAAATTAGACGACCAAAAAACACGGCCTATTATTCTTATATCTGAATAATCAACAGTCTCGTCTGGGTGTTCATCTATATTAAAGCTGCGCAACTTAATGCCATTGGGTTGTCTGTATAAAATCTTTACCCTTAACATGCCGCCATGATCCACTGCGTACATCTTCCCATCGACAATTGTCTTTTTACTTGTATCAACTCCAACCGTCGCGCCGTTATTTAGTGCAGGTTCCATGCTATTACCTGCCACTGTTACACATGCTGCATCTGACGAATTAACACCAAGTTTTTTTAATGTAGATTTTGCAAATCTTAATTTAAAGCTCGTATCTTCTTGCACTAAGGTAGATCCATTACCAGCCGACAGTTCAATTTCTTTAAAAAATGGCAAAGCCACTTCATCGTCCCTGAGCGGCGTATCATTATCCCACAAATCAAAGCCGCCAAGCTCATAGCTTACAGCCGACTTAAATTCATCTATTCCATGCAGCGTTTTGCCGCTACCCATTGGCGGGTCATAGTTGTGTATTTTTGGCTCCATTGGGCCATCACCAGTAAGAAGCCAATCAGGATCAACTTCTAATACCTCGGCAAGCTTTAATAGATTGCCGCCTTTAGGCATTGCGTTTTCGTCGTTCTCCCAATTACTGACAGATACGCGATTAACGCCTACATAATCGGCTACTACATCTTGCGAGAACTTCAACTGTTTTCGTCTAGCTCTTATGCGCTTATTCATTGTGTTCCTCCACGTAAGCAATCTTACATCGAAAGCGGAAACCAATCACCGTAGATTTACTTGACTACAAACGTAAGTAAGCTTACTATTCTTGTGTTTGTGTAAGTTTATTTACATTTTTAGTCGATTTATCGGAGTTCACATGAAAAAAACCGACGTTATTAAGTTCTTCGGTAGCGTTACGGCTACCGCTAAAGCACTTGGAGTCAAAGGCCAAGCTGTTTCAATGTGGGGTGATGTTATCCCTATGCGCCGCGCTTACCAGGTTGAACGCTTATCTGGTGGCAAGCTTAAAGCAGAAGAACCCGCTAATTCACATTAAGTAAGGGAAGTTTATGTTCTTTAGTAAAAAAGACACGCGAAAAGGATCTGATTGTTCGCAAGACCCATTTTTAGCGGCGGCATCATTAATTGATGAGCACAACATTTCAAACATTGCTAGGCACATGGGGAAGAACCCCAAAACCTTGCTGGCAAAGTTAAATAACGATAGTGATTTTCATCAATTAAACCTCGGTGAAGCCATCGCTATAACCAACATCACCGGCGACAAGAGAATACTTAAAGCCTGGGCTCGCTCACTTGGTTTTATTTTGGTTGAAGAACCCGACTCAAGCGGCGTAACGGATGACGAGTTTTCAGATCTCTTACTAAAACTTCAATCTCAACTGGGGAACTTGAGCATGGTGATATTGGGGGCCAGATCTGACGGCATTATCACTCAAGAAGAATACATTGATATTCACCGCAATACAGTTAATTCAATCCAAACGATCTACCAGTTAGATGAAGTTATCAAGTCACAAGTCAGGGCGGGGTAAGTAGATGAATAACGTCACAACAATGACTACCGCCGAAATAAGAAAAAAGCTATTGGGAATGCTAGCCGAGTACGGCGCATTAAAGGCGTTCTGCAATAAGCACGACCTTAGGTACAACTATGTATACCGTGTGGCCAAGGGTTCAATCGTTAACTTATCGCATAGTAAAGCGATTGAGATCAGCAATGCGCTTAACCATAAGTAAAGCCTTATCGAAAGGCTTTGCCAAAGGCTTAACGAAAGCCTTTGGCTTGGGGTGGATATGAGTAGATATAGAAAGATAGAAGTCAGAACGTGGTCTGACGAAAAGTTCAGGAACCTAACGCCAATGCAGCCAAGCGGTCAGGCTCTTTGGTTTTTCTTGCTGACAGGACCGTTTACTGGACCGATACCTGGAATGTTCAGGGCGGGTAAAGCAGCTATGGCTGAGGAACTAGGGTGGTCAATCGAAGCCTTTGACGAAGCCTTTCGGGAAGCCTTAACGCAAGGGATGGTTAGAGCTGACTTTAACGCTAAATTCGTGTGGCTACCGAATGCTATTAAGCATAACAAACCAGAGTCACCAAACGTTGTAAGAAGTTGGGGTAAAGAGTTTGATTTGCTCCCTGAATGCGACCTAAAGACTGCAGCACTTATCGAGCTAAAAGCCTTTGTTGACGGGCTTAGTGCAGCATACAAGAAAGCCTTTGACGAAGCCTTTCGGGAAGCCTTAAAGAAGCCTTTGCCAAAGACTATGCCTAATCAGGAACAGGAACAGGAACAGGAACAGGATAAAGATCAACAACGGGGAATTAAAAAATTTGAGTTAGAAATTCAAACTTCTGGCAATAACAATTTTTTAGTGACTGACGATCTTGTTAGCAGCTTGGAAAGGTTTTATCCGGCACTAGACGTTGAGCAGCAGCTTAGAAACATTGCAGGGCATTTTCATGCAAGACCTGACGAGCTAAGACCGAGAACCAAGATCACCCAATTCATTCACTCATGGATGCAGAACCGAGCTAACCAGGTTAGCCAAGGGCAAAGTGAGAACGACGACCCATTGGGGTTGAATGATACATCTTGGGCTGAAAATTTAGTTTTTGATGAAAGTGGAGGTGTTTATGCGAAATCAAACTGGAACAATTCAATCACTGAAAAACAGCACGATTGAATACATCGAACAAGCCGCCCAAAAGCAGCGCCCAGCGATAAGCGTAAGTCCTAACGGGCAAGTTGCTGCCGTAGTGAATGAAATACTACGCCAACTAATCAGCATTAAGCCGGCATGGAAGCAAGCAATGTCAGAGCCTGGCGCCATCGCAAGCTGGAAAGAGCAATGGGCAGTTGCATTTGCTGAGAACGGTATTCGCACCATCGCACAAGTTGAACAAGGCATTAAGCGCGCACGGTTAGACACGAACCCGTTTATGCCAAGCGTAGGCCAGTTTATTGAATGGTGTAACCCAAGCGCATTTAGTGAAACTGAGTTAATCGAAGCGTTCACTCGAATGATTGAACGTAAGAAGCCGCTCACAGACGTTGAACATGCGACACGGTTGAAATGTGGTTTTCAATGCAAGACCCAATTACCACAAGACAAAGCGTTCCGATTATTTGCTAGCTACATGAAAGTTTTCGCCGCTAAGCAAGCACGGGGTGAATACATAGCGCGCATCGATGTGCCGTTACTGCAAAACCATGCACCAAGCGCACGAGTTGATATTGAGAATGCAATTCAAGCTCGAACGCCAAAGACATTGATTGAAGCACGGATGCAAAAGTTAAGACTGAAAGCGAGAGAGGCTAAGAACCATGGCGCTCAAGCAACTCAGTGATGATGCACCTGATTTTTACTCGAGCATCACCGAAGTGAAAGCCACGAAGCCAACGGGTGTATTTCACGGTTACCCAAAGTTTTGGTACTCAAGGCGCGGCGAGGATGATGTGAAGTTTGTTATGAGCAGGATGCGCGTAATACCAGAGCATTTAAAAATAGAAGTATCGGACAAGTACGAGCAGCTTTATGCGCAAGGCAAAGGCAGAAAAGCGGCAAATACATACCTACACGAAACGGCGGTTAAATACAGATGATTATCGGAATAGACCCTGACTTAGTTAAAAACGGTGTGGCCATCGTTGAAAACGGCAAATTAATGGACCTAAGCGCAAAGAGCATGGTCGAGTTAATCAAGTTTATCGCTGTCGTGCAAAAGCGTGAGCCAAAGCTAACGGTAGCGCTTGAAGATGTTGAAGCAATTAAACCGACGTTCAAGAGACAAAGCGTAACCAAACTGTCAACAAAGCTTAAAGTTGCTCAAGACGTTGGCAAGGTGAAAGCCACAGCAAGGCACATAAAAGCGTTTTTAGATGATATGGGCGTGAATGTGGTCATGGTTAAGCCATTAAGAGGCACCGTAAAGGCGGCAAAATCAAACGCCATTGTGTTTAATGCGCTAACGGGTTGGAAAGGTACTAGCTCAGAAGATAAACGCGATGCTGCGCTTCTGGCGATGTTTGGAGGTGTTAAGGATGAAGCCTAGAAATATTGAGCGTGAAGCGGCGATAAAAGCAGACCAACTCACTTACGTTGATAAAAAACCGCACATTGACCAAAAGACTAAAAAATCATGTGGCACATTCGTTAGATACGCCAAAACAGGCAAGTGTGTTGCGTGTTCAAGAAGTGGTCCAAGAGGTACCGACTGCTTAGCGCCTGCCGGTGAACGATTATTACTGCGTGACACGCCAAAGGCTGAACGCATGGAAGTTGCGATAAGAACATACGTTGAAGAAGCCGGCATTAGCATCATGCGTTGCGCGTTTTTATTCAGTCTCAATAACCAGGATTTAGGGCTAGAACTTAAATCAAGAGGGTTAACGAGAGCTAGGGCGGGAAAGGAAGAAACCGCGCCAGCGCAATACATTGATGCGCAAAGAGAAAAAGCATTTAACAAAGCGATGCAGGCATTTGCGCCAAGCAGACGTCAATTTGAGTTAACTAGAGGGTAGCCCATGATTTCACTAGAAAACGTCTTGATGATGACTTGCATCAAAAGTCCTCAACTGTCTGCGCCAATGAGTCGCGGTGTATTCAGTAAAGAGGATGCGCTTGGCGTACTCGCCATGGTTCAGTCAAGGCATCAACTCGGCATGTTGGTCTTACAGTCTAAGATTGCCGGCGATGAAGCGGCTACTCGCAAAATCAACAGAACGGCATCGCTGTTACTGATTAATCGCGGGTTTGATGAAGTCATTGCGCGCGGCATGGCGTTTTTGGCAGCGAGAGAAGTGTGCGGAACGCCAAGGTGTGAGTTGTGTAATGGCACTGGTGAGCGGTTAAGTCGTCGCTATTCCAAGATGTTTGAGTGTCCAGCTTGCCATGGTACCGGCAAAATATTACTTACATCGGCTAACCTGGCGGCGCAATTGAGCGCGTTAACTGGCAAGGACATTACCAAGCGGGTATTTAGTGCGGCGTATTACGACGATTACATGGACATTATTAACGAATTGCATGTTGCTGAAACAGCGGCGTCGTATGCCATTCGTGAAGAACTGGAAGCAACGTTTGAGCAAGCGGAGGTAATTTAATGAGTGTTGGCACTGTGCACCTGCTATTTGGCGGGTTTATTTTGTTTTCATTGGCGGTTACTGCGCTGCTATGCGTTTTTATGATTGGTGCAAAACCAGATCAGGGAGGTCGGCATGGACGTTGATGTAAAAACAGAAACACCAGAAGAACGCGAGGCGTTCGAGAGAATTGAGCGCGAGCAGAACATTAGCGCCATCGCTGCGATAGTGCTTGAGTGTCAAACGACTAGCGCGACGGGTATAGCGACCAAGTTGCATGAAGCTGGTTATGGTTTGATTAAGTCAGTTAAGTGACAACTTTTAGAGGTGATTAGGGTCATTTATGAACAAGGCAATCATCATAGCCAGAAACAAGAGTGAAGCGGCCAGGTATGCGCAGTCAAATGGCATCGATGGCTTCTATCACGTTAGTAAGCCAGAACAATTGCGAGGCATCGAACGTGGTAGTTCTTACGCAATTACGCCTGAGTTCAACCACAGATTAAGCGGTAGTGATAGTCGCGAACTGGACGAAATGATTTTAAAAAGAGGATTAGTAAGTTATGAGCGAACTACAAATATCGGGTGAGTTAATAAACCAGGATAAATACGACGAACTTGAAGCGGCATATGAAGATGGTTTAACTGTTGGCGACTATCCAAATGTAGTTGTTGAATACGTTGAAGCACTAGAACAACGGTTAGAGCAAGCGCGCAGTGAAGTGTATAAGCTCAATAGCCAGGTGATGCTGCTTGAAGATAAAGTTAGGGCGCTCACAAAACCGGACTGTTGACTATTGCCTTAAATTGTTTATTATTTGTCTAAGCGTGGGTAATTGTCTTTACCCGCAGAAAAGCCACCTTAACCGGTGGCTTTCTTGTTTCTGGCCCTTGCAGCAATGCAGGGGCTTTTTTTATGGACTTCACGGAGAACTCCACAATGCCAAAAGTAACTAGCGATAAAGATATGCAAGCCGACTTTGAAAGCAACGGCGCAGTATACCCAAAGGTAAAGGTTGAACGTATCGACGAGCTAATGTCACACGTTAAGTATGACGTTCATGTTTGTCCTGGCACTACGACAACGGTTGTTACCGCCATGCTACCAATTGGACCTATCAACTTTACGCTATGCACTGAAATTATGGCATGTGTGGACCCGCGCAACTTCAATGCTGAAAAAGGTGCCAAGTATGGCATTGAGAAAGCGCAAGCTGTTGCAAAGAATAAGTTATGGGAGCTTGAGGGTTATTCGTTAGCTAAAAGCAGGTACGAGGACCCACTCAAGCATTATAATCATTGGCAACGAATGCTTGTTGAGAACTTTGATCTTGCAGATAAAATCAGCAATCTTGAATCATTCATCGAGTCAAATGAGATTTTTAAAGGGTTACCATCAGACGAACAAGATGATATGCGTTCGCAACTTGCGGCAATGAAAGTGTATCTTGGTATTCTTGAGTCAAGAATGTCACGACGAGTAGTTCACGCAAAACCGGCTTAATAAAGATGAACATCAGATCTCGCTTACTCGCCATCGGCTTTACAGGTGCCTTGCTTACTGGCGGCGTACTGATTGCTAACAGCGAGGGCGAGATATTAAGTACATACATCGATCCCGTTGGCATCCAAACCGCATGCTTTGGTCAAACTGGCCATAACATTAAAGTCGGCATGGTGTTCACCAATGAGCAATGCCTTGACTTGCTAGCATCAGATTTACGCGCGTTCGACAAGGAGCTAATGAGGTTAACGCCTCCACTTAGTGAGGGCGAACACGTTGCTTACCTTAGTTTTATCTACAACGTCGGGGCAGAAGCTTTTGGGGCTTCTACGCTTCGCAAGAAACTATGGTCCGGTGATCGTGTTGGTGCTTGCAATGAACTGACTCGGTGGGTTTATGCCAAAGGCAAAAAGTTACCTGGACTAATCAAACGCCGCTCAAATGAGCGGCTTTTTTGTTTAAGGGATCTCAATGTTTAACGACTTCAAAGCCACAGTGCTGTTATGTGCAGCCCTAATCATGGGCCTAATGCTAGCCGTTGGTGCGCTTGGTATGCAGTCTCTTAAAGCAAAGAACGCAGCATTAAATGCTGAACTGGTTAATGCGCAGGTCAGTGTTAATGCGTTAATCAGCAGTAACGAAAATCAAGCGGCAGAAATCGCCAGGCTTGAGCGTGATAACAAGATAGTCAGCGACTTGAATAACTCACATCGAAAGCAAGTGGCCGATCTCGAATCGGCCCTTGGGCGCAAGCTAGAACGCGCTGAACAGTTAAGGACCTCAGAACATGAACCAACTAAAACTTGGGCTAATGCTGATTTGCCTAACGATGCTTTGCAGTTGCTCAAGCAAGCCGATTGTAAAAGTAGTGACGCAAACCAAAGTGGTGTATGTCCTACCGCCAATTGATTGGCTGTTACTGTGCGACAACCCTAAATTCAACGGTAAAACGAACCTCGATTTACTGAATCATTCACTGAAACAAACGAACTCGATAGATGTTTGCAATACGAACATTGAGCGACTTCAAAAATGGCGGCAATCACATGAGCGTAACGACTGAGCTAGGAACACAAAAAATAGTCCCTGCAGTGTCTTACGTTGCGTCGTTTTCTACATTCTTGGGGAGTGCGCTAACAGTGAATGATATCGGTATCATCATTGGTATTGTGTGCGCCATCGCTACCGCTGTTGCTAACGGGATTTATCAGGCGCGTAAAAATTCGCGTGAGGAACGTCTAGCAGATCTGCAACGAGAGATATTGATTAAGCAGCTATCAAGGATTGAAGATGAGCGCTAAAAAATACGATTGGAGTTGGCACAAATTCACTGACCGAGAAAAGCTATTCGTTTTTGAATATCTCATTGATAAAAACATGACGAAAGCCGCTATTCGTGCAGGGTACAGCGAAAAGACTGCTGAGAAGATAGGCCACCAGGTTTATCACAAGGAACATATTAAACACGCTATTGATTGGCACCTTGGCCAGATGCTTGAAAAAATCGAAATCACCGCTGAACGTGTACTGCAAGAAATCGCTATGACAGCGTTCTTAGATCCGCGCATGTTTTTTGGCGATGCAAATCAGCTTAAAAATGTCAGCGAACTGGACGAGGCTAGCGCAAGAGGGCTTTCGAGTCTTGAAGTTGTTAGCTACACCACTGATGACGGCGACGTTGAATACACTAAAAAGGTTAAGTTTAACGACAAGATCAGGGCGTTAGAGTTGTTGGGTCGAAATCTCAAGCTATTCACTGACAAGATTGAAATAGCAGATAGGCCCAAAGTGATTGTGCGCGACTTCACCGGTCGCAACAAGAAAGCCAAGGCGCAGGAGTCAGAATAGTGTGTCAGAGCAAACGACGTATGAATTTCATGTTGCAGCACAAGGTAAGGTGCTTGAGCAATACATTCATGCGCGTGGCCGTAACACTCTTATTATGGGGCCAATTGGTTCTGGTAAGACATACGGCAGTGCAATGCGCGTGTTTAGCCAAATGTGCGAGCAGAAACCGAATCAGTTCGGCGTTCGTAAGACGCGCTTTATTGCCGTTCGTAACACGTACCCAGATCTTAAAGGCACAACAATCAAGGATTGGTGCGACCTGTATCACAATGAGGACTGTCAGTTAGGCAGGTTCAATCAGGACTTCCCACCAACGCATTACCTTGATTTTGATTTAGATGATGGTACCAGGGTAAAAGCTGAATTGGTGTTCCTGGCATTGGATAGACCAGACGCAGTAAGAAAGCTCAGGGGTTTGCAGGTAACAGGCTTTTGGCTGAATGAAGTCAAAGAGTTATCAAAGCCTATTGTCGATATGTGCGACGGTCGTCATGGCCGTTACCCGTCTGCAGCAGAGGGCGGTCCGAGTTGGCATGGGATGCTTGGCGATACTAACGCGCCAGATGATGACCATTGGTATTACGAGTTAGCAGAAGAAAAACACCCAGATGGTTGGACCTTTTTGCGTCAACCTGGCGGCGTGATTGAAGTTGTTAAGATGATTGGCGACGAGCGGATTATCGAGTGGCGCGCTAATCAAGATGCTGAAAACCTGGCGAACCTACCTGATGGCTATTACATCAAACAGGTACAAGGTAAGGATGATGATTGGATCAGGGTCAACCTGGCCAACGATTACGGCACTGTTTCAACCGGTATGCCGATCTACAAGGGGCAGTGGAACGATGTTTTACATACAACGTCGTTAAACCTACTGCCAATCAAGAAGCACGGAAAAATATTAATGGGGTTCGACTTCGGTCGTACTCCCGCTTGCATTATTGGTCAGTTAACACCACAGGGCCAATTGCGCATCATTCGTGAGTTTATCAGCGAGAACATGGGTATCCGCTCATTCATGGACGAGTTGATGCCAGTGCTACGCAGAGATTACCCCGATTTTAACAAGTCGGATTATGAAGCGTACTGCGATCCGTCTGGTATTGCTAAGTCAGGCAATGACGAGAACAGCCCTATTGAAATTCTCAACATGGAATACGGGATCACGGCTTACGGCACAACCAGCAACAAACCAGATAATCGATGGGAGTCGGTGCGGTTCTTCTTGAAAGGGAAAATCGACAAGGTTGTCGCGTTCCTGATGGGCGCACAGTGCAAAACGCTGCGCAAAGGGTTCAATGGCGGCTATCAATTGCGGCGCATTCAAGTGTCTGGTGATGCCAGGTACACCAGTGTTGCAGATAAAAACAAGTTTTCGCATCCACACGATGCACTTCAATACTTGTGCCAGGGCGCGCAAGGCGAAATCGATTACGCATCAACTGAAAAAATTAGGCAGACAGCCGCACAAACCGCTGCTGCTGACACACTAACGGGATATTAATCACGATGGCAAACGCAAAGACCAAAGAATACGAGCATGAGTATGACCCAGGCGATAAGCTCGATGTTTTAGCGCTGGATCTTGAGCGCAAGTTAAGCGAAACCATTGCTGATAGAAACACCATCGATACGCGCATGATTGAAGATCTGCGCAATTACCACGGCATGTATGATGAAAAGACGTTGGCAGCGATGGAAGCCAACGAGACAGCCAAGGTATTCATTAAGCTGACTCGCGCTAAAACCAATGCCGGTGAAGCGCAGTTAGTTGATCTGCTATTTCCCAATGACGATAAAAACTGGGGTATTAAGGCCACGCCCAAGCCTAGCATTGTCGATATGCTAAACGACAAAGAGACAGAGTTTAAGTTGGGTGATACAGCGTTTCAGCACGAAGATGGCACACCGGTAACGAACGCTGATGTGGCTGATAGAGTGCAAGAGCAAGCCAAAGCCGCTTGCTTAAAAATGGAAACGCTCATTGAAGATCAGCTTGTCGAAACCAAATACAACGCCAAATGCCGCGACATTATTCACGATGCATGTGTTGTGGGTACCGGTGTAATCAAAGGTCCGGTTGTATTGGGTAAGACTGATAGAGCGTATATCCAGGACAAACAAACCGGCGAGTTTATTACGGTTATCAAGCAGACGTTTGAGCCTGGCTGCGAAGTAGTGCGCCCTTGGGACTTTTACCCTGATATGTCGGCGTCGTCGATTGAAGAAGCTGAATTTGTATTTGAACGCCGCTACCTGAGCAAAAAGCAGCTTAGAGGGCTAGCGCGCAAGAAAGGATTTAAACAGGACCGTATTAACAAGGTTCTTAAAATGACGTCAACACAGACACAGCACCATAGCTCATACGTTGATGATATTCGCATCATGGCTGGATTGTCTGACACGCTGAACGATACGCGCTATGAAACATGGGAATATCACGGCCCAATACCTGCCGAAGTATTAGAGCAGCTTGAGGTGATTGAAGTTATCGACCCGAACGATGAAACCTATGTTGATGAATATGAAGCCGTCGTGTTTTATTGCGGTGGTGTAGTAATGGGCGCACGGTTAGCGTTAATGGACTACACCGAAGCGATGCCGTATCGCGTCTACAATTGGGAATTAGACGACTCAAGCATTTTTGGCTATGGCGTACCGCGCATGGTGCGTGACGAACAGGCGATTATCAATTCAACCTGGCGCATGATTTTAGACAACGGCGCGATTACCAGTGGGCCGCAGATTGGTGTTAACAAGAAGCTCGTGTCACCGCAAGACGGTAACTGGAACCTAAAACCGCGCAAGTTTTGGAATGTTGAGGGAACCACACAAGACATTAAGCAGGCGTTCACGACATTTGAATTTAACAGCCATATTAATGAACTGAGCATGATTTATAACACGGCTCGCGTATTGTTCGATGAAGTATCAGGTGTGCCAATGATACAGCAAGGCGAACAAGGCCAGGCAACGCAAACGCTTGGCGGTATGTCGATGCTGATGAATGCAGCAAACACAGTACGTCGCAACCAGGTTAAGCAGTGGGATGACTTCATCACTGAACCGCTAATCAAAGATTTCTACCACTTCAATATGATGCACAGCGACGATAACGACGTTAAAGGCGATTATCAGGTCGATGCGCGCGGCACTTCTGCGTTATTGGTTAAAGAGCAAGTTGGCCAGGCGTTAATTAATTTTATCAATATCGCGGGTAACAGTCCGGTATTTGCGCCGGTGATGAAGCTTAAAGCCGTTCAACTACTCAAAGAGTTTATCAACACTCAGGGCTTGCCTAAGTCTATCGTGCCGACTGACGACGAGTTAGAGAAGTATCAAAAGGAAATGGAAGAACAAAGCCAGAACCAGCCGCAAGATCCCGCCATCCAAATTGAAACCATGCGCCAACAAGCCGCACAGCAAAAGCATGAGTTTGAAATGCAGCTTGAACAAGCGAAAGCCGCGCTTAAACAAGCAGAAATGCAAGCTAACTTTGAGATTAAAGCGCAACAGATTGCAGCGGATATGCAGAACTCAGAACGCCAAGAGCGCATCGAGATCATGAAGTTGGCGCAGAACGAGAAGATCAGCAATGAGAAAATGCTCGTTGAGCTAGAAAAGGTCAAGAACCGCGCGCAGCTTGAGTGGGACAAGTTTATGGCTGAATTTAATATGAAGAAGCAAGCCGGTCTTACCGCTAACTACGGTCTTGAATAATGTTTAGTGTAACAAGTGATACCTGGGCCGCAGTTAAAAAGCAGCTACTAAAAGACAGGGCTGAATACCTAGAAGCATTAGCGATGGACAGGGACCAGGTTGAAACCGCTAAGTATCGTGGCCGTGTCGCAATGATTGACGAGATATTGAACTCGTACCCAAGATTATTAAAGCCTGGCAATGCGCCAGATGATGAATAGCCGCCAATAAGGGCGGTTTTTTTGTACCTAATTTTAACGAACCCACTCATTGCAGTGGGTTTTTTTATGACTGCAAGAGGCACTCAACTATGGAAAACCCAAGCAATGAGCAACATCAAAGTGACGAGAGTTACGACGATGAAGCAATCAATTTATTTAACGAAATCGCAAACGACTCTGACGACTCGAATAGTGATGAATTAGATGAATTGGATCATGGCGTTGAAGATGGCGACAACGAAAGTGATGAAGAAGCACCGGACAAACCAGCAAGTAAATCGTCAAGCGCAGACGAGGATCCCTGGGCTGCTGCACCTGAACACTTACGGACCCAATATCAACAACTCCAACAAAATCACCAACAGTTAGAGCAAGACCATCGCGCCAATTCAGGCCGTGTATCTGCATTGACCAAAAAGCTCAATGAAGTGCAAGCCGGATTAAAGCGCAATGAAACTGAAAACGGTGGTGACGCGAATAGTAAGCATGGATTGCCAACAGCCGACGACCTGAAAGGAAAAGATTTTTCCGAGGTTGAAGCCGAATGGCCTGAAATCGCCCACCTCATTCGCAGTGAAGTTCAACGGGCAACAAACACTTTTGAAGAAAAGTTAAAGCCAGTCCGTGAGCTAGAGCAACGTGAAGCGCAAAAGCAGGAACAAGAGTTTATTCAATCTCAGTTCCAGCGCCTAGAGCGTGTGCATCCCGATTATCTGCAGATCGCATCTTCACCACAACTGACGCAATGGTTAGCTACGCAGCCGCCATCCGTTCGTGAAATGGCAAAGAGTGATTTGGCAGACGACAACATTGCACTGCTAACGCTGTTCAAAACTCAACACCCGCAGAAGCCTGCAGCTCAAGGCCAAAAGGGTAAAGGCTCGTTATCAGACTATGCCGAAATCCCGCGCAAGGGCGCAGGTAAAGCGCATGGCGACTCTGATGACGTTGATCCAATCGCCTTATTTAATCAAATAACTAGCTCATAAAGGAGTCAAACCATGTCTAACAACTATGGTGATATTGGCGTGCGCATTGGCGTACACGCTGAAAAGAAAATGCTTGAACACGCTGAACCTATTTTGGTTCTTAATAAGCTTGGTGATCACAAACCTATGCCACGCAACACCGGTGAAGTGATTAAGTTCCGTCGTCCTGTGCCATTAGGTGCGGCGCTAACACCGATTGCCGAGGGCGTTCGCCCTGCCGCAACCAACTTCCGATACGAAGATGTACCGGCAACGTTGGCGCAGTACGGTGCCTGGATGGAGCTAACCGACAAGGTAGCCGATCTGCATGAAGATCCTGTGGGTTCTGATATGTCGATGATGGCTGGCGAACAAGCGGCAGAAACCATTGAGTTGGTCACGCACGGCAAGTTAATTGCTGGTACTAACGTGATCTACGCAAACGGTACTGCGCGCGCCGGTGTGAACACGCCGCTTAATATCCGTGTGCAACGTTTAGCGGTTCGTTCGCTAATGGCGCAGCGCGGTAAACGCATCACTTCTGTGCTGTCTGCAAGTACGCAGGTAAGCACTCAAGCGATTGAAGCTGCGTTCGTTGCTGTTTGTCACACTGACATTGTATCGAGCGTTCGCAAGATGCCTAACTTTGTGCCTGTTGCAAAGTACGGTAGCCGCCAGGTTATCTGTGCCGAAGAAATCGGTAGCGTTGAAGATGTTCGTTACATCGCATCACCGCTATTTAATGCTTGGGCAGATGTGGGCGGTACTGCTGGCACTACTGCAGTGTCTACCACTGGTACTAAAGCAGACGTTTACCCAGTGCTGTTTATGGCTGCGAAATCGTTTGGTTGTATCGCACTGAAAGGCTCTAAAGCAGCCGGCGGCGCGATTAAGCCAATGGTCCGTCAACCTGGTACCCCATCGCACGGCGATGAACTAGGTCAGTCTGGCTCTGTTGCTTGGAAAACCTGGTACACCGCAGTCATCTTGAATGACGCATGGTTAGTTCGCGGCGAAGTCGCTGCAGAAGTTGACCCAACTTAACCGCTACTTGTAGCAATCAATAAGGCCCCGTTTGGGGCCTTTTTTTTTGGAGAAAAAACAATGTCTAAGTTTTCGAGCAAGACCGCAACCAAGACCATGATTAACTACGCAAAAAAAGAGCTAGGTATTGATTTATCACACTTAGAAGATGATCGCGCTGAATTGATTGTGCAATTAAACCAAGCTGAACCTGGCATTTATGATACTGGCGACACGACTGATGGCGGTGGATCTGACACTGAACCTCAATCTAAAAGTGGTGATGTAAGTTTGCAAGGCGGCGGCAGTGGTACAGAACCAAAAGCTAAAGTGTTAAAAGCTGTCACGATTGTGATTAACGACGACGGTGATGAAAAAAGCGATAACTTTGTGCAAGTTGGCGTTAATGGCGTGATGCACCAGGTAATGAAAGGCGTTGAAGCCAAGGTGCCTGCAGGCGTATACGATGTACTGCAAAACGCTATCGAAACCAAATACACCACAGTGACAGACCCCGCAACAAAAATGAAGTCACTGAAAGAAACCAAGTCGAAGCGCTGGCCGTTCCAGGTTGTTGAAAAGCACTTTGAATAAGGCGGTGTAAGATGACTTTTTTAGAGTTGTGTAAGCGAGTGCATGAACAGTCGGGTATTTCTGGCAAGAGCCCAACGACAACCAGTAACCAAAGCGGTGTTTTGGCCAAACTTGTGTCGTGGGTAATTGATGCAGATATGGATATTCAGGCGCTGAAGAATGAATGGCAGTTTCTATGGCGTCGAGCAAACGCAACTCTAACGGCTGGTCAGCAGGTTTACAGTGGTGCAGCACTTAACATCACTAACCTAAATGTGATTGATAGCGTGTTCGTCGATAACGAGCAGGTCATTAGTGTGCCTTGGCAAGATTGGCTAGGCGACTTTGACCAACGCAACCAGGATCTTGGCTGGCCTCGCATCTTATCAGTGGACCCCACCGGTAACATTTACCTTTACCCCGTACCTGAATCGGATATGGCGATAAAAGTGAATTACTACACCGAGCCCACCGCGCTAAGTAATGACAGCGATGTAAGCCTTATCCCTGCTAAATACCATGACTGTATTGTGCAGAAAGCATTGATGTATTACGCGACTTTTGAAGAAGATATGCAGCTATACCAAATGGCAAGCGCGCGCTACGAAACGCGACTAACAGATCTCTGTAACTCGCAACTACCCATCATGGGGTTCGATATTAGAGGGTTAATCTAATGTCATTTACTCCCGCGCAAATTGACCTCAGAGGCGGCTTGAACCTGGCTGATGCCGATTCAAAGCTTAGCCCTGGGGAATGTAAGGAGCTAGTCAATTATGAAATCAATACTATTGGTCGCTATCAGCGCGTTACTGGTTTTGAACGATATGATGGTCAACTTTCACCAGCAGATACGCGCATCGTGGATCTGCCTGGCTACCCATTCGAGACAGATGAAGCAGCATTGGCGGCGCTCGATGTGGAAGTTGAAGCCAGACGAGCAGCTATATTACAAGTACCAGGAAGCGGCAAGGTCCTGGGCGTGTTCACGTTCGCGGGAATTGTCTATGCAATGCGAAACGATGTTAGCGGCAACGCTGCCAACCTCTATCGTTCGAGCGGTGCTGGCTGGCAGTTGGTTACTACACCAGCGTTATTGCCTGATGGTCAGCTTATTGTCAAACCCGCAAACTTTACCGGCAGCACGGCAACACTTGAAGTTATCGGTGTTGATGGTAACAATCCGGCTTTCAGATTTGACGGCACGACTTACACGCAAATTGTTGGTCCTATTACACCCGATGCGCCGACAAACTTAGAGATATTGCCGTCACAGGTATTACTGTTGTCGTATGGCGGCGGCTCATTTGTGTTTAGCAAAATAGGCGATCCGACGTCGTTTAGTCCTGTCGAGGGCGGCGGCGAAATTGCGGTATCTGATGACATAACCGAAATGCAAGTGCAGGCCGATAGTACGTGTGTGATTGGTTGTAAGAACCGCACTTACATGCTGTACGGTACAAGTAGCGCCGACTTTCAGCTAAAAAGCCTAAGCACTAAAGTGGGGATGCGTAAACGGACCGCGCAAAACCTGAGTGAACTACTGTTCCTGGACGACCGAGGCTTGACGATGTTAAGCCGTGTTCAGCAGTTTGGTGACTTTGCTCAATCAGCTATTAGCCAAAAGGTGCAACCGCTTATTGACCAGTACGCTGGCCGTGAAGTGTGCAGTGCTACGGTTAAGACTAAAAACCAATACCGCTTATTCTTTGAGGATGGTTCTGCGCTATTTTCAACGTTCGACGCAAACGGCGCGCCACAATTTAGCCAGGTTAACTACGGTGTGCCAATTGTGTGCGCGTATACATCAGAAAACGAAAGCGGTATTGAGTCGGTTTATGCAGGCTCAAGTGATGGCTACGTGTATCACCTGGATAAAGGTTTTAGCTTTGACGGCTTGGAATATGAAAGCTATTTGCTTACCGGCTTCATGAGCTTTGGCAGTCCTGAAACGAAAAAGAAATGGCACAAACTCGTTGTTGAGTGTGACAGCGTGACCGAAGTATTGCTGAACGCCATCGCATACCTGGACTACATGGATCCTGATCTGCCAGATGACGAACTGTTAATTGGCGCAGGCTCTAAGTGGGACTTATCCGAATGGGATGATGCTGTTTGGGGCGGTAGCTCTATCAGTTGGGCCGATATGTACATTGCTGGCGTGAGTCGCACAATAGCGCTTTACCTCAGTAACACATCAAGCAAGATGCCGCCGCACATTATCTCAACGCTATTTATCCATTCAAAACCGCTCAGCCGCAGACGATAAGGTTTATCAATGACAGCATTAACGCACTGGCAAGATACGTCACCATTTGTAATGCGCACGACTATTCGCGCGCAACCAATGAATACAAAAATGGGCGGGATCTCGGCAAACTTACAAGAAATCACCGCTAAGATTAACGGCTTTGTGATTAAGCTACCGGAAAATTTCACCGGTAACACTGAAATAGCCGAACAATCTTATGCCAATAAGCTGATTTACATTAACAAAGACGGCGATGTTGATCTGCTAGACAAGAACATCTTGCTTGGCCAGGCACAAAACGACATTACCATTATTGATGAAACGGCTAATGCACTGGCAATTAACGCTGATAATCATGGCCAGTTCTTCACCATGAGCTATGTCATGCCTGAAAATCCAACGGATGCAGAAAGTAAAATCATTGTCTCGGTTGGTAGCGGCTTGCGCACGGTTGACGGTGATTTAACCGCGATACCTGGCTCAATGGTTTATTTTACTAACAACTCAGATGCAGAGTTATGGCTAGCGCCTGATGAAAACCTAGGCATTACGATTGATAGTCCAGGCTTATTGCGCGCCTATGGCAAGCATTCAACTATCGCACTATTAGCTATCAGCAACACGCACTGGCTGTTGATGGGTGATGTGTATGTTAGCGACGTTGATGTAACGGGGTAGCTATGGCCTCACAAGCGCAAACGTTACTTGCTGTCATAGCTGGCTCGACAAGGCGAAAGGTTAATTATTGGGTTAGCAAAGCTTTGGTGAGTGGGTTGTATGAAAGCCAAGCTGGTGATAAAGGGTTTTCGCATATACCGGCAATAGCTAGCGGCAGTATTTTGACGGTAGTTAAAATAATTGATGATATTGATGAATCAGCAAAGTCTACATTGGCAATGCTTCATGCTGGGAGTATTCGCTCTGTCTTGAATGAATTGTCTGTAAACCCAGATATCGCAAAAACTTCAATTCCTACTATTGCAGGTGGAGTAATCAAAGGGTTAATTACAAATGAAAATCAAATGGACGCAGGCAAATCTTCCGTCCCTAGCATTCCATCAGGGAAAATACTTAGAGTAGTTGTAAATTCATCAGTAATCGATGCTGGAAAATCTAGCATACCAACATTATCGCACGGAGTAATATATGCACAGTAGCGCAATAAAAAGTAAGGGGACATTTAAAGTCCAAGTGTTTGATGCAAACATGAATGAGCGCACTAATAACCAAGGGAATATGCTTCTTGACTCGTGGCTGCTGATGATGAATAGCCATGATTCTTCGCCGCTATACAATATGGCGTGTGTTGTAGGTTCAGGGACTTCGGCAGTTACTGCATCTGATACGTCGCTTCAATCACCATTAGCCGCTAAGTATCCACACGACATAAGAGATCCAAAGTATGGATACAGAAGCGGTGACAACGTAATTTATGAGCTAGAACACGTTTTTAGGTTTGCTGCTGGGGATGTTGTTGGGAATATATCCGAAGTTGGCCTAGCTAATGGGGGGAACTCAAACCCTAGCCAACCTATTGTGACAAGGGCATTAATAAGGGACTCTAGCGGCAACCCAACAACCATATCTGTTAGTGCATCGGAGCAGCTAGTTGTTACGCATACACTTAAAATTACAGTGCCGTTTACCGTTGACGCTGTATCGTCTGTGGAGTTTAAAACAGGAGAGTTTACGACTATCACTGGTAGATTTGGTAACTCATATTTAAATACTTTTGATGATTTTGCGCTTGATTTCAACACAGGTTACAGTTGGATGAGTTTTAGGACTGGTGCAGGTGTTGTATTTGGTGTTGCAGGTGATAACACATCTGGTGGTGTAGAGCGTGGAGGTTTTTATAATGTATCCACAACCAAATCAACATTACCTAACTACGGTGGAATAAACTATAAAGTTACATTCCCTGTAGATACTGCTAACTACAGTGACATACATACTCTGCAGCTACCTATTGGACCTAATGGTGTTGGGTATAAGTGGTTATTTGAGCCAGCTTTAAGCAAAACAAGTAACGATATAATGGAATTAAACTTCGTCAGAAAATTTGAACGAGACGAATCATGATCCCAAACTCACCCAACTGGTCAGAACGCCAAGATATAGCCGCCTATCCAATGGTAGGCTTTGCCAAGCCCAATAAACCAACGGCTAAATCTAGTTTGTCACTAGGGCCTGAGCTAATCGGTGATAGTAAATCGAAACTAAACAGCCGCTATTGGGCTATATATCAGTCCGGCGCAGATGTTTTACTTGTTGGTGCGATTGGCAATGGTTGGGATAGTGCTACTGTACTGTTTCAAGAATCTGGTGAAATATCAGATATTGGCCTCACCTTTGACCAGTTAGGCCGCGCAATGGTGTTCTATCAAGTGGGTAATAATCTTTACCTGTTTTGGTATGACCCAACACTTGAGGCGCAAACGGTGGCGCTTATCTCTACTGGTACCAACTTGGAAGCGGGTTTTGATATTATTAGCAACACATCAGATCCCGACTCTGACGCCATGATATTTTACACTCGAAGTAATAATATTTACATGCGTATACAGCGGGACCGTTGGCAAACAGAATACCCTGAATCAATATTCCTTGGTGACGGCGTTACACCGGTAACAGGGCTTGAATTAGTCAGTTCAGGTATGCGCGTCGATAACCGCTTTCAAGTTGTTTACCGCTACAAAGACACAGGTTATAAACCGCCGGATCCTATCCCGCCAGTAGTTGTGCCAGATCCTCCAGGTGGTAGGTGGGAATATTCACTTTCAGGGTACGGCAGCAAGATTGATTTTGGTAAAAACATTTGGAAAGGCCAGGATGATGATTTATATGTAAGCTTCGATATTAGATCTATCGACTACAAGGCAAGCAAAGGCGAGGTGATACTGTTTAGTCAAAGCGAAAAAAACACATACAAAACAGGTCCACACGGTGATGGCTCTAGTCTTATTGTCTCCGTTAATACTTCGGATTACCGTTCGATAACAGTTATCTTGGGAGGGGTAAAAACTGAGTGTTTTCTATCTTACAAAATACAACCGGCAACGTGGGTGTTTAATTTTTACCGCCGTAATGGTAAATATTACTTGCTGGTTCTATTAAAGTATAGAAATGACCCCGCTTATTTTACTAGCGGATACAGCGCCCTATCTGTTGGAAATTCTGTTGAACCAAATGCGACTTTTGTGTTTGGGGGGAACGCTGATAAAAAGCAGTCTAATAATTTCAGGGGATCTTTATCAGATATGTTTGTTTCTTATGGAGATAAGATTGCTAAATGCTTTTTTGACAAGAAACCATTAATGAATAACGACCTAACGCCGATTTACGATAATGACGGCATAACTCAAATAGGCGAAGCAAGGGTTTATGACTATAGACCTGATAGCTGGACTTATAAAGGTTTTACTTAATCACTTTATTGCAATTTGCCTTAAAACGTTTATTATTTCTACATAGTAGGCGTTTTACCCTTTCCTGCGTTACTTTTCTCCAAATCACTTAACTGACAACTTTCAAACTCTAATTAGGAGTTTATTTACCATGCAACAAATTACCCCTGTTCAAAGCGCTGCTTTGGATACGCCTTTGCCTGCGCCGCAGAAATCTACCAACAAGACGGTTTACCCTGTTAGTGCAACTGGCAGTGATGCGCAGCTAGGTTTGTTAAGTAAAGCGACCAATGGCAAGGATGGCTTGAATAATCAGTATGCAGGGCAGAAAGCCACGTATAACGGCAATGCAGATCAGCCTGGCTTTGGCTTTAATGGCACAAGCAACGGAACCAATAGCGGCACAACTGATGCACAGGCTAAAGCGCCGCAGCAAGTATCACAACAGCAACCTGGTCGAATGCCGCCTAAGCCTGGCACAACCTATACCGGCGGTAATGAAAATAGTGCGACAACTCCACCAAAATCAACTAATCAAAGTAATCAAGGTAATACTAATAGTGATTATTTAGTGCCGCCTATGAATGCGGCCCAAAACAATTATCAGAATGCACAGTACAACTCCGTAACTGGTGAGGCGCTAGCTAATGCGCCTAAGATGAACGTTCCTACTTCTAGTTATCAGAATGCACAGTACAACTCCGTAACTGGTGAGGCGCTAGCTAATGCGCCTAAGATGAACGTTCCTACTTCTAGTTTTGTAGGGAATAACTATTCATCTGACGGGTACACTGGAACGCAAACGAATAATAGTTATGATTACACGCCTAACAATGATTCTTTGGTGCAAAATCAGATCACTGGTTTGCTTAATCCAAACAGCGATATGATGAAAAAGGTCATCGCTAATGCGCAAGCTTATAGCGCATCTAGAGGGCTGCAGTCTAGTTCAATTGGCAATGAAACGGCTTTGTCATCAATGATAGATAAAGCTTTACCTATTGCTCAACAAGACGCGCAAACCTATGGTCAAGCGCAAACTCTAGGATGGCAACAACAATTTACCAATGATCAAGATAATGCTAATCGCACACATGAAGCGTCGATGGCAGATAAGCAGGGATTTATTAATAACGCCTTGCAAAATAATCAAATGCAATGGCAGAGCCAAGAAAAAGGGCTTGATAGAATCCAACAAGCAGAACTTGAAGATCTCAAGTACAAACAATCTCTTGGAACGCTTGATGCTGAGGGCGCCCAAAGACTTCAAGAGCTTAACGCGCAGCAGTCTTGGCAGAGCCAAGAAAAAGGGCTTGATAGAATCCAACAAGCAGAACTTGAAGATCTCAAGTACAAACAATCACTTGGAACACTTGATGCGCAAGGCGCACAAAGACTTCAAGAGCTTAACGCGCAGCAGTCTTGGCAAACTGGTGAGAATAACGTTAACAGAGACTTTCAAACGCAGCTTGCAGATCTCCAATACAGGCAGCAGCTTGGTACGTTGGATAAGCAGCAAGAATTGCAGCTTATCCAAATGGAAAAGAGCGCCAGCATTCAGGCTGAGCGCGACGCCATCCTAAACAAGTACCAGGTTGAACTAAATGATTTACAGAACGATCAGCGATGGAAAGAATTAACCGCTCAAATCGATTCGCAAGTGTCATTGCGCCAAATGGAATTAAGCCATGATATGCAGATCCAGTATGGTAACAGCATTGGTGATGCCACGAACGCCGCGCTTAATGCAATTGGTTTGGCGATGAACAACGCCAACATGACCAAAGAACAGCAAGCGGCAGCAGTTACCGAGATCATGAACTCGCTTAATATGCAAACTAACATGCTCGGCATTTTGTATGGTGCTATCCCTGCGCCTGCGCCTGGCACTGCAACTGGCACAAACACTGGTCCAGCCACAGGCATTCGCAACCCGAATTTGCCTCAAATCCCTTATACACCAACAACAACACCAGGCACCAGCGTTACTGGTACTGGGAATAGTGGTTCGTCAGGCGGCGGATCTTCCGGCGGCGGTGGTACTTACAAGCCAGGCCAAAAGCAAAAGTAGGTTTCAATGATTAGGAACGCAACACATAGCGATATAGCAGTAATGCTAGATATTGGACGCGAGACGTTAAAAAACTCGCCTAGCTATCCGGTTGATATGGACGACTACAAGGCGAGCTATTCTATTCGTCGTTGTATTTCAGACCGCAATATGTGTGCATTTGTTGCCGAAGTAGACGGTAAAGTGGTCGGGTTTATCTTGGGTATCCAAGAAGAACATTTTTTTAGTCGCGAATGCTACGCGACAGATTTGGTGTTTTGTGTAAACAAAGAACACGCAGAACAAGCGGTTTGGTTATTGCGCCGTTTCTTGCGATGGGCCAAGGGCTTTAACAAGGTTAAGAGCATCATGCTAGGAATTAGTTCAGGCATGGATCACGATGGCAGACTAGGTGAACTGTATAAAAAACATGGGTTCAGTCATGCCGGTGGTTTGTTTGTAAACATTATTGGTGACGGGGTATAAATATGAGTGCAGTTGGCAAAGCGTTTAAAAAGGTACGAAAGTTTGCAAGCAAAATTACTGGCAAACTCGATCCAGTATTTAAGTGGGTCCACGAAAAAACCAAAAAGATCCGAGAAAAGATTGAGGCCAGCCCAGTATTTAAAGTTGTTGCAGCCGCAGTGCTTATCTATTTTGGAGGTGCAGCACTGATCTCGATGGGATCGGGAGGCACGGCAGCAGCCGGAATGAGTTCAGCATGGGGCGGTGTTACTGGTGCGGGGTCTGCGATTGCAGGCGGTAACTTTGCGGCGGCGGGGTCAGCAATTGCAGGTGGCTGGACGGGCGCGGTAGGTGCGGGGGCGGCAGCGGCAGGAACAGCAGCCGGTACAATTGGCGCAGGCACTACAGCGGCGACAACGGGCGCGACAACGGCGGCGACAGGAGCCACTACGGCAGCAACAACAGGAGCGACAACCGCAGCGACCGCAGGCACAGCAGCGGCAGAGATTGGCGGCGGTGTTTGGGGTGCAGGTAACGGTGTTGCACTATCAGAGGCAGCAGGCTTAGGTGCGGCAGAACTTGGTACAGCGGGTGTTGGTTCCATGGCTGGTGTGACAACTGCAGGGACCGCAGCAGGCGCAACCGCAGCGGGAGGCATGACAGCAGCAGAGGGCTTACTTTACAGTGCAGGTATTCAGGCTGGTACGTCACTCATTGGTAATGCGATGCAAGGCAAAGCCGCCGAAGATGCTGAAAAAGAAGCACGTAAGCGTATGACTTATTGGGGTGTAGATGGCGAGGGTGAGGGTCAATCACTTAACGTTGGCGGTCTGCTTAACAAAATTCAGCTTGCGCCTATGTCTAGTGTAACTCCGTATGGCTCGCAAGTTAGCCAGCCGACAACCCTAGATCAACTAGCTAAAACGGTGGGCTAAACGATGGATGCTAAATTGAAACAACCCCAGGACCAGGAATTAGAAAGCGAAGAACTGACCGAACAGGAAGAAGCTGAGCTTGCGCAGGCGTTAGATTTGTCATTGCAAGTTATTCATGGTGAGGGCAAAACCGGTGATGAAATCGCTAAAATGGTCCTGCAAACTGAAAATGTGGCTGATGGCATCGGCGGCGCAATTGCTACCGTTCTGCTAATCGTGTCAAAGAAAATGCAGTTTAGTGATGACATTAAACTGATTTTGGCACAAGAAATTTTCATGGAACTAACCCAGTCAGCCGTTGACGCCGGCGCGCTATCAGAAGATGAAATAAACGACGACTTCATTGATAGAACATTGAGCAAAGCCTACACCAACTATTTGTCTGCGAAAGAAAGTATGGGTGAACTTGACCCTAACGAGCTAAAGCTTTCTGTTGAACAGGCTGAAAAAGAGGGTGAGGAGCTCGGTATTGTTAAGAAGTCAGCAGCGCAGCCGCAGCAACAAGCGCCTAACCAGGCACAAGGCTTGTTGTCACGCATTCAAAGTGGAGGTGTCTAATGTCACTATTAGCTGGTTTAGGCAGGGGCTTAGTTGAAGCAGGCCAAGCCGTTGGCCGAAACATGAACGCTTACGTTCAAATGCTAAGCGATGAAGAACGCGAACGTATGCGCCAGGCTAGCATGGAAAAGCGTTGGGCCGTTGAAGATGCTCGATACAATGCTCGTGTTAAAAAGGAAGATCAACGCTACAAAGACGGGCAAGCCAAAGACGACGAACGCTACAAAGACACTGTTAAGCGTTATGAAGCGGCGACTCGAAGTCAAAAAGATGCGAATGCGCGCGCAGGTGAGCGTGAAGCTGTTAATGCATTGTCGTCAGGCATTGAGCGACTAGACAAGATCCGTGCTGATAAAGAAGCGCAGATCAAAGAAATGTTTGTTGACCCAATGACCAAGATGGTAACGGACCAAGAGGGCTACCGTGCGGCAATGGCTGAGCTACGCAGCATGTACACGACTAGCGCGGCTGAACTGGTGCAGCGCTCAGGTCTTGATGAAAGCCTAGTAAACAAATACGGGTTCTCTACCTACCTACCAAGCAAGCAAGAAGCGCCAGCCGCAACAGTACCAGCAGCCATCACTGCAGAGCCAACAACACAAATGCCTGATATTAGCAGCTTTGTTAATAAGATCCGTGGCGGCGGTGAGCAAAAGCCAGGCGCGACAGATGCGAACTACAACCAGTTAACCGGCAAAGATGCAGCACTTGAATACCTGTTAAATGACCGAGGGCAAACTAATAAGCCAGTTGGCTTGCTCAGTCCTGAACAAATAAAGCGCCAAGAACAGTTAAAGCAAAGCGGCATTCAATCCGCTTACGGTGCAGCAGCGTTACCCACCTATTAGTTTTCTCCCAAGGCAATTTCGCCCGTCCCATGTGACGGGCTTTTTTTTGGAGTTTTTAAATGTCTCTAATCGATTTCGACCCAAGCAAGTACGCCACAGGCGCAGCCAAAACAGCACCAACACAAGAACAAGGTCGCTTTGGCGATGTGGTAGATAGCGTTCAAGCGGGTGCGGCTTCTGGCCTGGGTGGTATTTTTGATTTCTTTGGTGCATCGAGCATGGCTAAGTCGTTTTACGGCCTGGCTGATGACCAATACCAACAAATGTCGCAACGTGGCCAGGATGCCATGAGCAAGAGCATTTTTACCAATGACGAAAACGGTGATATTGCATTAGGTGAGGGCGCAACGGATTTAGATACCTGGTTACTTGGTATGGCGAACGTTGCCGGTCAGTTTGTCCCAACGGCTATTCCTGGCGCGGGGATCGCGGGTGCAGCGACAAAAGCAGCAAGCCTAGGCGCTAAAGGTGCCAAAGTCGCCCAGGCGGTAAGTATGGGTGGTACTGGTGGCGCAGCCGCTACCGGTCAAGCGATGGAACAAGCGCGCGGCGAAGTCATGCAGATCCCTGACAGCTTACTGGCTGACTCGTCCGTGTTTGCTCAAAAATTCTTAGAAGTGGACCAAGCACAGCCACAAGCAAGCGATATTGATAAGTGGAATACAGCCAAGGCGCAACTTGCAGAGCAGGTAGCAAGTGAAGTGCGCGCAGATCCTAAAGTGTTACTGGCTAACTTTGCCGCTTCCGCTATTGGCGACCCAATTATCGGCCGAGCCCTAACCGGTGCGCGATTGGCTAAGTCTGGTGCATTTCGTAGTGCGGTTTATGGTGGCGTGACTGAGGGTGTAACAGAAGCCGTCCAAGCGGGTACAAGTCAGTATGGTGTTGATGATGCTGTATCGCGCATTGACAACCGTGATCCTATGGCTAACGTGGCACAAGCAGCGTTAAACGATGCAGCTATGGGCGGCGCGTTCGGTGCGGGTGCAGGCTTTACCGGTGGTTTACTTAATCGTGTACCTAAAGAGCCAGTAACCAACCCAAGTGCTGATGCTATTCGTGATTCAAACCCAACATTAGCCGGTGCAATGGATGCAATGGCACAGCAAGCAGAAAACCGTCGAGGTGATCTCGCACCAGGACCAGCACCACAACAGCCAATTTTTGATGAACAACAAGCCGCACAAGCATACGGCTTTAATGATAACGGCGTTAACTTTGATCAACCAGCCGCAGCAAGACGCGCAGGCATGGGCGATACAATGCAAACAGGTTCATATGGTGATCAGGCTATTGCGCGTGATAATGCAGTTCGTGGCCGTAGCTTTCCCGTTGTACCAGGTCAAAACGTATCACCAGTGGCGCAAGCACTTGATGATGTTAGAGCCCTTACGGATAACCGTGTCGGTGGTGAGTGGCTTGGTCCTGAAAGCCAAGGCCGTAGCGCAGTAACCGGATTGCTTGGCACTAACGCTATCGACAGTGAAACCCTAGCAGCACAACAAGCTCGTGAAGCGACAGCAGCGCAAGACCCAACACCATTAACGCAGTCTACTACCATTTTTGGTACTGATGACCGGTCACAACAAGCCGCTAAAGAGTTTGCCGATACTGTAGGGCGTTATACCGCTAAACAGCCAAAGCAGATTACTGACAAGGGCATTGTCTTTGCTGATGACCAAAGCGGCGTAACCGTTAAAGGTAATGGATTGCCGTTCGGCAGTGCTAAAGAAGCATTAAGCAGCAAGAAAGCGCGCCAGGCTAAACGTGATGGTGTAGCGATTGAAGCGGTAAAGCTACCTAAAGGTTACGGCTGGTCCGCTATTCAGAAGCAAGAGCCTATCAATGCCGCTGTTGATAATAATGTTGCTATGGATAATCAAGTTGAAGCATTAGAGGCGGGTAATAATGTTAATACTGCTTCAACAATTAATGATTCCACACCTAAAGCAGACACAGAATTAGAGCCGACAGTAGAGGCAGGACCAGCAGCAGACTTGTCCGGCGATAAAATTGATAAAGAATGGACAGCCTTTGCGCCTGAAACGGGAACCTTAAATATTCCTCGTGCTGAAATGCCACAGATTAAGTCTGAACATCGCGGAGCTATGGTTAACTTTATGAATGCTCGTGGCATTGAACATGCTAAAGAAGAAGTTCAAGCCGATTCGTTAAAGCCAACGCAAACCGAGTTTTCTCCTGAAAAAGTTAAAAAAGCTATGGGCTTTACTGATAATGACCGCTCAATCTTAGTGTCATCAGATAACTATGTTTTAGACGGGCATCATCAATGGTTAGCTAAGCGTGAAAACAAAGAACCAATCAAGGTGATCAGGCTTAACGCACCAATTAAAGAACTTATTACTTTGGCTAATGAGTTTCCTAGCTCAAATAAAGAAGCTGATACTCAACAAGTTAGTAATCAAAAAACTAACGCGCTGCCTGAAAAACCAATTACAAATAGTAATGACACAACCAATTTGCCTGCGGTTTTACGCATGTCTAAAACAAAGTGGGTTCAAGCAGAAGCTAAATCGCAAGGCATTAAAAATGGATCTCCTGGCTTTGACTCTGCTATAGCTAAAATCAATGAATCGTATGAGCCTGCTATTGATAAAGCGCTTGCTGAGTCATCATTTGAAACCTATCAAAAATTTAATAATGATACGCCAGAAAGTATCAACAGAATGGCTTATGACGAACTAAGAAAAGAGTTTGATGTAACCGATAAAGCGCCAACAAAACAAGTAAAACAAGATGGCTCGTTAGAACAAAGTATTCAGGACGATGTTGAAGCAGCATTTAATGAATTGCAGGCCGAGTCCAATCAAGTTCCCAAAAAGGGAACTGAACCGAAAGCCGGCAACGTCCAAGATGATGCGGAAGCTACAGATTTAGTAACACCAGAAGTAACACCAAGTGCCAAAGTTGTTGCCGATAAGAACAACGCTGATGCTAAGCCATTAGATCCAATTGCAGACTTTGGCGAAAAGCTAGGTGGTGCCAAAAAGGACACTTGGGGCGGCTTTGATGAAGCAATTAAAGATGATCACAATACCTCTGAATTACCACTAAGTAAGTCTTGGCCAGAGCCAGATTACAAAGCGCTTGAAGATGGTGGTGCAGATAAAGAAATACTAGCCCTCATTGCTGCCATGCGCGCAGAAATCCCCGCAAAACCTCGCCTTAATCACAAGGTTAAACGTTGGAGTGACAACGTTAATATGCTCAAAGGCTTTGCTCGCGCACTGTTAAGCGGTGCATTGCCTAAAGATGAAACCACCAAAGGCATGAGCTTAAAGTCTGGTGAACTGAAAGCAATCGTTAGAACCGCCAAGGTATTGGCAAAAGCTGATACGGCAAACCTTAAATCTATTGCTGATTACCGGATCCGCTCTGGAAGTTTTGGCGTGTTCAATAGCATCAGATACAACCCTGAAAAAGTATTTTATTTCATTACTCGAAATGGTCGCACTGATTACAATAACTCGAGCGATAAACTATCAGATGTTGAAGCGGCATTAGAAAAAATAATTAGCAAAGAACAGTCTGCTGATAAAACCGGCAAGCAAAGCAATGTCAGTGTTTATTCAGACCGCTACACTAAGCAAGTATTCCTAGGCTGGAAAGGTTCATCTGGTGTGTTACGTATTCAAAACTTTGAGACATTTAGTGATGCGCGTGAATACCTTAAAGATAATCGCCAGGATGTTGAAGCTAAGTTAGCCAAAATAAAAAGCACACCTAACGAACGCCGAGCGGTAAACAATGCTCGCATTGGTCCTGAAAGATTTGCAGGCAATGTTACACCTGAAATATTTGCAGAAGCATTTGGTTTTCGCGGTGTCGAGTTTGGCAACTGGGTTGAGCAAGGCAAACGTCAAAAGGATTTAAACCAGGCATATGATGGCTTAATGGACTTAGCTGATTTACTTGGAGTTGATCCATTAGCTATCTCACTCAATGGTGATCTTGGACTTGCATTTGGTGCGAGGGGTTCTGGCGGTACTAACCCTGCAGCTGCGCATTATGAACGTGGCAAAATGGTGATCAACCTAACTAAGAAAAACGGTTCTGGCTCATTGGCGCATGAGTGGTATCACGCATTAGATAACTACTTATCTAAAAAGCGTGGCGATTCAGATTCATTCATTTCGGAACGACCATACGAGCTTACCAACAAAGGTGTTCGCAAGGAATTGCTCGCAGCCTTTAAAACGGTACAAGCTGCCATTCATAAAAGCGATATGGTTAAGCGCTCCAAAGAATTGGATAAGCGCAGATCTAAAGCATACTGGTCAACTGATGCTGAGTTAGGCGCGAGATCGTTTGAAAGCTTTATCATTAGCGAATTAGACCGCAAAGGTTTTGCAAATGACTATTTAGCCAATGTTGTACCGGAAGATGGCTGGATGACAGCCGATGAAAACACGCCGGATTATCCATACCCTACCAAGTCAGAACAAGCCGCTATCGATTCAGCATACCAACAGCTATTCGACAAGATTGATACAAAGAAAACCGAAAAAGGTATTGAGTTCTTTTCTAAAGATAACAAACCTAATAAATCAAAAATTAAAGGTACATTAAGCCGTAACATGGTTGACAGAGTTGTTAGCAATACCATGAAAAAACTGCATGGTGGTGGTGGCATAACAGTAAAGGTGATCAATAGCATTGCCGATTTTGAACAACACCTAAAGTTACCAAGTGGCAGTTTAAGTGACGGCGTAATTTATGGCGCCTATGACGAAAAGCGCCATATTGCTTATATTATTGCCGACAGCCATTCAACCACAGAAGAGTTAAGGCAAACAGTCACTCATGAGGTATTAGCACATGGTGGTTTGCAAGGCACTATTGGCGGTGACAAATATCAATCATTTATTGACAGAATTCTTGCCAGCCGTGGCAAAAAAGACTTTGCCGATATTTGGGATAAAATTGATAAAGACTACGCAGGCGTTAGCGATCGTATAAAAGCAGAAGAAGTATTTGCCAATTTTGTGCAAAACCAACCAGAAACGGGCAGTGTAAAACAATGGTGGAACGCCTTGCTCACTTGGTTACGCAGGCAGCTTGAACAGGTCGGCGTGTTAACGCAACAGTCTACCAAAAATGATATGCTCGATATGATAAATGCCATCACTAAAGGCTTTAAGCGTGAGCAAGATAACGCTGTAACACCGAGTAGTAATAATAGTGACATGGCATACAGCAAAGGTGAGTCAGCAAATTCCGCTAAAGAAACAGCAAGCGATCTCGTTTTTAGCAAAACGGCCGACGAACCAGACACCCGTACAGCAAAAGAAAAACTGGGAATAACTGAACAAACCAAAGAAACAGTAAGCGAAAAAATAAAACAGAACTACCACAATACTGCCGACACCTTAAAGAGTGCACCATTTTGGCAGCGCATGAACGAGGGTATTTTTGACGGACTAAGCGGTATTAAAAACGCCGAAATTGCAGCCGGTATTACGGACCCAAATCAAATGGGTTACGTGTCTGCGCGCCTGGCGTCTGGTCTTGCCGATGTATTGCATGGCACATTCCATTATGGCGCCCCGGTGTGGAAAGATGGCGTAGTGCAGCGCAAAGAAAATACCAAGGGATTACTTGAAGTGCTTGGAACGCTACCAGAGGGTGAACTCAATAACTGGCTTGCCTGGATGGGTGCTAATCGTGCTAAACAACTAAAAGCCGAGGGCAGAGAAAACAACTTAACCCAAGCTGATATTGACGAGCTGTTAGCCCTTGCTGACGGCAAGGAAGCCGAGTTTGAATCAGTACGTACTGAGTACAACAAAATCAACTCAGCTGTTTTGGATATGGCTCAAGAAGCAGGCTTATTAAGTCAGGCGCAACGCGATAGCTTTGACGAAGAATACTATGTGCCGTTTTTCCGTGAAATGGATCAAGATCCAGAAATGCAAGATATTGCCTCTATGGTAGTCGCGCCATTCACTAAAAAAGGCTTAGCCGGTCAGTCTGCAAAAATCAAAGAGTTGAAAGGCGGTAAGCAGTCTACTAAGGACTTGCTTGAAAACATTATTCATCGCCAGGCGACTATGATTGATGCGTCACTGAAAAACAAAGCCATGATAGAAATATCCGACAACCTAGATGGCACAGGATTTATGGCATCAACTGACTCAGCAGAATTTGCTGAATTATCGCAAGCTGAGCTAAATAAAATTCAGCGCGTGAAAGTGATGCGTGATGGCAAGCCAACAACTTATGTTGTATCTGACCCCGCATTGCTGCGTGGCTTAATGTCGGTTAACGACGCAGGAAGCAGAGCATTACTCAACAGGGTAGGCCGAGCGGCTAAACGCTTTTTAACAACCGGTATTACCTTGTCGCCTGATTTTATCTTTAAAAACTTTGTGCGTGATGCGGCTCATGCCTGGATGATTAACAAGGATGACTTTAAGCTAGGTACTGATTCAATCAAAGGCATACGCAAAGCATTTAAAGAAGATGAAAATTATCGTGATTTGATTTTCTCAGGTGCAGCGTTCCAGGGTGGTTATGTTCATGGAGCTGATCCCGAAGCAGCGGCGCAGCAAATACGCCGTGCGTTACGTGAAAAAGGGTTAACTAAGAATGAAACAGACAATTATCTAAAATCAATTGCAACAAGTGGACTTTCATTACTAGAAAGGTATCGCAATGCCAGCGACAAGCTTGAAAATGCCAACCGTTTAGCGACTTACGAGTCTGCATTAAATGCGGGTAAGACTAGACGTCAAGCCGCTTATGAGTCAAAAGACTTAATGGATTATTCCCTAAAAGGGAACTTTACCCTGATCTCAACGATGATTGATTTTTTGCCATTCTTTAATGCGCGCCTGCAGGGGTTAAGTAAGTTAGTCCGTGCATCTGCTGCGGGGGATAACGATAGAGTGCTGAAAGTGTTATCAGCTAACCTGGCAATGAAAGGCATAAAGGTGGCTGCATTCTCACTAGCATTGGCTGCAATGAACGATGACGATGACCGTTATAAAGAGCTACCAGATTGGGACAAAGATACTAACTGGCACTTCTGGTTAGGTGATGATCATGTTCGTATCCCTAAGCCGTTCGAATTAGGCATTGTGTTTGGCACATTGCCAGAGCGCTTATTTGGGTTTGGTACAGGCTCACAAACCGGTAATGATTTAGGCAAGTCAGTATTGCATGCGCTTTCAAGTACGTTAGCGTTAAACCCTATTCCTCAATTTGCTATGCCAGTAGTAGAAACATGGTTGAATTATTCGTTTTTCAAAGATTCAAGTATTGAGGGTATGGGCGACGAGAATCGTTTAGCTGGTGATCGTTATAATGCTTACACCAGCGACACAGCGCGTGAGCTAGGCAAGGCAATTAATGTATCACCTAAAAAAATAGAACACTGGATCAAAGGCTACACTGGCACGCTTGGCGGTTATGTATTGGGTATGTCTGATGTTATTGCGCGTCAAATACTAGGCACTGAAACAGCGGAAACACCAATTAGTCGTTACCCAGTAATCAAAGCGTTTTATGGTGGCGATGCTCCTGCCGGTTCAACGTACTTTCAAAGTGAGTTTTATGATGCGCTTGATAATGCTAACCAAGTATATGGCAGTTATAAGCGCGCAATGGAAGAACAAGACTCTAGCCGCATGATGGAGTTGCTTGAAGATAACCGCGACAAACTAGGCGCAAGAATTGCCCTTAATCGAGTGCAGCGCCAGGTGTCAAAGCTCAGTAACCAGCAGCAAACGATCAGCAATAGCAATGCAAGCAGTACAGAAAAACGCAAGCAGCTTGACGAATTAACCCGTCAGAAAAACGCAATTTATCAAGCTGCCTATATTGGCTTTAAGCTGAGAGAGTGGTAATTTCATCAAAGGCTTATTACATGATTGAAAGGGATTTTATGAAAGACATTAAACTTGCGTTATTGGTCGCAGCATTATCAATGTCAGGCTGTGGCGGTGGAGGTGACGAAAATTCATCAAGTACAACCTCGCCAACACCAACGCCAAAACCAGTGGCTGATTATGTTCTAGATTCAGACAAGTTAAGGCAGTATGAGCTTGGTGACTATATTTCTTACACGTTTAATTTTGACGAGACTTATAGCGATGGTTCTGGTCAATATTGGAATGGTGGCGGCTTAGAATGGCAGGTTGAAACCGACCCAAGCGAATGGTTCGACACTGATGGAAGTAAAACCTTAACATCAACTTATACGGTAGATATAGATGGTTTTATTGAAACTCAAATAACGGAACGTTATATTCAGCCAAGCAGAGTTGATTACCCAGAAGTCTCTGGTGGTTACCATTTAATATCAGACAAAGACATTGTAATAGTTGATAAGTCCTGGGATGACAGTATTTACTGTGTTGCTTATAGCATCGATGAAAATACATGTTACCCAGTACCTTTATCGCCTAGTGAATTTAAGGTCGGTTATAGTTGGGAGTTTGCAGGTAAAAGTAATAGGGGTTTATCGCTAATAACTATGGACCCCAAAGGGCAGTATGATTCTATTGTTAAATGGGAAGTTGAAAAGAAAGAGGTCATTGAAACTGAGTTAGGGAGCTTTGAAACCTATAAGCTAAAAATGTACCGTGAATTAAGTACTCAATCAACAACATCAAGAGTTTACTATGTTACTGAGGGCTATTACTGGTATTACCCTAAGATTGGTGTTGTAAAGGCTGATATTGTAAAGAGTCAACGCTTTAGTGGTAACAGTGTCCCGTACCAAAAGAATGAAATTGATTACACGATAAATTACACAAACATACCGTTCTAATACATTAAGGCCGCATCTAGCGGCCTTTTTTATTAAAAGTTAATCACGATTGATTCGGCATTTATCTCAACCTTATAACCTACATCAATAAGGGCTTTTATAGCTGGGTTAACAACTTCTGTGCAAATAGCACTTTCGTCATCATAGTAATCTTCGCCAACTATATTGGGAACATCAACGGCTGCGAATTCTGATCCATTTTTTGCAGCCTTGTTGATTTCATCGACGCAGTGGCTAAATAAAACGTTGTACAAATTATCCCTTGCAGCCTTAGCAATAGCTTTAGCTTCGCTTGGGGTGAGTAGCTTTGTTGGTGCAATTTGATTTAAAAATCCTGATTCAAGGCGATGAACTATTTCAGCGTTCATAGACCTGCCGTTATCTTTTGCCACTGATTCAACTTGCTCTTTTAGTTCTGGAGGTAATCGAAGCTTCATCTGTGGATATTCGCGCATAACTAGCCTTCTTTATTAATTAATCAACTTCATTACTTGACAAGATAAACCACACTGGTTTATCTTTCAATGGAACCACCGTGGTTCCAATTGGTTTTGGTAACAGTATCAGGAGTCAGTATGAAAGTGCGCGATTACCCAATGATGCGTATCCGCGTCAGCCCAGAGCTTAAAGATAAAATCTTACAGGCGGCTAGCGCTGAAAGTAGAACGCAGAATAGTGAAATATGTCATCAGCTAGAAAAGGTTTACGGATTAAAGCAAGCAAATCAGGAGGAAGCATGAAAAACTCAAGAACAATGCCTCAGTTCAACGTGAGAATACCAACAGAATTAGTGGAGTTTGTAAGGTTGAACGCAGCGAAAAACTTTAGATCAATGAATGCTGAAATAGTGTATGCGTTAACTCAGCATCAGCAAGCCCAAGAAAAAGCCCCAACTGCTGTAACAGTCGAGGCTCACGAATCAACCAAACAGCAAAGTAAAGGTGACTTCAATGAATAATATACCAAACAACGTGAACGGAATACAACGTGAAAAAAATCCAAATGTCGCAATGTCTAATTATAACCATTGTCCGACCATCGCTGGCGTAGACATTACCACTGACGAACAAGGCCGCTTCAACCTCAACACACTGCATAAAGCGAGTGGGGAGGGCGAAAGTAAAGCTCCAGCAAAGTGGCTGCGTAATGCTCAAGTAAAAGAGCTTGTTCAAGAATTAACCGATGGACAAAATTGTCCATCGCCAATAGAAGCCAAGAAAGGCGGCGCATCACAAGGCACTTTCGCTCATGAGCTACTTGCGATCTCTTATGCTGGATGGATCAGCCCATCATTCCAGTTAAAGGTTAATCAGGTGTTTTTAGATTACCGCAACGGGCGGTTGCAGCCTCAAGTTGATCCAATGGATGCGTTACGCGATCCCGCAACCATGCGAAGTTTGTTACTTGGTTTTAGTGAAAAAGTATTAGTGCTTGAAGATCAACTAAAAGTATCGCAACCAAAAGCGCAAGCGCTTGATCGCATCGCTACGGCTGATGGCAGTTTTTGTATTAGTGATGCGGCTAAGCAATTGCAGGTTCGTCCTAAAGATTTATTTGCTTACTTGCAATCGAACAAATGGATATACCGTAGATTAGGTACAAGCTGGTTAGCTTACCAAGAGCGTATTCAGCAAGGTTTGCTCGAGCATAAGGTGACTGAGATAGATAAAGGTGATGGAACGACTCGCATTACCACGCAAGTTAGGTTGACCGCCAAAGGGTTAACTAAATTATCAGAAACCTTTACTCAACAACTAATGTAGGAGGAAGCCATGAACAACATAATGACTAATACTGGGCATACATCGCTACCTAAGCCATTAGCATTCAAAACCAACCAAGAGCACCATTCACATACGTTGCCATTTGTTGATTTCTGCCCAATGAAGCAGGGTATGTCTTTTTGGAATGTTCCTAAAACCGGAGGGTTTTACGGTGGAGTAACCACTGGAAGTGCGCTAGCTAAAATTTACATCAAACATTTAATTGACGGTAGTTATGAGGACGAAGGCGGATTACTCCAATTAATTGCAAAGGACATGTCAAAAACAGTTTGCGTAAATACAGAAGAGCAAAGAGCTATCAACGGACAAATAACAGGATTCTTTAGAGAAATTGAGCAATTTATGAAGTATGTAGGCTTTATTAGCGATGGCAATCTAAATCGCTTTGATAGAGCGTCAAATCTTGAGGCCGCAAATTTAGGAATTAACTTTGACGAGTCGCAATTAGCAAAAAAGTATAGCTAGTATCAGCGCTTAATAAGCAATCCGAGATTATCAACAACAATAACCAGTTGAGCGGCAGCGAGAAACGCGAAAAACTAGACGCCATAACACGGCAAAAGAATGCGATTTACCAAGCGGCATACACGAACTTCAATTTGCGCGAGTGGTAATTAGCAATTTAACCCAATACTAGCCGGACTCTGTTCCGGCTTTTTTACGTCAATAAAAAGGTGAATCAACATGGCAGCAACTAAAGTAGCAAAGGTTTTACAGGGTCAGGAATACGAAAGCGTTAATACATTGTTCGGTATTGCTGTGGGTACCGCTTTCACCATTCAAAACCAAACCGATGGCAAGAAGTTTAAATTAAGCATTGCAGCCTCAAAGCCTGCAGTCACCACGCTGGCTTATCGATTATCGCCATCTAACAGTGATGCAATTATCGAAATCCCAGCCGGCAACCCAGAAGTGTGGGCTTACGGCCACTGTCAAATTCAAGCTGAATAAGGCGGTACCATGAAAATACATAAACGAGTTGTGGTTGGCGGTATACCAGCCAGCCTGACCAGTTTAGCGACCGGTATTGGTATTGCTAAGCAGGCGAATATGATAGTGGGTGGCGGTGTCAGTAATGGTTCGCCAGTGACAAAACAGTTTACTTGGAAGTCTCAGTTTAAGTGGGGTTAGTATGGGTAATTTAGTAAAGTTTGAAACAGAAGATATGCCTAGTGGCCTGAGCGAAGTCTATTTTCGCATTACTGATACCAGTGAGCAGCGTAATGATTTGTTCAAAGGCAAGTTCCCTGTGAACGGGGATCTAATTGAAATTGATATTGGTGCTTCTGGCTCTGATGGTCAGGGTGTTATAGTTTACGGTGATAATTATTCAGCAGGTAACGAATCTACATTTAAATCGTTTAGTGGGTACGGGGTAGTTGAAACTCAATCATCAGCAATACTTTATGGAGAGAGATTAAAAGTAGTTGCATTTGGCGACTCTATAACTGACATAGGTGACAGCCCCAGAACGTTAACATCCTACAACAGATCAACCAGAGGTTATTGGGTTAACGCTATTAACTCATCATCGCAAGAGTTTGATTTGCTTGATGGCCTTGGTGTTAGTGGGAATAAAACCACGGATTTGTTGAATAGGATATCGGACGTAACAACAAGCAACGCCGAAATAGTTATGCTGCTGATAGGCACTAACGATGTAAATATATTAACTCCAGTGGCAACCATTGCATCTAATGTTGAAAGTATCGTTGACCAAATAATAGCATCTGGTAAAAAAGTCTTGTTATGCCCAGTCCCTCATAGGAAGATTTCAGACGGGTTTAATGATGAAATAGACTCGCTAAACACCCTATATACTAATATAGCCGCAGCTAGAGCATCCGATATAGCTATGGTTGGCAATTTCACTGCGTTCAATGCGAAAATAGATAGCGGGGCGAGTACTGAGTTAGACGTCACAACGGATGGGCTACATCCCAATTCATATGGAGCATGGCTGATGGGGCTAACTGTGAAGGATGTTCTAGACTCTAGATTCATAAGCACAAGCCCTGCTGGAAGGGTTAACCTAGCCCCTAACCCTTCATTTATTGGAAGTGCTGGCCTAGTCCTAAACGGAGCAACAGGTGTAGCGCCTACAGATTGGCGACTTTACTATGCAGACCCTTCGAGCGGAAGCTCTGGCCTTGGTGGTGTTCTGAATGGTGATGGCACATACACTGTTAAAACTGGGTTAGTAGCTAACGTTGCGAGTGAAAATATGGGGCTATTCAGGACTGGAAACGTAAGTATAGTTGCTGGCAAGAATTACTTCTTTGGCGTAAAAATAACAATGCTTAATACTGCGGCGGCAAGTTATGGCACTATATACGCAAGCGGAGGCGGGGCGCAAACACTTACTAATTTCAACATACCTATGACTGGTGGTGCTGGCGAGCAAATTGTATATGATGGAAATATGCTCTACACAAACTCGATGGTGTTTGGCACTGCAACATCCGTTGTTTTATATATAAAAATAGACTGCGGCGGAGCGTCACCAGTTGAGTTTACCGTTTCTAATCCTATTTTATATGAAGTAATATAGTAAACAAAATGCCGCCTAACCAGCGGCTAAACTTTCAACTACCAACCCATAAATCCCGCAAGTAACAATCCCACTCCACACAACAAGCCAAGCAGGGTTAATAAACCCTCTTGGCGTTCCCGCCACTTATTACTACCTGCAACAAACATATATAAGCCAGCGCATATAGTAGGCATACCAATTAGCCAGCTAAGGTTTTCACCGGCAGCATAGCCGAGTATTAATAGTGCGAGTGCAATTATTATGTGCATTGTTCGTCCTTGTTGAATTAGGTTTAGATTGAAAGGCGTTCACTGACTCTTATCGATTCACTGGCTTTTGGGTCAGGCTACGCAGATGCGCCAAAGCTGAACACCTAACAATCTAAGTAATGGATAACCGCCATCGTCTAGGCCAGTTAATCGCTGACGCCCGCATGCGGGCTCTGTGCTTTCGCAGGTTATTACATTGTTAAAGGTGTCTGATCTGGATAGGTCTGAACTTATCGAGTGACTCGCAGCGACAAACACCTTAACAATATAATAAACCGCGTGTGCGGTAACTTGCCTCTGATTTGTCAGTTCAGTAACTGGGCTATAAGAGTTTAAGACCTTTCCTAGCAGCATCGCCATTACGCGTTATCCTTGTCTTGATAGTCTTTCCTATCAGTCAAGATTTTAACAATCCGTTCTACACGGATAAATGCCATTTTAACGAGTAATGCAAATCTGATCTCAAAACCGCACCTACGGTCACAGCACTTTGCTAGTCAAGTTTATAAATAACAGCACTTGTTTTAACATGCGTTATTCGTGTCAGGATGCTGGCTTGCAATTCTATGGAAGCAATTAGCGTTATACATCTTTACCCATACAGACCATTCAAAATTATCACACAAAAAAGTTAGCGCAAGCTTGAGTTTCGCATACGCAAACAACAGTTTTGCGGATAGGAAACATTGCGCGTATAATCAGGTCACTTTTAGATATTTGTACATGGCTGTGTACATAGCTATCAAATAACTGAAAATACATAAGCTAAGTTATTGAGTTTAAGAGAGTTAATTAAATCGTCCGTGTAAGGGTATACTACACGGCGTTTGTTTTTATAAAGGATTGCCGTAGATGTCATCTACAGTTGAGTTTGAATCAGACCCTAATGCAGATCCGGAGGCTATGACTTCGCCATTACTGCCGGGACAATTATCTGATGTAGTTAAACAATCTCTGCCAAAGCATGTTGCAATTATCATGGATGGTAATGGTCGCTGGGCACAATTGCAGGGTAAAGCCCGTGTGTTTGGCCATAAAGCCGGTGTTAAAGCCGTTCGTCGTGCCGTTAGCACCGCAAGTCAGTTAGGGATTGAATCGTTAACGCTGTTCGCGTTTTCGAGTGAAAATTGGCGCCGACCTGATAAAGAAGTCAGTTTGTTAATGGAACTGTTTTTTACTGTGTTGCAGCGCGAGCTAAAATTGCTCGACAAAAATCAAGTAAGACTCAATATTATTGGCGATACCAGTCGCTTTTCAGCGCGTTTGCAAAAGCAAATTGCAGCAGCTCAAGAAAAAACGATGGCCAATACCGGGTTAATATTGAATGTAGCGGCTAACTACGGTGGCCGTTGGGATATCTTGCAAGCTGCACAAAAATTAGCCGAAAAGGTCGCAACTGGCGAAATCAACAGCAGTCAGATGACCGAAGATGCCCTAAATGAACATTTGTGCATGCAAAATCAGAGCGAAGTTGATTTAATGATCCGTACTGGCGGTGATTACCGCATTAGTAATTTTGTGTTATGGCAGGCTGCATATGCCGAATTGGTGTTTACTGACACCTTGTGGCCTGACTTTGATGAGCAAGCATTTCGAGATGCGCTTGCCATTTTTGCCAGTCGGCAGCGTCGTTTTGGTTTGACTGGGAGTCAAATCGAACAGATACGCGCAATATAAAAAATATTAAGAGGATTAGTTTTTGCTAAAACAACGAATAATAACAGCATTGTGGTTAATCCCAATTGTACTCGGGGCAATTTTTTTACTACCAGCAAACTTCTTTGCTTGGGTATTGGTGCCAGTTTTTTTGATTGCAGCCAAAGAGTGGGGCAGTTTCATTGACCCTCAGTGCAATGCAACTCAATGGTCTTTTACCGCAACATTAGGTTTTTTGCTGATAGCCCTTAATTTGACCGTGCCAGTGGATGTTTTGTGGTTTAAAGGCCAACTACACCCAATGTACCTGGCAATCATTAGTATTGGTGTGTTTTGGTGGATTGTTAGCAGTATATTAGTGTTTAGCTTTCCTAAAAGTGCTAAGTTTTGGAAAACCAGCCCAATGTTAAAGTCTATGTTTGGACAACTAACATTAGTGCCGTGTTTTGCTTCATTGATTGCGCTTAAGTCATTAAGCAATAATGTTGACCCTTATTATGGCGGCGCCTTAGTGTTTTTGGTGATGCTGGTCGTTTGGGCCACCGATACCGGAGCTTACTTTGCGGGTCGTAAATTAGGTAAACATAAGTTGATGCCTAGCGTTAGCCCTGCCAAGACCTTAGAAGGCTTAGCAGGTGGTTTGTTAACCACAATGATAGTCGTTGCAGGCGTAATGTATGTCGCACCAGAACAAGAACTTGGCTTGTTGGTTGTCGTGACGTTAGTCACTGCGTTAGCTTCAGCATTTGGTGATTTATCTGAAAGCATGTTTAAGCGTGCTGCCAACATCAAAGACTCGGGCACTATTTTACCAGGCCATGGTGGCATTTTAGATCGTATCGATAGCTTAACGGCCGCATTACCTGTGTTTACCTTTATCTATATTGCGATGTGGATGTAATGTCGATGCAAAATATGGTGATACTAGGAGCGACAGGCTCCATCGGGGCAAGCACTCTGAGCGTGATAGCAAATAATCCTGCCGAGTTCCATGTCTATGGCTTAGTTGCCAATGCCAGTGTTGATAAAATGCTAGCCCTATGTGTTAAGTATCAACCGCAATATGCTCATATGGTTAATGAGGCCGCTGCTATGCAGCTTAAAGCTCAGTTGCCTTCACATAGTATTACCCAAGTGACAACCGGTGCTGAGGCGCTGCATGCGTTAGTGACTGACAGTAAAACAGATACCGTGATGGCTGCCATTGTTGGTGCGGCTGGATTAGTGCCGACCTTTGATGCTGTTAAAGCTGGTAAGCGTGTATTGTTGGCCAACAAAGAAGCGTTGGTGATGTCTGGCGAATTATTTATGAACACCGCTAAGGCTTCAGGTGCAACAGTGCTGCCTGTCGACAGCGAGCATAACGCTATATTTCAATGTTTACCTCAGCAAGTACAAGACCAACTCGGTTACTGCGATCTTAATGGCAATGGTATTTCGCATATTTTGCTAACAGGATCGGGTGGACCTTTTCTAAATACCGATTTAACCACCTTGAGCACCATGACACCGGCTCAGGCATGTAATCACCCTAATTGGTCTATGGGACCTAAAATTTCGGTCGATTCCGCTACCATGATGAATAAAGGCTTAGAGTTTATCGAGGCTCGCTGGTTGTTTAACACTCAAAAAGATCAGCTGAAAGTGGTTATTCATCCTCAGAGTGTGATTCACTCCATGGTGCAATATCGAGATGGTTCAGTGATTGCACAGATGGGAAATCCCGATATGCGCACTCCAATTGCTCATTGTATGAGCTATCCGCAAAGAATTCATGCAGGTGTTGAACCTTTGGACTTTTTCAAAGTCGGACAATTAAGCTTTTGTGAACCTGACTTTAGCCGTTTTCCTTGCTTACGTCTGGCGATGCAAGCTTGCGAACAAGGTCAAGAGTCAACGACAGTATTAAATGCGGCTAACGAAATTGCCGTCGATTCATTTTTAAAAGGTCAGATCCGTTTTACCGATATTGCTGATGTTAATCATCATTGTTTAGACTCAGTGCAACAAACACGCTTAGCCAGTATTGAAGATATTTTGCAGCTTGATGAGCAAGCGCGCAAAACGGCTAAATCGGTTATTAACGCACTTAATTAATTCAGGGAAATGATGATAGATTTTTTTTGGAGCCTTGGTTCATTTATCGTGGCATTGGGCATTTTAATTACCGCCCATGAATACGGTCATTTTTGGGTTGCCCGTCGTTGCGGTGTCAAAGTAGAACGTTTCTCTATTGGCTTTGGCAAAGCGATTTGGCGCAAAGTGGGCCAAGACGGTACCGAGTATGTGGTCGCGATGATCCCATTGGGCGGTTATGTCAAAATGCTCGATGAGCGTGTAGAAGACGTACCAGCAGAATTGGTTGATCAAGCATTTAACCGCAAATCAGTATGGCAACGTATCGCGATTGTGTCAGCAGGCCCAATTGCCAATTTTATTTTTGCCATACTTGCCTTGTATATTATGTACTTGATAGGCACACCATCGCTTAAGCCTGTTATCGATAGCACTAAATTAGACAGCCAAGCAGGGATTATTAATGTGGTTGAACCGCAACAGATTCTCGCGGTATCAGGGCAAAAAGTTCGCACCTGGGAAGAAGTGAATTTAGCGTTAGTGGGGCATATTGGTGATGCAAGCATTGAATTAACCTTAGCGCCCCTTGCCACATTGTCTGGCATGGATATGCCAACGAAAACAGTGACACTAGATACTCGCGCCTGGGTTTTTGACCCAGAAAAAATGTCGCCTATTACTTCGTTAGGTTTAGGGATATTTCGCCCAGGGATTGACCCTACCATTGCTTTAGTGTCGGCTGAGAGTGCTGCAGAACAAGCAGGGATAAGAGTCGGTGATAAATTATCATCAATTAATGGCAATCCTTACAGTGATTGGAAAGACTTTGTCGATGTGGTACAAACATCGGCAGACAAATCAATAAGCATGACATTGGTGCGAGACGGCCAAGTGATCAATGTTGATGTAACACCTAAAGCTCAGCAAAACCCAGATGGCAAAACCATTGGTATTGTTGGCATTAGCCCTACTCAAGCACCTTGGCCTGACAATATGCGCTTTGATCTTGAGTATGGCATAGTAGATTCTTTTATCGCAGCGACTGACAAAACATGGCAACTCGTTGTTGTTAGTTTCAAGATGATTGGAAAATTATTTACCGGCGATGTGTCGGTGAAAAACTTAAGTGGTCCTATCTCGATTGCACAAGGCGCAGGCGCCAGTGCAAGTTACGGTTTAGTGTACTTTCTTGGGTTTATCGCGCTCATCAGCGTTAACTTAGGCATCATTAATTTAATGCCTTTGCCAGTGCTTGATGGTGGACACTTGCTGTATTACTTTGTTGAAGTGATTACTGGTAAGCCTGTACCCGAAAAGGTGCAGGAAATAGGTTTCAGGTTTGGCGCAGCATTGCTGCTAATGTTGATGGGTGTCGCCCTATTCAACGATTTTGCCCGACTCTGAGCAAGGACAGACTAATAATTAGAAGTGCTCTATGAGATTGAATAAAATTTTTGCCTCGATGTTATTCGTCGGCGCGTCTTTTTCAGGGAATGGTTGGGCAGAGTCTTTCCAACCTTTTGAAGTGACCGACATTCAAGTAGAAGGTCTGCAACGAGTTGCTCTCGGTGCGGCGCTATTAAACTTACCTGTGAAAATAGGTGACACAATAGATGAAGTTAAATTACAGCAAGCAATTAAGAGCCTATATGGTTCAACTAATTTTGAAAACATCAGTATCAGTCATGAAAATGGCATATTGTATGTGGCCGTAAAAGAACGTCCAACCATCAGCGTTATCTCGTTTGAAGGTAACAAAGACATTAAAGACGAGCAGTTACAAGAAAGTCTTGATGGTTCTGGTGTGAAATCTGGCGAGTCGTTAGATAAAACCATGTTGTCAGGCATTGAAAAAGGCTTGCAAGATTTCTATTACGGCGTGGGTAAGTACGGTGCCAAAGTTGAAGCGCAAATTATTAACTTACCGCGTAACCGTGTTGAGCTTAAGTTTAAGTTTACCGAAGGTTTAGCGGCAGAAATTCGTCAAATAAACGTGGTAGGTAACACGGTATTTACTGACTCAGAGCTTATCAGCATGCTCGAGCTTAAAGACTATGTTGCATGGTGGGATTTATTCGGTGAGCGTCGCTATCAAAAGCAGAAGTTACAGGCCGATTTAGAAACCATTAAGACCTATTATCACAACCAAGGCTATATCCGCTTTGAAGTGACTTCAACGCAAGTTGCGATGACGCCAGACCGTAAAGGTTTGTACATCACAATCAACGTTAAAGAAGGCGAGAAATACAAAGTTAAAGAAGTTAACTTAGTCGGCGACTTAATGGGCCGCGAAGAGTTAATGACTTCAATTTTGCCAATTAAAGCGGGCAATATGTACAACGGTGCGGATGTGACATTCACCGAAGAAATGTACAGCAAATATTTAGGCCGCTTTGGTTATGCTTACCCAGAAGTGAAAACTTATCCTGAAATTGATGATGAAAACAAAGAAGTTGTATTAAACATCAATATTAAACCAGGTAAGCGTGTGTATGTTCGCTCCATCAATTTCACAGGTAACACTGTGACTAAAGATGAAGTCATGCGCCGTGAGTTACGTCAAATGGAAGGGGCTTGGTTAAACTCATCACAAATTGAGCAATCTAAAACTCGTCTTAACCGCCTAGGTTACTTCGAAACGGTAGAAACTGAGACGATTCAAGTGCCTGGCAGTGACGATCTTGTCGATGTAGCCGTTACAGTTAAAGAGCAGCCATCTGGCTCGTTCAACGCAGGTGTGGGATATGGTACTGAATCAGGCGTAAGCTTGCAGTTTGGGGTTGAACAAAATAACTTCCTTGGTACAGGTAACCAAGCTGGTTTCAGTGTCAATACTAACAAGTATTCAAAAAGTGCGAACTTGTCTTATACCGACCCATACTTTACTAAAGATGGCGTGAGTTTAGGTGGCAGTGTTTACTGGAATGAGTTTGACGCGAACCAGGCTAACCTTGAACGTTATAAGAATAAATCTTATGGCTTAGCGCTTAACTCTGGTTTCCCGATTAACGAATCTAACCGTTTAAATGGCGGTATTGGTTATCGTCATAACACGATTTCAGAAATTTCGTCTTATGAACAAGCTGTGCGTTTTTACAATATTTACCGTGAAAACGATGAAGTTGATGCTGATTTAAGTTTTGATAACTTTGAATTAACTGCGGGTTGGTACCGCAGCACGCTCAACCGTGGCACGTTCCCAACAGACGGTTCATCTCAGCGCTTAAGTGGTAAAATGACAGTGCCAGGGTCGGATTTACAATATTTCAAAACCGATTTTGACACTAACTACTATTTACCGTTAACTCGTCAGCATGGATTTGTGTTGTTAGCTCGCGCCCATTTAGGTTACGCGAACGGTTATGGCAGTTTTAAAGATAATGATCAAATTCTACCGTTTTGGGAAAATTACTACTCAGGTGGTTCAAGCTCATTACGTGGCTTTAAGTCTAACTCCGTAGGACCTCGTTCATTTTACTTATATCGTGGTAGTGAAGCCTGTTCACCAGATCCATCTGGAGAGGGTTGTAACTTGCCTGGCAACCTAGATACACTTTATGTGAGTGATGGAAACTCTATCGGCGGTAATGCTATTGCAACGGCGAGTATAGAAGTGATTGTGCCTACACCATTCTTAGATGAAGCTTACACAAACTCGGTACGTACCAGCTTCTTCTTAGACGCCGGTAACGTATGGGATACTGAGTTTGATTACGATGGCTATCGTTATTTGCCAGCCGATCAATTCTCGCAGTTAAGTGATTATAGTGACCCTGAACGTATTCGTGCGTCATGGGGTATGAGCGTACAGTGGCTATCACCAATGGGTCCGATGGTGTTTAGTTTAGCTTGGCCGATAAAAGAATATGAAGACGATGAAACAGAGATTTTCTCGTTCAATATTGGCAAAACGTTCTAAAACAAATACACTCGGCAGGTTTTGCTGATAACAACAAATTTAACAGGAGTCTACTTTGAAAAAGATGGTAAATCGCGCACTAGTAACATTGGCATTAATCGCTACGCCTATGCTCGCTCACGCAGAAAAAATTGCAGTAGTTGACATGGGTGAAGTGTTTGAGCAGTTGCCACAGCGCGAACAAATTTCTAAATCATTAAAAGCTGAGTTTGGTGATCGTGTTGCTGAAGTTCAAAAAATGCAGGAAGAAATGCGTTCTTTGGTAGAAAAGCAACAACGTGACGGCGCATTAATGAGCGACACACAAAAAACTGAACTAGTACGTAAAATGGATTCTTTAAAATCTGAATTCCAATTAAAAGGCAAAGCATTAGATGAAGACATGCGTCGTCGTCAAGGTGAAGAGCAAAATAAACTATTAGTTCAAGTTCAAAAAGCCATTAATACCATTGCTGGTAAAGAAAATTACGACCTAGTGCTACAACGTGGCGCGGTAATTTTTGTTAAGCCAGAAGCTGATATCAGCGGTAAAGTGGTTGAAGCCTTAAGCAAAGGCAAATAAGTAATATGCAAAAAGTGACTTTAAAAGAGCTTGGCCAGCAATTGGGGGCAACGGTTAAAGGCGATGCAACAGTGGAAATCACCAGTGTTGCGACTCTTGAAGATGCGGTCCAAGGCCAACTCTCTTTTTTAGCCAATAGTAAGTACCGTGCTCAGCTTGAGGCAACTCAAGCTAGCGCGGTATTGCTAAGCGAAAAAGAAGCAGAGTTATATCAGGGCAATGCGTTAATTATTAGCGACCCTTATGTGGCATTTGCTCGAGTAGCGCAGTTATTGGATACCACGCCTAAGCAAGTGTTAGGCATTAACCCATCAGCTCAAATTGACCCGTCAGCCATCATAGGTACTGATGCAGCAATTGGGGCTAATGTGGTTATTGGTGCGCGGGCAATTCTAGGTGAGAACGTCCAAATTGGACCTGGCTGTGTTATCGGTGAAGACAGCATTATTGGTTCAGATTCTCGTCTCTGGGCTAACGTTACTGTGTATCATGATGTGCACATCGGACAACATTGTCTTGTGCAATCAGGTACAGTAATTGGTTCAGATGGTTTTGGTTACGCTAATGAGCGCGGAACCTGGGTTAAGATCCCTCAAACTGGCGGAGTTCGTATTGGCAATCGGGTCGAAATTGGTGCCTGTACCAGTATCGATCGCGGCGCGTTATCTCATACTGAAATTCATGATGGTGTGATTATAGATAACCAAATTCAAATTGCTCATAACGTGATTGTTGGTCAAAATACTGCTATTGCAGGTAGCACGACAATTGCGGGTAGTACCGAGATTGGTAAATACTGTATTATCGGCGGTAATACTGCCATTGCAGGCCATTTAAGTATTGCTGATGGTGTCCATGTTTCAGGTGGCACTAATGTAACCAGTATTATCCGTGAGAAAGGCGTGTATTCTTCTGCGACGGTTGCAATGGAAAACAAGCTATGGCGTCGAAACACTGTTCGTTTCCGTCAATTAGATGAATTATTTAATCGAGTAAAACACCTCGAGAAAAGCACCAAAGGCGAAGAATAAACCCATTCAGCCTTGATTAAGGAATGTAGTGTGTCAAACCAATTAAACACCATGGATATTAAAGAGATCCTTAAATATCTACCTCATAGATATCCATTTTTGTTGATCGATCGTGTATTGGATTTTACCGTAGGCGAGCAATTGCATGCGATTAAAAACGTCACGATTAATGAGCCTTTCTTCCAAGGTCATTTCCCAATACAACCGGTTATGCCTGGTGTATTAATTTTAGAAGCAATGGCACAAGCTACCGGTTTACTTGCTTTTAAAACCATGAGTACAGAGCCTTCTCCTGACGTATTGTATTATTTTGCAGGTATCGATAAAGCGCGTTTTAAACGTGTTGTTGAGCCGGGTGACCAAATACATTTCCACGTTAAAATGATTAAAGAACGCCGTGGTATTGGTGTGTTTGTTGGTGAAGCTCGTGTTGATGGTGAACTGGTTTGTTCTGCCGAAATCATGTGCGCACGTAGAGAGATTAAAAAGTGATAGATAAATTAGCGTTTGTTCATCCCAGTGCCAAAATTGGTCAAAATGTCACGATTGGCCCTTGGACGTATATTGGCGAAAATGTTGAGATTGGCGACGACACATGGATTAGTTCACATGTTGTGGTTAAAGGTCCAACTGTTATTGGCAAAGGTAACCGGATTTTCCAGTTCGCTTCAGTCGGTGAAGAATGCCAAGATAAAAAATATGCTGGCGAACAAACTCGCTTAATTATCGGCGACAATAATATTATCCGTGAGTCTGTCACCATTCATCGTGGTACGACGCAAGACAATCACGAAACTCGCATTGGGTCTAACTGTTTATTTATGGCCTATGTTCATATTGCTCACGACTGTGTTGTGGGAAACAATGTGATTATGGCTAACAATGCGTCAATCGCTGGCCATGTGCATGTAGGCGATTGGGTTATCCTTGGCGGCATGACTGGCGTACATCAATTTGTTCGCATTGGTAATCATGCATTTACTGCTGGGGCGTCACTAATTTTACAAGATGTTCCTCCATTTGTAATGGCTGCAGGTTCTCCTGCTGCACCACGTGGCTTAAACCTTGAAGGCTTAAAGCGCCGTGGCTTTACCAAAGAAAGCCAGCGAGCGATTTTAAATGCTTACAAAGCGGTATTCCGTAAGAGCTTAACCATTGAAGAAGCGAACGCAGAAGTCAGTGAATTGGCTGACAAAGATGACAATGTAAAAGCATTTATGGAATTCATTAACCAACCTGGTCGCGGCATTATTCGATAGAAGAAATGATGACTCAACGTTCTCAAAAAGTATTTGCCATTGTCGCCGGAGAAATCTCCGGCGATATTTTAGGTGCCGGCTTAGTAAAGTCGCTTAAGCAACGCCATCCAGATGCCCGTTTTATTGGTATTGGTGGTCCTCGTATGCAAGCCCTCGGGTTTGAAAGTCTTTTTTCCATGGAAGAACTTTCAGTCATGGGGCTTGTAGAGGTGTTATCGCGTTTACCAAGACTGCTTCATATCCGTTCAAGCTTGATAAAGCAAATAACCGAACTTGCACCAGATTGCTTTATCGGTATTGATGCACCTGATTTTAATATTGGCCTTGAGCTTAAGTTAAAAGCCAAAGGCATTAAAACGGTTCATTATGTCAGTCCATCCGTGTGGGCGTGGCGTCCAAAGCGTATCTTTAAAATAGCGAAAGCCACTAATATGGTGTTATCGCTATTGCCATTCGAAAAAGCCTTTTACGATAAGCATCAAGTCCCATGTACGTTTGTTGGCCATACCTTGGCTGACGATATTCCGATGCAAAGCGACAAATTAGCCGCACGTGCAGAGTTAGGTTTAGATGCTGCAGCAGAATACCTCGCAGTATTGCCCGGTTCTCGTGGTGGCGAATTAGCGCAACTGGCTGAACCTTTTGTTAAAGCGGCCTTGCTCGTTAAACAAGCCTATCCTGACATTAAGTTTGTGACGCCAATGGTGAATGAGGCGCGTAAGCAACAATTCAATGACGCGTTACAACAGTATGCACCTGATTTAGAAATTCATATTGTTGATGGTCACTCGCGTGAAGTCATGGCAGCAGCCGACTGTATTTTATTAGCATCAGGCACAGCTACATTAGAGGCCATGCTAGTTAAGCGTCCTATGGTAGTGGCCTATCGCGTCAGTCCAATCACGTATGCGATTGCGATCCGTATGATGCAAATAAAGAATTACTCATTACCTAATTTATTGGCAAATGAAACTATTGTGCCAGAGTTGATGCAAGCGAATTGCCAGCCGCAATTAATTGCAGATGCTGTGATTAACCAGCTTAACCAAGATTTTACGCCGCTTAATGCCCGATTCGAGCAATTGCATCAGCTACTTAAATGCAATGCCAGCGAGCGAGCAGCCGACGCTGTCGACGCACTACTGACAACAGGATAACCCTAATGATAACGCTTGATACTGTACCGGTAGTGATTAAAAATATCACCCCAGAACAAGTTGATTTGATATCGCAAGGAAGGGTTGCCGGTGTTGATGAAGTCGGCCGTGGGCCGTTAGTGGGCGATGTGGTCACCGCGGCGGTGATTTTAGATCCGACCAAGCCTATTATCGGATTAAACGATTCTAAAAAACTCAGCGAAAAGCGTCGCAATGCCTTATATCAAGAGATTATGACAAATGCGCTCAGTGTTAGCGTCGGCAGAGCCAGCCCTGCAGAAATCGATGAATTGAATATTTTGCATGCCACGATGTTAGCCATGCAGCGAGCGGTCGCAGGGTTGAGCATCAAACCACAACGTGTGCTGGTTGATGGTAACCGTGTGCCTGATTTTGGTATTGCCAGCCATGCCGTGATTAAAGGTGATGGTTTAGTTGCTGCAATAAGCGCAGCTTCTATTATTGCTAAAGTGACCCGCGATGCTGAAATGGAAACCTTAGATAATCAATATCCTCAGTATGGTTTTGCTAAGCATAAAGGCTATCCCACCAAGGCGCATTTTGAAGCCTTAGCCTTACATGGCGTCTTAGCTGAACATCGTAAAAGTTTTAAACCCGTTGCTGAACGTATGTTGCTTCAAGACTAATAATCATTCCCTAGTTTTCATTGGCGAAACTAGGGAATTTTGATAGTCTAAATCCCGCTTTTTCGTGTTGTTTCATTCATCTTTTTCGAAGAATAATTAATCTATGTCCGATCCTCGTTTTGTTCATTTACGCGTCCACAGTGATTATTCAATGTCTGATGGCGTTGCTAAAGTTAAACCTATTATTGCTGCTGCTGAAAGTCAGGGCATGGCTGCAATAGCATTAACCGATCAAAACAACTTTTGTGGTCTAGTTAAATTTTATGGTGCTTGTAACGGTGCAGGGATTAAACCCATTATTGGCGCCGATTTTTGGGTGCAAACACCGGGTTTTGAAAAAGAGTTTTGTGCGTTAACGATTATTGCCATGGACAACGAAGGTTATCAAAACCTGACCCAGCTCATCAGTGAAGCCTACTTACGTGGCCAAGTTAATGGTCGGGTAGTGATCGATCAAGACTGGCTGGTGAAGTTTAATCGTGGCTTAATTATTATCTCTGGTGCTAAAGATGGCGATGTGGGTAAAGCCTTATTAAAGGGTAACCAAAACCAGGTCGACTCACTGATTGAATTTTATCAACAGCATTTTGCAGACCGCTATTATCTTGAGCTTATTCGAACCGGTCGAGCTCATGAAGAACGCTATTTACACATGGCGGTTGAGCTCGCATCAGAAAAAGATTTGCCTGTTGTTGCCACCAATCAAGTGGTGTTTTTAAAGCAAGATGATTTTGAAGCACATGAAATCCGCGTAGCCATTCACGATGGTTTTACTTTGGTTGATCCTCGCCGTCCTAAAACCTACAGTGACCAACAATACCTGCGCACAGAAGATGAAATGATCGCACTGTTTGCCGACATTCCGTCAGCCATTCAAAACAGTGTTGAAATAGCGAAACGCTGTAATGTCACCATTCGCTTAAATGAATACTTTTTACCGAATTTCCCGACCGGCGACTTATCCATTGAAGACTTCTTGGTTAACGTGTCACAAAAAGGCTTAGAAGAGCGTCTCGAATTTTTATTCCCAGACCCACAAGTTCGTGCCGAAAAACGCGGCGAATATGACGAACGCCTCGAAATTGAACTTAAAGTGATTAACCAAATGGGGTTCCCTGGTTACTTCCTTATTGTGATGGAGTTTATTCAATGGGGTAAAGACCAAGGCATTCCCGTTGGTCCAGGTCGTGGTTCTGGTGCGGGGTCATTAGTGGCATACGCACTTAAAATTACCGATTTAGACCCACTAGAATACGATTTACTGTTCGAGCGATTCTTGAACCCAGAACGTGTATCGATGCCCGACTTTGACGTCGACTTTTGTATGGACCGACGTGACGAGGTAATTGATCACGTTGCCGACCTGTATGGCCGCGAAGCGGTATCCCAGATTATTACCTTTGGTACCATGGCGGCAAAAGCGGTTGTGCGCGATGTAGGCCGCGTATTAGGTCATCCGTACGGCTTTGTTGAGCGCTTAACCAAGATGATCCCGGCAGAGCCTGGGATGACATTGGCAAAAGCCTTTGAGGTTGAACCTGCGCTGCCAGAAGCCTATGCCGGTGATGAAGATGTAAAAGAACTTATCGACATGTGTCGTCGCCTAGAAGGCGTAACCCGTAACGCGGGTAAGCATGCCGGTGGTGTGGTTATCGCACCGACTCGAATTACCGATTTTGCGCCTTTATATTGCGATGCAGAAGGCTTAAACCCCGTTACTCAGTTTGATAAAAATGACGTAGAAACTGCAGGTTTGGTTAAGTTCGACTTCTTGGGCTTACGTACCTTAACCATTATTGACTGGGCATTGCAGATGATCAATCCGCGCCAAGTCAAAGAAGGCAAAGAGCCAGTTCGCATAGAATCCATTCCACTTGCCGATCCCGCTTGTTTTAGATTACTGCAACGTTACGAAACCACCGCGGTATTCCAGCTTGAATCTCGCGGTATGAAAGACCTGATTAAACGTCTACAGCCTGACTGCTTTGAAGACATGATTGCACTTGTGGCTCTTTTCCGCCCAGGTCCTTTGCAGTCAGGCATGGTTGATAACTTTATCGAACGTAAGCACGGCCGTGAGGAAGTGTCATACCCCGATGCTGAATATCAGCATGAATCGCTAAGAGAATTATTGTCACCGACCTACGGCATTATCTTGTATCAAGAGCAGGTCATGCAGATTGCTCAGGTATTGTCGGGTTACACCCTAGGCGGCGCGGATATGCTCCGTCGTGCAATGGGTAAGAAAAAGCCAGAAGAAATGGCCAAGCAGCGCGGTACCTTTAAAGAGGGCGCGATCAATAACGGTGTCGACGGCGAACTGTCGATGAAAATTTTCGACTTGGTTGAAAAGTTTGCCGGTTACGGTTTTAACAAATCGCATTCAGCAGCTTATGCACTGGTGTCGTACCAAACATTGTGGCTTAAAACCCATTTCCCGTCGCAATTCATGGCAGCGGTAATGTCTGCCGACATGGACAACACCGACAAAATCGTCACCTTAGTTGATGAGTGTGAGCGCATGGGCTTGCCGTTAATTCCGCCCGACGTAAACAAAGGCTTATTCAAGTTTACGGTCGATGACGATCTTAATATTGTTTACGGTATCGGCGCGATTAAAGGCGTGGGCGAAGGCCCAGTCGATTCTATTTTAGCCGCCCGTAAAGACGGTCCATTTACCGACTTGTTCGATTTCTGTGCCCGTGTCGATTTAAAAAAGCTCAACAAACGCGTCATTGAAAAACTCATTTTAGCTGGGGCACTAGACACCCTAGGCCCGCATCGTGCCTCCATGATGGCGACCTTGCCCCAAGCCATTAGCGCCGCAGCGCAACATGCTAAAGCCGAAGCAATTGGTCAAAATGATATGTTTGGTTTACTCAATAGTGAGCCAGAAGACAGTAAGCAAAACTTTATTCAATGTACCCCATGGCCAGACAAAATTTGGCTAGAAGGCGAGCGTGAAACCTTAGGCTTGTATTTAACTGGACACCCCATTAACCAGTATTTAAAAGAGCTTAAGCAATACACCAATGGTCGATTAAAAGACATTCACCCAACTGAGCGCGGTAAAACCGTTAAAGCGGCTGGGTTAGTGGTGGCAACCCGAGTGATGATCACCAAGCGTGGTTCAAAAATGGGCTTAGTCACGTTAGACGATAAAAGCGCGCGTTTAGAAATTATGTTATTTACCGAGCCGTTTGAAAAATTTGGTCATTTGCTTGAAAAAGATCGTATTCTCATTTGTGAAGGCGATGTCAGTTTTGATGACTTCTCTGGCGGTAATCGCATGAACGCCCGTAATGTTATCGAAATTGGCGAAGCTCGCAGTCACTTTGCTCGCGCAGTTGAAATTAATGTTCAAGGCAATGATGTTACCCCCGAATGGCTGGAAACGTTTGAGCAAACCTTAACGCCATGGCGTAATGGCGCAGTACCAGTGGTGATTAATTATGTTAAACCAGAAGCCAGCGGCAGAATTACCTTAGGCGATGAATGGCGGGTAAACCCAAGTGATGAGCTTATGTTATCGCTTGAAAGTATGCTTGGGTCTAATAACGTCAAAATCACCTTTAATTAGGCTAACATCATGACAAAAACAGCGTTAATGCCTGACTCACTCACAGCAAAACAGCTGCTAACGTTATTAGAGCTGGCCATATTGCCACTGTATGAGCAAGGTTTGCTACACAGTGAGCAAGCTCCTAAGTTAGTGCTGGCTTACAGTGGCGGCGTTGACTCAGAAGTCTTAGCGTTTGGCTTAAGTGCCTTTGCCCAAAAACACCCGCATATCGCTTGTTTACTTATTCATGTACATCATGGATTAAGTCCTAATGCTAATACGTGGGTTGACCATTGCATCACTCGTGCTAATCATTACCAACTGCCTGTACAAATAGAGCGAGTGAACGTTAACAAAGGTCCAAGAGAAAGTTTAGAAGCCAAAGCGCGTGATGCGCGCTATCAGGCTTTTGACCGTTATCTTAATCCGGGTGACATTTTACTGACCGCCCATCACCAAGATGATCAACTTGAAACCTTATTACTCGCGTTAAAACGTGGGCAAGGCCCAAAAGGGCTAGCCGCAATGGGGGCGATACAAGCTTACAAACAAGGGTGGTTACTTAGACCGTTATTGGATATCAGCCGCGATCAAATAGAGCAATTTGCAGTACAATATGGTGTTCGTCATATTGAAGATGAAAGTAATCAAGACGACAGTTACGACCGTAACTTTTTACGTTTAGAGATTATTCCTCGCTTAAAACAACGCTGGCCAAGTATTGCCACCACCGCAGCAAGAAGCGCGGCATTGTGTGCGGATCAACAACAAGTGATTGATGATGAAGTGAGTCATCGCTTACCCCAGTGGTTAACTCTACCCACCGATACAAATGCATTAATCACCGAATCAAGCGGGTTTAAGCTCACTGGATTTGGCCTATTGAGTGCCGCCTGGCAGGCATTATTATTTCGCGGTTATTTACAGCATTGTGGTGTGAGTTTGCCATCGCAATCGCAATTGCAGCAAATATTGTCACAACTGCTTGATGCAAAAGATGATGCCAATGTGGCCATTCAATGGGGCGATTATCAGGTTAAACGCTTTGCGAATATCGCATATGTGTTAACCCATCAAGCGCTTGAACCTCAAGATGCCACAGCATTGCAACGTGATATTCTGGCGGTATTAGCAGGCAAGCTAAATCAAGTCAGCGGCAAAGTAGGGCAGCAATCATTTAGTGTGCAAATACAGTCCTATAAAGCAGAATGTGTACAGCAAGACGTGTCAGCATCAACAATGCCACTACTTGCATTGCCTGCAACTCATGTACACGTAATGATAAAATATGGCGCAGCAGGTTCAATTAAATGCCAGCCACAGTTTGCCACATCGCAACGCACCAAACCTCGAGAGCTCAAAAAGCTCTGGCAGGAATGTCAAATTCCACCCTGGCGCCGTCAGCAAATTCCATTAATTTTTTACGATGATGTGTTAGTTGCCGCAATAGGATTATGGATAGACAAACGTTACCTGGCAGCACAAGGCCAAACCGGGCTTAGTTTACCGCTTTTGAACACACGATGAAGGGCGACAAAAGCGGTAGCACTGATTATCGCTTCAGACTATATTGGTGAGTCTAGTCTTTATCGCCGTGAAACGTTCTAACAAGGCGAAGTCCGCTCTAATACCTAGCCATGTTTACAATTATTTTTCTTAATATTTAACAAAGGATGTTGTCTGTGAATACCTTTCGTTTATTAGCTGTGTGTGGTGTGTTTATACTGCCAAGCGTTAACGCTACGCCATTTCAATTTGATGAAAAAACCTACCGCCAAGATGTGCAAACCTTAGCAAGCGATGAATTTGAAGGCCGTGGGCCGTTATCTCATGGCGAAAAGCTGACCGTTGAATATTTAGAAAAAGCCTATAAAGCCATGGGGCTTCAACCGGGTTTTGGTGACAGCTACCGTCAAGCAGTGCCTATGGCTAAAATAACAGCCGACCAAACGATGCAACTCAGTGTCGGCGATTTAGTGTTTAACAACGGTACTGATTTCACCGCCCGTACTGAACAAGTTCAACCTCAAGTCAGCTTAGATGGCAGTGATGTGGTGTTTGTGGGGTACGGTATTAATGCACCAGAATACCAGTGGAATGACTACGCTAACATTGATGTGAAAGGTAAAACGTTAATTATGCTGGTCAATGATCCAGGTTTTGCGACTCAAGACCCTGACATTTTTAAAGGTAATGCCATGACCTACTATGGTCGCTGGACTTACAAGTACGAAGAAGCTGCAAGGCAGGGCGCCAAAGCGGTGTTTATTGTCCATGAAACTGCCCCAGCTGCTTATGGTTGGAATGTGGTTGAAAACAGCAATACCAATACTAAATATACTTTAGTGGATGACCATAAAAACCAATCACACATCGGTGTTATGGGCTGGGTTCAACATCAAACCGCGCAAAAAATCTTTAGCGCAGCGGGCCTTGATTACGACACACTGAAACTCACCGCCGCTAAGCCCGGTTTTAAGTCTATACCGCTTAAACTTACAGCCAACTTATCGCTAAAAAATCAAATCGAATTGGCTACATCTTATAACGTAGCAGGGCTTATCCCTGGTACTAGCCAAGCCGACGAATGGGTCGTCATGCATGCGCATTGGGATCATTTAGGTAAAACTGTGCAAGATGGCAAAACCCGCATTTATAACGGTGCTGTCGACAATGCCTCGGGTGTAGCAGGCGTGTTACAGTTAGCGCGACATTTTAAAGCGCAAAACAAAGCACCTAAACGCTCTATTTTGTTTACTGCCTTTACCGCAGAAGAAACAGGCCTCATTGGCGCGCAATACTTTGCCGCCAATCCTCCAGTCCCGACTAAACAACTGGTGTCGTTTTTAAACATTGACGGCATGAACGTTGGCAAAGGTGTTAATTACATACTGCGTTACGGCCAGGGCGTGTCAGAGTTAGAAACTTATTTAGATGATGCCGCCAAAGCGCAAGGGCGCACTGTAAAAGCAGATCCTCGTCCACAAAACGGCTTAATGTTCCGTTCAGACCACTTTGCCTTAGCCCAACAAGGTGTGCCAGGGTTAATGTTTATGAGCCTAGGTGATACTGACCCAGACTACATTGCTCATAAATACCATCAAGCTGCCGACGATTATGATGCCAGCTGGAATTTAGGCGGAGTCGAGCAAGACCTCGCTTTAATCAGTGACATTATTGAAAAGCTGGCCAACAACAACGACTGGCCAAAATGGCTAGAAGAATCTGACTTTAAAAAACGTCGAGCACAAGACGGTAAGTAGTGTTTGCTAGTTGGATAAAGAGAGGAGGCGAAAGCCTCCTTTTTAGTCTCATCGTCATTAATGTTAATATTCATGCGGTTAAGTGGGTTGTTTATTCCACTATGTCACTGGTTTTCCACCACATGACAAAAGAACGGGTTGGGCAAAATAATTTCCAGCGATTATCTTCGGTCGCGGTAAGGTGTTTATCAATATTTTGGTGAAATAGATGCTCAACATCTGGTTGAATATTGCCCATAAACGTTAAGTCATCATAGGCTTCTTGTTTGGTGTTATAGATAGCCTCAAAACCATCATCAAGGATTAATACATTTGGCTCAGCGCCCATGTCGTAAAGCATATTGTAAGTAATGTTATAACTAAATGCTCTGTCCTTGGTTTTTTTGCTTCTTTTAGCATTGGGGATCATACCTTCTAGAAACTCAAAATGTATCTGTTTTAAACTCGGAGCATTAGCAAATGCGATGATAATGGCATATTTTCTGGCAATCTTATTGAGCTTTTTTAAATCGGCTAAACCGACAGAACGAGAAGCGATGGCGATATCATGCATGCCTATTTGTTCTAAAGCATCTTCAGCTTCCCAATCTTGTAACAGCGGTTTGATATTATCAACACCTGCATTTTTAGCGTTTTTCATACAGCGGGCTAACATATTAGGAAAGGCATCCACCGCTGTTACTTGTTGAGCTCTGTGAGCTAATGGCACCGATAAACGACCTGGGCCAGAACCTATATCAACCACGGTATCACTTGCTTCAATAGGCAGGCAGGCGACTTGTTGTTCGCTAAAACGTGCTTCAAGACGGATCATTCCATCATACATTTCGGCAAACTCATCCCAATTTAATAGAAACTCACTTTCTGGTCTCTTTTTTTTAGATAAGCGCTTATGTAACAATTGCCAATTGATTAAACTTTGCATTATTAATACCTTATATCCACCGATATTGAATTCTATTCCTAGTAGACTTGATATAAAGGGAATAAAAATAACGTTAGGTCAAAAAATTGAAAAATAATAACGATAATTTTATCGAGGGAAGCTTCGGAGGTGATGTTTATTAGCTGATACATATGGGTTGATACATATGGGTTGAAATATATGGGCTCATATGGCCTCATATGTATGGCCTGCGGCCACTAACGTCGTGGCGCTTCGCCCACACCAGATTAAGGTTGTAAGTTGCCAATTTACGCAGGTTGATTTAACCGTCTTCCCGGTAATGCTTTTGAGCCGGGATCCAGGTGTTTGTTTTGTACTTTTGTACATATTGTACCTATGGCCACTAAGGTCGTAGGCGTTTCGCCCATACCAGGCTTTTTCAAACTTCGTTTGAAGTAAGATCGCAAGGTTCCACCTTGCACTGGCCAAGAGGGGATCAACAGCAATCCCCTCTTGGATCACCCCTGCCGTTCCGGCAACATTTTCAAACAGCGAAAAGGTCGCGACGGAAAATGATCCAGCTTGTGGCTTCGTTTGAATTCTGCCTCGGCCACCTCTTTATGGTGAAGAATGAAAATGCTAACGCTTCCGATGGTACATCTGATGTGAATGGATTCACGAATGTCGCGGTGGCATGGATGCCAAAGAGCGACCTGTACCGCGAAAGCTAAGCTCACATCTGATAGGCAGGATGCCTGAGTGCCTTGTAGCACATGGATGTGCGTGAAAGGCCATGTGAGCTTCACGCATTCACTTATAAAGAGTCTTCAACGTCCTCAAGTTCAGAGTTGAATTAGAACCTCTGAAAGTCAATTAGTTAACTCATTTATGTAGCAAAGAGTATTTCAAATATAACCAGCGGCCACTAACGTCGTGGCGCTTTGCCCAGCTCCAGACTGCATTTTAGCTAGCTTACAAATGTCGGATAGATATCCAGTGGTAGCTAGTCCTCCACTTTTATGTGGTGTGCACTGTGCATAAAAACAGTTGTAATGTTTTTTGGCGTATTTTTAAGTTTAATCGGTGATAAGTAAACTAAAGTAGCACGAATAATAATTTGCGAAGATTGTAATGCATTGAAATTAAAGTGTTTTTTGTTTGCTGTTAAATATTGAGTCCACTTTTAACGCGCAACCTCGTTTTTATTTGCCAGATGATCTAAATAAAACTGCTTTACAACAATAAGTTAGCAAATGTAGGATGTTATTAATCAATAAGTTAAAGGGCCGACATTATCGGGCGAGCCCTTCAATAAGCGTTAGCAAGCAAAGCTGTTCATTTATCAATTACAGAATCAAGTTTGAATGTTATTCTGTTAATAATATTTATTTATACAATTTAATTGAGATAATTTATGAGTACAGATGACTTAACAGAACTAGAAAAAGAAGAAGAGCAATCATTTTTTGAAGATGAATCTGATCAGCAACCACCCTCAGATATCATTGCCTATAATGAGCTACGTTCATGTGCAGATTTATTCCGAATGTATGATAAGGGTATTTTAGATATAACCCCTGATTTTCAAAGAGATTCTGTTTGGAACCCACCCGCTCAAACAAGATTTATTGATTCACTTATAAAACAACTACCCATACCGAGTATGTGCTTTAGCTTAGATTTTAAAACTCAAAAGTGGCAGGTAATTGATGGGCTTCAACGGATGACTGCAATTATTCGATTTTTAGATGACAAATCATGGCGTTTATCAGATCTTGATGATATTGATAAAAAGTTAGCAGGTAAAAAAGTATCACATTTTAAAGACGAAGATAGTGTTGATCATATTCTTTATCAAAGATTAGAAAATCTCACTCTCCCTGTGACTGTTCTTAGATGTGATCATAGTAAAAAATCTCATATGGAATATTTATTTACCATATTTCATAGGCTTAACACTGGCGGGACAAAACTAAATAATCAAGAAATAAGAAATTGTATATTCAGTGGCTCTTTGAATTCACTATTAAAAGAATTAAATGAGAATACTCATTGGAGAGCTATCAATAGGCTCAAAGATAAAGATGATTCTAGGTTTAAATATGTTGAAATGATCCTAAGGCACTTTGCATTTAATGATGACCTATTAAAATATAAAGGCATTTTATCTAAATTTTTAAATGAATATATGAGAGTTAATAGGGCTCCTAGTGAAGATTTCTTACAAGCTAAAAAAGACAATTTTTTAAGAACAGTTAAATTAATAGAAGCGAAAGTTCTACCGGGAGATGAAAGAGTAGGTATCTCTACATTAGAAGCTTTATTGGCTGGTGTGTCTGCTAATATTGATTCTTTAGAACTGTTATCAAAAGAAGACTTAACATCACGTTTCTTAAGACTTAAAGAGCATAGCTCTTTAGCTACTGAATATTTAAACGGTGGTGTTGCTAAGAAAGATAAAGTCGAAGCTCGTATATCTGCTTCTATAGAAATTTTTTCATAATATTGGTAAATCATGATAGCTCGCTCGTACATTGAAAGTAATTTAAAGCAATTAGATAAGCTATATCTCAACGCTATAACGCTTAAGAGTAAATTATATTACTCAAAGCTTGCTATGTTAGAGCTTTGTGGTTGGATAGAAGAATCAATGGACGATATAGTTCAAAAGTGTGCTAATCGCTCACTTAAGAGTCAAGCAAATAAAAACTATATCGCGACCCAGATAATTAAACCAACCTATGGGTTTGAATACAAAAAGCACTTTATGAAAATGCTTACTTATGTTGTTGGTCTTATAAATATTGAAAAATTGGAAGATAAACTTGATCCATTAAAAAAAGCACGACTTGAATCAGCTCTTGGTACTTTAAAAAGCGCTAGAAATAGAGAGGCACATACCCATCTGAAAGGAGTGACTAGACAGGTAGATGCACCTTCTATAACTATAAATTTATTTAATCATGTATTTGATGGATTAAAAGACATAGAGCTACATTTGAAAGAACTTAGCTACTAATAAATGCTTGCTAACACATATGAGCCTTCCGCCAGTCAATAGGCGAGCCTAACTTATTTGACTGCTTTTGCAGTCAAATAAAAATCAATCAACAAATTCATCTACTTCGTCTGTCATTTAGCTGTCAAATCATCGTTTACAGCAAACACATATAGAGGCTCTCTTAGTGCGATTTCTTTTAAATTAAAGAATGCTGCCTGACGCTTTTCATTCCTTTGAAATATCAGGGGTACTACGACTAAATGGATTTAGGAGGTAGAGCGACGCAGGAAGCCAAAGCCGAGACATTTATCGGTTAACCCTAAGATGGCACTATTCAAGTCAGAGGTGCTTTGTGCACAGTTAGTTTCAGGCTCATTTAAGGTGTAAACGACTTTGTTGATTGCATTCATTAATGCGCGCCAATAAGGTGTCATTCTTTATAAAATCAAGTGCAGGCGATGTAGCTTAATAGCATTTGGCATTGTGATAATTGTGATAATAGTGATAAGTCATTGCTTCATTAACCAAAAATTAACTGGGCAGGGTAAACTTTTATAAAAAAAATAACTTCTAACCTGCTTCTATTCAAAATGTGCTTGTTTGAAAATATTCAAATTCAACTCTGAACTTGAGGCCGTTGAAGACTCTTTATAAGTGAATGCGTGAAGCTCACATGGCCTTTCACGCACATCCAGGTGCTACAAGGCATTCAGGCATCCTGCCTATCAGATATGAACTTAGCTTTCGCGGTACAGGTCGCTCTTTGGCATCCATGCCACCGCGACATTCGTGAATCCATTCACATCAGATTTACCATCGGAAGCGTTAGCATTTTCATTCTTCACCATAAAGAGGTGGCCGAGCCGATTCCAAATAGAGTAAAAAGCTGGATCTAACCACGTCGCGAAATTATCGCAGCTATTGTTAAGTTAAGAATGATAATTTTGATATGGCGGCTGGGCCAATTCTTTTATAAAGAGTAAAGAGGGAATAGCCGTTAATTTCCTCTTGGTCTGGTGTGGGCGAAGCGCCACGACGTTAGTGGCCGCAGGCCATGAGTACAAAAGTACATAAACACAAACAGTAAATGAAACACCTGGATCCCGGCTCAAAAGCATTGCCGGGAAGACAAATATAAACTGACAGACTCATTTTAGATATCTTGAATCAAAGTAACTTAAAACATGGCCATCCACGATAATTGTCAATTATTCTTTACTTCCTCTCTACACAAGTTTGCATTTATCTGGTGTAAAATACTTTCAACGTTTGAACAAAAGCAACAAACGAATTTAAACCAAAAAATTTAATAAAGGGTAAATAATATGAAAAATGTAAAATTAACTTTAGTAACAGCTCTTTCGGTTTTGGCTTTAACTGTTGCAGGCGTGGCATCAGCGGATAACAACAGCCTATCTAATAACCATAAACAACAAAATGAAGTTACTTATACCAAGAAGGTAAATGAAAACATTAGTAAGAATAATACGAAAACAGTAGTTGTTACTAAGAACGTTAAGAGTACTAACAAGATAGTTGTTGTTAAAAGTACCCCAACCAAGAAGGTTGTCGTTACAAAGATAGTGGTAAAACAGCCTGCTAAGACTAAACAGCAATTTTATACTGTTCGTTCTGGTGATAGTTTGTCACTTATTTCTGCAAGAACTGGAGTTAGTGTGAAGACGCTTGCAAAATTGAATCAGCTTAAGCATCTAAACAACATACGTATTGGACAGATATTGATAATTCTATAATTTTAACTCAGCATTTATTTATAGATTTTTAAAAGACCCCCCACCTTTTGAGGGTGTTTTGTATTCGCTAGATAGGTTGGTCTAACGATAAGCAACCCAACTTTTTCATATCTAAAACAATCTATTGGGCTTCGTGCCTCAGCTCAACCTACAGAGTGATTGATGAAAAACCGCCCAGCCGAACGAAGGAGCAATGCGACGCCGACCCGAAGGGTGAGTTTGAAAAACTCATAAAAAGTAGGGGGTGTCATTTATGATCAGTATCTTTGATCCTGAGTATGCTAATGATGTTTTTGTAGCAAGATTACACTTCTAAGACAGAGGTAAAATTCATAAACATGGCTACCCACGATAGTTTTCTCAATAGACTCAATATTTCTGCTGACAACAGGCTAAAAATCACTACTGAGTTTGATTCATTATTCAAAGGTGCAGTAGGGGCTTTACCTGCATTAACGGAATATTGCGAATATCTAGAGCGAAAGCTAAGACAAGGTGAATCAAACAGCCATCGCTGGTTGTGTGCTTAAGGCTTAACGTCTGACACTAAATCAATCACCTGATTGCCAGCTTGATATCAATCAAGCCACTAGTGCAGTGTTTAATTTTCTGCCTAGCTCACCATTTTCAATCTAGCGCTCAGTTTGTTGATAATTGCCATTCAATTTATACATTTGAATAGTGAAGAAGGTTACCGCAATTAAACTTAAAAGCAGTTATGTTAATTATCATAAAATGAGTAGCATGATTAATCATTCAGAACCTGTAATATTGCGATCAAGCTGAGTGAGTGACGATTGATTTCTATCGAGTAGTGACTCAATGGCAACCATAAGAGAATTTTGGGGCATTGTTTTTTAAGCAAATCGTGTAGTATATGCTTAAGTTTAACAGGAGCACACATGGCGTTATATTTAGTAGCCTTCTTATAGGAATAAGTGGCGAAATTGATTAGATCAGATAACACCATGCGTGTCTACTATTCTGAAATTTAAAAGAATCATCTGGGGATTCCCTAGATTTGAGCGTTGAAGTTGTAGAATGCCGCTTTAGGAGTGAAATAAGTATGTGTCGTTATAGGATTACTAAAATATAAGGTTGTTTTTTGAATGGGTAAGAAAAGTAGACATAAAAAGGAGTATAAAGAAGCAAGAGCTAAAAATATTACTGAGTATGAAGAATGGAGATATATTTTAAAACAAAAGTGTACTTATTATGCTATTGCATGGTTAGTATTATTTTTCCTTTCCCCCTTCATTTTTATAGCGCTATTTGAAGACTCGACTGCTTTTATATTAATGGAATGTACTTGGCTTATAGCTTCGACAAGCTATTTCCTAATATTTAAATATTATGCGAAGTCTGTAAACGAGTTTTATTATAACTTGTTATCAAAGAGTCGGTATGGAAATGGGACAATGGTTTCGGCTGTATATCAGTTATCGAGAGGCGGAATCTTACTAATGATTATACTTGGAGGCGTTAGTGTATATCATTGGATGACATAGTTACTAAACGTGTGAAAAGTACATTAAGAAACCGCTAATGACAAGTTGATTAGTCACCCCAGGGCAAGATCGTGAACACATTTCGTTCAGGGCGTTATCACTTCACTCTGGTGTGGGCGAAGCGCCATGACGTTAGTGCCCGTTGGCCATCAAAAAGCTTAACCTTGTTAAGCCAAAGATGATTCCACTACCAAACAAGAAACCTGTTTCTGCTTACCATACTGCATGACCTGCGCAAGCTCTGCCTGACTGATGGGCACGTAAGCTGCGTTAATGGCATCTTTTTGCGCCTCAACAAACGGATCGTGGATAAACATAAACTGCTCGTTGTAACCGCTCAATACCACCCAATGTGGGCCTTTTTCGCCATTAAAACGATAGGTACTGATCATCAACAGCACTACAAACTTTTGGTCTGTCCAGTGTTTTAATTGAGTAATAGTTGGCGAGGCGTTATGGACCATAACGCCTTGTGAAGCTAACTGTTGGCAAAAATCATTGTGTACTAAGGTGATGACCGCTTTTTTGTTTTTATCCCGCACGCTATCGATAAATGGCACCGATGAAGACTGGCTGTAAATGGCAATCTGTAAGCCTCGCTTGATTGCCGCCAAAGCTAAGCCATGCACGCTGCAACCGCCATGACCGCTGGTCATAAATATGGTGGTGGCTTCACGCCAAATACTTAACTCATCCACTCTACTGGGATTATATTGCGGTTTTACCGCACTCATGGCCATCATCAAACACGCCGCGCCGCAGGTAAACGGTGTGGTTTGTACATACAAAGGCATCTTAATCACTTTACTTGGCCCTGGCGTGTCTAAGCGTTTGTGCATGCGCACGCCATCGGCTAAATCATCGTAATAGTGCACTAAGGTTTTAAGGACCTTATAACCCATTTTTAAGTAAAGATTTTTTGCAGCGATATTGTCGTTTCGCACTTCGAGGCGTAATGTAATAAAGCCACGTTCGACGACGATTTGCTCGCAGCGACTCACCAGCTCAAAGGCAATGTTACGGCCTCTAAACTCAGCCGTAACCGCAATTGAATACAGTCTGGCGAGCCTAGTGCCTCGGTTAAACAGCACTAAGGCATAAGCGGCGAGTGTGCCGTCTATTTCTGCGACGAACAAACTGTCTAATGGCGAGTTGATAAAACGTTTCATTTGCCGAGGGCTAATTTTATCGCCGCTAAAGGCATTGTTTTCAATGGTATTGAGTTGGGGTAAATCAGAGAGGTTGGCTTGGCGTAGCAGCATGAGTCGGCTCGAAATGGCAAACAACTAGTGGGTTAATTTACGCGCTAAACCGCATAAGAGGCAATAGATATTTATGGCTCAGTTTTTAATTGTCACCGATGATGTCAATGATTGGCGTCCTTATTTGCCCAGTGATCATATGGTCACGGTTCATGATTATTTAGAGATGGGGGCGTACTCGGATAAAAGCGCCATGCAAGTGATTAACTTATGCCGCAGTTATGACTACCTCACTACCGGCTATTATTGCTCGTTAATGGCTGAAGCCCGCGGACATCGAGTTATCCCTCGGGTGATGACCATTAACGATTTGTCGCAAGACCGTTTTTTTAGTTTACCTCAAGCAGGGCTTGATAAGCTGGCAGACAATGTGACTAGCATTGCGATGAAGGTGTATTTTGGCTACTGCGATAATCCTGCATTAGATAAAATTGCCCGCAAAATATTTGAACGTTTTACCGTGCCCATTTTGCAAGTGAATTTGCTTAAAGTGTCGGGTAAATGGCAGGTGGATATTATTGAGCCTGCGGCATTTCAAGACTTAACCGAACCTGAGCAAGACTTGTTTGCTCGCTATTTAGAAGTGTTCTCTCAAAAAGTGTGGCGCTTGCCTAAGCCGTCAAAACGCTATCGTTACGAAATCGCCATGTTAGTGGATGAAAACGAAAAAATGCCGCCGTCTGATAAAGCGGCATTGAAGTTATTTACCAAAGCGGCGAATCGTATTGGCATGGATTTAGTGCAAATCGGTAAACACGATTTGGCTCGCTTAAGTGAGTTTGATGGGCTGTTTATTCGCTCCACAACTAATATTAGTAACTTTACTTATCGATTTGCAAAAGCAGCTGAGCAGCTCGGTTTGGTGGTGATGGATGACCCTGAATCCATAATGAAATGCACCAATAAAGTATTTTTAACAGAGTTACTCTATAAGCATAAAGTGCCGGTGCCTAAAAGCGTGATCTTTAAAGCGTCGGATAAAAACTGGGCTGACGATGTGATTAATGCCATTGGTTTGCCCATAGTGTTAAAAGTACCCGACGGGGCATTTTCGCTGGGGGTGGTGAAAGTAAAAGACCGCCAAACCTTGCTTGAACAAGCAGAAAAAATTTTTGAGCACAGCGCGCTCATTTTAGCGCAAGCCTTTATGCCAACCGATTACGATTGGCGCATTGGCGTATTAAACCGCCAACCTATTTACGCGTGTCGTTATTTTATGAGCCGTGGCCATTGGCAAATTTATCAGCATCATCAAAGTGGCCGTGTCAGCAGTGGCGATTTTGACTGTATTGATTTAAAAATGGTGCCGCATAATATTGTTGATGCCGCGGTTAAAGCATCTAATTTAATTGGTGCTGGTTTGTATGGCGTTGACTTAAAAGAAATCGATGGCAAAGCGTTTGTGATTGAGGTGAACGATAATCCGAGTATTGATCATGGCGTTGAAGATTTGTTTTTAGGAGACTTAGTTTACGATAGGGTGATGACTGAGTTTTTAAGGCGTATTCAACTACGCGGGATGTCATAAACTAAAAAGCCCTTATTCCACTGGATAAGGGCTTTTTCAATTAATTAGTTGTCTATTCAAACCAACGCCATGGTGCTGGCACCTTAGCGAGACTTTAAGCTACATATCTATCCTGCTTGTTCACCTACATCGATGCGATAGCAATTACGCCCAGCCGCTTTTGCTGCATACATGGCTTTATCTGCCCGTTCGTATAGATTATCAGCAAGTTGCTCTGGAATCGCCTCGGCAATCCCTAAGCTGCATTTTATGTCGTATTCGGTTAATTGAGCATGTTTTGGCATCATGTCAATAATTCGTTGGCAGACTATCTCTGCCGCTAGTGTGTCACCTTGAGTGATAATCACAAATTCGTCACCGCCAATTCTAAATGCCTGGTCGGTATCACGAATGGCTTCGTTAATTAATTCGGCAAAGCCCACTAAAACATAATCGCCGGCTTTATGGCCATGTATGTCGTTTAGTTGCTTAAATTTGTCCAGATCAATCACCACTAATGACACATGGCCTTGGTAGCGATTAGCGCGAGCTAAAGCAGTACCAACCGCCTGATTATAATAATAGCGATTGCCCAAACCTGTTAACGAATCAAACATGGCTTGTTTAGACATGCTTTGATACTTCAGTGCATTGCTTAATGGCTGAATAAACATCGCTTCTAACCGGCTTAACGTATGCGCTTGAGCTGTGCTCAGTGGCATAGCAAGCTGATAAACCAGGTTAAATTGGTCTTGTTTATCTGCAACAGTGCGTTGCAGTTCAATACCGTAATGACGTCCCCAAACAAATTTTTGTTTGTCTAGGGTCAACTGTAATCCTTTAATCGGCAAATGTTGTCCTAGAATTTTGCCGAAACAGGCAAAAACTGTCCTAGGATCTAAACTTCCATGTAGCTGTTGAATTACTTGAATCAGATCCAGTTCAGAATCCATATTCAAGTAAGCGTCTGAACGGTACCAGTAATCTTCAGGATAAAACTCTGTAGCGAGTGCAAAATCCATTGTATTTTCTCCAGTACGTGACAACTAATTACTTTGTTAGTAGCAATAATCGTGCCCATGAAAAAAATTCTATAGTTATTAGTTGTTTGATGATTTACTGTAGAAGAGGTACAGCATTTATTTCCCTTTCGACATTTTTTTGACAAGGAACCCAGACCGTAATGGAACACAGCATTTTTATTCATATTCTTTCAATGCTTGTGATTGCGATTGTGGCGATTGCATTGTTGCGCCGCCTTGGTTTGCCGGCCATTTTGGCTTACTTGTTAACCGGTGTGGTGAGCGGCCCGAGCGGTTTTCATTGGTTTACTCAATTGCAAATGCAGTCGGTGGCTGAGCTTGGCGTGGTTTTACTGATGTTCACTCTCGGGCTTGAGTTTTCGGTGCCGCGATTATGGGCAATGCGCCGCACTGTATTTGGCCTAGGCAGTGCGCAAATGATTGTCACCGCATTGGTTGCCGGTGGTATTGCCATGCTAGTGGGCCAAAATCTGGTGGCTGCGGTGCTGATTGGTTCGGCTATTGCGTTGTCGTCTACCGCCATTGTGCTCAAATTACTAAATGAACAAAATTGGTTACGCAGACGCCACGGTGAGTTGTCGGTCAGTGTGTTGTTATTTCAAGATTTAGCCGTGGTGCCTTTACTCATAGTAATGCCGTTACTCGCCAATGATGGCACCCAAATGAGCTTTAATGCGATTGCGTGGGGCTTGCTAACCGGTATTTTGGCGTTTTTAGGCTTAATGTCGTTTGGTAAATGGATATTGCCGCGTATTTTCGATGAAGTCGCGCGCTCACGTTCAAACGAGTTATTTGTACTGTCTACTTTGGTTGTGGCGTTGGTCACCGGTGCATTTACCCAGTGGCTAGGATTATCCATGGCATTAGGGGCATTTATTGCCGGCATGTTATTGGGCGAAAGCCAATACCGTAGACAATTAGAAGCCGATATTAGGCCATTTCGTGATTTGCTTATGGGGCTGTTTTTTATCTCGATAGGCATGCTGCTCGACTTTAACTTAGTCATGCAATATTGGTGGCAAGTGTTATTGATTTTAGTCAGTGTGGTGTTGGCTAAAGCGTTGATTGTGTATGGCATACTGAAATTGGTGGGCGAGAACGGCAAAATTGCATTAAGTACCGCTATCAGCTTGGCTCAAGTCGGTGAGTTCAGTTTTGTGTTATTAGCACTGGCAGTGAATTACCAATTACTCGAAAACGAAGTCAGCACGGTTCTCGTGGCAGTTGCGGTTATCTCAATGTCGATAGCGCCGTGGCTTATTCGTCACAGTATTGATATTGCTAAAAAGCTTACGGGAGGCCATAAAAAGCCGCAAAATGAACCATTAGAGGTTAATTTACCCATTAGCGATGACAGCGATTTAGTGCTGATTTTAGGTTACGGCCGGGTAGGGCAAACCATAGCGCGCTTTTTAAAAACTGAGGCTGTGCCGTATATCGTGCTCGATCTCGATCCTACACGTGTAACTGAAGCTCGAGCCGCTGGAGAGAATATCTATTTTGGCGATGCTTGCCGTATGGCGTTATTAAAGAAAATGGGCATTCGTCAGGCCAGTTTGGTGGTCGTAACATTTTGCGAGCCAAGGCAATCAGAAGAGTGTCTTGCAGTAGCCAGAAAGCTCGCTCCCGAAGTGAAAATTTTAGTGCGCACTCGCGATGATTCAAACTTACATGAGCTTAAAGAGGCAGGGGCGACTCAAGTTATTCCTGAGTCGCTTGAGGGCAGTTTAATGTTGGTGTCGCAGGTATTGTTTAAATGCGGCGTGCCATTAGCGCGGATTATTAAACGCCTAGAATCGGAGCGTCGTAACCATTACCAGTATTTACACGGCTTTTTTTCCGGCACCGAAACCGATTTCACCCTCGACTTATTGCATGCGGTGTCGTTAGCCACGGGTGCCAGTGCCGTGGGGAAAACCATTGCCGATATTCCGTGGCAAACTTTAGATGTCGAATTAAGAGCTGTGCGACGCCGCGGAGAAGAAATGGACCCTCCACCGCTAGATTGGATTTTAAGGCGTAATGATATTTTGATGTTAGTGGGTAAACCACGCAGCATCGAAAAAGCCGAAGAGTATTTACTGCAAGGCTAATCTGTACTGTTTATCTTATACCCAAACAACCTGAAGATGCTCGATTTCAGCAAGAATTTACACGCGTTTAGGCAAGGCATTGATTGCGGGTAATGGTCGTTCCCTTTCCAAAATCAATAACGCAGCATAAACACGTGTAAAACTTGCCCTTTGGGAGTTTCACCGTGTTTCCCTGATTATTAAATCAAGAGCGTTGTTGCGCTAATTTATAAGGTACCTACATTACCGCATTAACGCGCCTAGTATTGAAAACACGGTGAAGCTCTGAAACACGGATCTTCAAGTTGATTGGGTATAAGTGTAGATGTCAGTTATTTTTTAAACGAAAACACCCTCATTGCAAAGTGAGGGTGTTTTTTTATGGCTCAACTTTCAGTATTCAACTTTCTATTTTCAACTGTGCCGCCGAGGTTGATTGCTCAGTTTGATTGCTCAGTTTGATTGCTCAGTTTGATTGCTACATTTTATTTTTCAAATGATGCATCCAAAAGGGCTGTTGCGACGTATTGAATTTATTGGGCCGTTATTTTTGCCAGCAGACCTACCAATAGGAAGCATCGTTGACTATGGAACAAGACACGTTATTAGGGTTGCTTAGTGCAACTGCCGCAGGCGATAAACAAGCCTTTGCAAATCTGTATAAACAGACGTCTGGCCAGTTATTTGCCGTGAGTTTAAAAATGCTCGGCAGGCGAGAACTTGCCGAAGAAGCCTTGCAAGAAGCCTATGTCAAAATATGGCATAACGCGACCGAGTATCAACACGGTAAAGGCCTGGTACTCACGTGGATGATTAGCATTGTGCGTTACCGAGCACTAGACATGCTGCGATATCACAAAGTGCGTAAAGAAGATCAATTTGAAGATGGCCAAGAAGCCATGTTCGAGGCTCCTATGTCAGGAGAGGGGGCAGATGAAGGGCCTGATATCACTAAGACCAAGCTTGATGATTGTATGGGTGAGCTTGAACCTCAACAAAAACAAGCCATTCATTTAGCCTATTACAACGGCTTAACCCACCATGAAGTGGTTGGGCATTTAGACTTACCATTGGGCACGATTAAAAGCTGGATCCGTCGAGGCTTACAACAATTGCAGAGGTGTTTAGCATTATGAATTATCGCGACCCCGAATTACGAGATGCATTAGCCGCCGAATACGTTTTGGGCACATTACGTGGCCAGGCTCGTCGCCGCTTTCAAACCTTGATGATGCAGATCCCCAGCCTGCGTGAAAGTACCTGGTTGTGGGAGCAACATTTACATGGCATGAACGAATGTTTAACCCCAGTTGAACCTGAACAGGCTGTGTGGCAACACATCAGCCAACGCCTTGGTTTTACCGTGGCTAATGCCGATATCGACACGCGTGCTGCAACTGATACTGCAGATGTGCAAACCAGTGCGCCATCAACATCACCTCAGTCAAATGTGGTGTCATTGTCATCATTTAAGACTCGCTTATGGCAGGGGGCAGCATCGTTTGCTACCGCTGCTGCAATTATCTTGGCCGTCGTGTTAGTTAAACAACAATCCATTGATTTACCCGTTGCCCAGCAGATGGCCGTAGTGCAAGGCGCTGAATCGCAAGCCTTATGGTTAATTGAAGTGACTGAACGCAGTATTGAAGTGCGCTCAACCAGTAACTTTACGCCACTGGCCAATAAAGATTATGAGTTATGGATGATTGCTAAAGGTGTTGAAAACCCGATATCACTAGGCTTGTTGCCAAAGTCAGGTCAACTATCGTTGCCTAAAAACAGCCAATTTGATGAGGTTGATATTGTCGCATTAGCGGTCAGTTTAGAACCGTTAAATGGTTCGCCAAATGGCTTGCCGACAGAGGTGCTCTACACCGCAGAGTTAGCCATATTGTAGTTAACATTTGTAGTTGAAATTTGTAGTTAAAGCTTGTCGTTACAGGTGCAGTTAGCGCTTGTTGTTCCAGCTTATAGTTCCAAGTAGAAGTATCAAGTTGAAGTATAAAGTTCTAAATATCAAATACTCAGCAACAAATACTCTGCAACAAATACTCAGCAACAAATACCCAGCAACAACTGCTAAGTCACAGGTAAGCGGTATCATTGCTTTTGAGTGATGAGTTTAATCACTTTATAACGGCCTAAATTTATTTAGGCCGTTTTTTTATGATTAAGCGGAATGTGCACATTTTATTTTTAAAGTTTATTTCTTTTATAATCAATATATTGAATGTAATTTTTCTGAAGTGTAAAAATTAAATCTCATTTATTGCATCCAATATCGCATCTCATCCGTTTATTGACATGACTCTACTCAAAACAACAAGGACATAGTCATGCAAGTACTCAAAGTATCGCTCATCGCAAGTCTCGTTTGTAGCAGCTTACTAGGCGCTAACGCCTTAGCATCAAGCCACCGAGAAGCACCAAACATTACCCGTATGCCAACATTAGACTCGACCGATTTTTATGCCTTTAACAGTTACGAAGCGGGACGCGAAGAATACGTCACGTTAATCGCCAATTATATTCCCCTGCAAGATGCTTATGGTGGACCTAACTATTACGCAATGGACCCCGCCGCGGTATACAGCATCCACATTGATAATGACGGTGATGCGATAGAAGATTTAACCTTCCAATTTCAATTTACCAACGAGCTCGCCAATAATAATCAAGGTATTGCTTTGACGGTTGGGCCTGCCGGTAATCAACGCAGCGTTGCCGTGCCGCTTAAAAATGTGGGTGCCATTAGCGCAGGCGATCAAAGCGCTGCAAACTTTACTGAATCTTATCAATTGAGTTTGGTAAAAGGCGCGCAAATGGACGGTAATGCCACGGTATTAAGTCACAGTGCTGGTGGCACCACATTCAATAAGCCGCTTGATTATATCGGTAATAAAAGTTTTGGTGATACCGCGGCCTATGCCGACTACGCCAGCCAATTTGTGTATGAATTTGCTATAGAGGGCTGTGAAAGTCCTGCCAAAGTGTTTGTTGGCCAACGTAAAGACCCGTTTGTGGTTAACCTAGGTAAAACCTTTGATTTAGTTAACTACGTGCCTGTTGAAGGCGACAGTGCTCCTGGTGCGGGCGATCAGGGCGGATTCCCTGGCGGTATTACCCAATCAAGTGACAACGATGACTTGATAGATAAAAACGTCACCGCATTGTCGATTGAAGTACCCAAGTCATGTTTAACCACCCAGGGTAACGGCACGATTGGTGCGTGGACTACTGCGAGCTTACCGCAAGCACGCATTTTAAACCCGAACGCTAAAAACGGTAAAACGGAGGTTAACGGTGGTGCATTAACTCAGGTATCTCGTTTAGGTAATCCATTGGTTAATGAGTTGGTGATTGGCTTAAAAGACAAAGACACCTTCTCGAGTGCGCATCCAAAAGATGATACTCAATTTGCTGATTATGTCACTCACCCAAGCTTACCTGAGCTGTTAAACATTCTGTTTAAAGATGCGGTTAATCAAACGCTGGGTGCCAATATTGCAACCCTAGCACCAACAAACTTTCCACGAACAGATTTAGTCACCGCCTTTTTAACCGGCTTTGCTGGTGTTAACCAACTTGAAACCGTGACGCCATCAGAAATGCTGCGTTTAAATACCGGTATTCCCGCTAAGCCACAAGCAATGCAATCTGCATTTGGTGTTGCTGGCGATGATTTAGCCGGTTTCCCAAATGGTCGTCGCCCAGGTGATGACGTGGTGGATATTGCGCTGCGTGTGGTGATGGGACGTTTATGTTATCCCATCCCTGTTAACGGAACAGACACAGACTTAGGCTTGTGTACTAAAGATGATGCCAGTGTCGGTAACGTGCCATTTACCGATGGTGCTCCGGTTAATGCAAGCATGATGATGGATCACTTCCCTTACTTAGCGACGCCATTGTCGGGTTCAAAATAAGGAGTCAATAATGAACACATCGACTAAATCTATCACTAAATCCTTGCTGTTAACTAGCCTATTAAGCGCTGGTTTGCTGGCTGGATGTAACTCAGACGACCATAACAAAAATGCCGTCAATAAAGCGCCAAAGGTTGACGACATCATGTTAACCACAGAAACCGAAACGGCAGTGATGGCGAAAATTACAGCCCGCGACGGCGACGGCGATGTTTTAGGGTTTACCTTAAATCAACAACCGACTTTGGGCATGGTGAGCTTAACACCCAATGGCGAATTTACGTATACGCCAAACACGGAGGTCACCGGTACAGATAGCTTTACCATTGCCGTGACTGACGGCATTAATGACTCTGTTAATGCCACCGTCATGGTGACGATTGAAGCACAACAGTTGCAGTTTTCAAGTTTGAGTCGTCAGGCATTTTCACAAGATGCTAACGATGAGCCGTTACGACTTAATGGTCGCGATGTCAGTAATGATGTCAGTGAAGCTAACTTCTATGACGATCTATTACTAGATTAAGCATCAATTAACTGTAAAACAGGACGAAAATAGCCATGGATGGCACTAAGGAGAATATATGCAAGGTGTAGCAACTCGGATAATACGCACAACATTAACCGCCTTGATGGGGCTGGGTATCGTGTTTGCAAATAACAGTGTGGCTGCGCCATACACGCCAGCATCGCAAGATGAAGTCATTGCAACCTGGAAGGTACTTGACGATTCACCCACCTATGCAAATAATGCAAATCAAGAGGTTAGCCTAGCTCAAATTAGCGAGTTTATTGAGCAGGGGCAATATCCTGGTGAGGCCGATTATCGTTATGGCCGTGCCAAAGCATTGTTGCAAGCCAAAATGAGTCAACAAAGTCCTGATGCGCAAACCTTTTACTTGTATGCGCGTGTGTTACAGCATCAACATCAATTTTCTAAAGCGATTAAGGCATTAGAACGCTCAATTACCTTAGACCCGTTAGCCGTTAATAGCTGGTTATTAAAAGCCAATATTCATTTAGTGCAAGGTGATGTCGTCGGTGCGCGCGAAGCCTGCTTGGCGTTAATCGGTAAAGCCGATATTTTACTCATTTCGACCTGCGCGTTAGAAGTGGCAGGGCAAAATGGTAAGTTGCCAGAAAGCTACAAAGAGTTGGCGCGATTATACAATTTATATCAACCCATTAATGAACAAGAACAATATTGGATAGTGCAAATATTAGCAGATATGGCCATGCGACAAGATCTTGCTGAGAGTGCCTTAGCGTATTTAAACCAGGTCGACTTACAACGTGCGCCGGTGAGCTTATTAGCCCTGTGGGCCGATGTGCAAATGTCTTTACAGCAACATCAGCAAGTTGTTGATACATTAGGTGATATTGTTAACGGAAATCCTATACAAGATGATGCACTCTTGCTGCGTTTAGCAAGGGCAGAAAAGGTGCTTAAGGGATCTGTTGAATGGCAATGGGCCTTTGCGCAACGTGTCGAGCTGCGTGAACAAAGACAAGACAGCTTACACGCCTCGGAGTTGGCACAATATTATTTATATGTCGATGTGCAACCAACAAAAGCACTGTACTGGGCCAAAGTAAACTGGCGTATTGCAAGGCAAATTAATGATCGCACTTTGCTTGAAGAAGCGCGTTTATTGCTCAAACAACAAACCAAAGAGACGGTTTAAGCCGTAACCAGTAAAAAGGAATACACTGTGAACCTATCTAAGTGGTTAATGACCGCAACTAAAAGTATCGCATTAATCGGTTTGTTGATTATCAGTCATGCCAGCGTTGCTCATCAAATGAGTACCAGTTATTTGTCGGTAAACTTAGATCAACAAGGGCAATTGCAGGGCGCGTGGCAAGTACGCTTTTTCGATCTTTATCAAGTGATTGATATCGACCAGAATCAAAATGGTCAGTTAACCTGGGGCGAATTACAACGCAATCAGCTTGCGGTGACCCACTATTTACAATCAAATTTAATCATAAACCGCAATCAAGACTGTGAATTGGTGTTTGATGTCGCCCAGCAAGTGGACCAACATTTTAACGAAGGTTATTTAGTCGCATCATTTAATGGCCTATGCCAGGGTGATGGTGCGCTTAAAATCGATTATCAAGCTTTTTTTGAGGTCGATACTGACCATAAATCGATTGTGACGATTGATACGCCTGAGCATCAATACACCCGAGTGATCAGTAATGATAACCGTACATTACTGATTAATTTAGCTGAGAGCTCAACCTACGACACCTTCACAGAATATGTTTATCAAGGTGTGATTCATATTTGGAAAGGTACTGATCATATTTTATTTTTATTGGCCTTATTATTAACTTGCGTGCTTATTCGTGAGCAAAAAAGCTGGCAGGCAATTGAAAGCCCAATAAAAATTATCAAACAGACCGCATGGATTATTACTGCGTTTACCTTGGCTCACTCGGTAACATTAACGGCCACAGCATTAGGTATTTTAGATTTTAGTAGCCATTGGGTTGAACTTGGCATTGCTTTATCGGTCTTATTTGCAGCGCTTAATAATATTTGGCCTATTGTATTGCGTTTAGGCTGGATAACATTTGGCTTTGGTTTACTTCATGGGATGGGGTTTGCCGGTGTGCTCGGTGAGTTGGGATTACCTGAAAACCAAAAGTTACTGGCCATTTTAGCGTTCAACCTAGGTGTTGAAGTGGGCCAGTTAGCGATTTTAGCCGTAGTGTTACCCATACTGGTTTTTTGCCGTCATCAACGATGGTATCGGGTGTGGGGAATGCAAGTCGGTTCTGTCGCGATTGGTATTATGGCGATTCAATGGTCTGTTGAGCGTTTTTAACCAATGATTAACCTGAATGATTAACCTTGAGCGTTAGCGTTAGTGTTAAGCGCTCGTTTTAAATCGTCTCAAGAGCCAAGCATAGTATTAATCACTATCAGGTCAAATAAGAATGCCATCGGCAGTTGCTGTTTTACTCGCACGCTGGTGGCGCTAATATTGAATGAAATAAAGGTAGGAGTCGTATTGATTACAATTATTGGGACAATAGTGACGCTCATTGCCGCGATATTTGCGGTTTATAAACTCAACCAATGTACTCATGGTATTTACTTATATATTCAACAACATTATCAAGATGAATATCAACATTGTGAGGCGCTTGGCCGCAGTGCAGGAGGAGGGCAACGCAATACATCGTTGTTTGTGATGGAATCGTTTCACTCAGGTAAACTCGCGAGTATTGACGACCCGCAATTACAACAAATGCGTCAGCAGCTTACGCGCTTAAAAACGCTATTCATTTTATCGCCAGCATTGATATTTTTAAGCATCATTATCATTGCTGAGCAGTGGGTTAACTAAAAGCTTACCAAGAGGTGAGTCACGCTTAACCGATCATCTCTGAACCACCAGTTAATCTTGGCTGATGGTTACACGCCATTTTCAGTGAATAGTGCTATTCCTTGGCGCTATTCATATCAAGCCAATCCTGCGAAACCGCTACTCACAAGGCACAGTATTTTGCGCCTTAGCAGCAAAGTCATGCCCTCTTGTGAACACATTCTAAGCTTGCCCTCAGTTAAATAATTGAATTGAGCGCCAAAGGGTAAACCGAATTTCTATCATCAACGTATCAAGATGCAAACGGCATTTACGTTTATTCGTGGTTAATTAACGCATAACAACACGCAAAAGCTAGATATTGCATGCTTTCTTCCATAGAATGGTAAGTTAACTTTTTATCAGCAGTGATGATTTTTCTGCTCGGTTTTTATTAGGTATATTGATGTCGGCGAAACTGTTTAATCTTCCCATTAAGCTTTCATTAGAGATGATTGCGAAACTGTTCTCGGCCACGCAAATTCAAAAAGCACAAAACTACTTGATCCAGGGTCGAGTATTAGAAGTGAGCGCCAGCAGTGATAATCATGATATAGAAGCCTATGTTGAAGGTTCTGCTGAAGAGCCATACCGCCAAGAAATCACCCTCGTCAATGTTAACCACAAAATAGTGATGCGATCGCACTGCACTTGTCCCGTGCGCACAAATTGCAAACACGTTGCTGCCGCAATGTTAGCGTTGGTGGATAAAAAACCGGTAGAAGAGCAACGCATTCACCAGTGGTTGCGCCAGCTTGATGAACAAAAAACGGTGACTGAGTTTGAAGATGAGGAAGAAGAAAAAGACCGCATTATTTATGTGCTGTCAAACGACCCTAACGGTATCTTTGTCGAATTTAAACGCAGTAAGCTCAATAAAAAAGGTCAATATAATAAAGGCAGTAAGCTGGCGTTAACCGACATTCGCTACAGTATGCCGTGGTGGATTGCCCCCGACGATAAACAAATCATTAGCTTATTACTCTCGTCTAATAATCAAGGTTCTAAAATCTACATCGACGGTGAGATTTCATACCTTGCGTTGGTCAAAATGCTGGCGGATCAAGTGTGTTTTTGGGAAGAAAATCGTACCCCGTTAACCTGGGCTAAATCTATCGCGCCAGAGTTTATCTGGTGTGAGCTTGATAAAAAACACACACAAATGCAAATGCGCATGCCCGGTCTTGAAAACTGGGAGTTTATTGCGACTGAGCCGCCATTGTATGTTGAATTAGATTATTTGCGTTTAGGTAAAATCGACACCGATTTATCGGCGAAAAAAATCAGTTTATTGCAACATATGCCGCCTGTGCCATTGGCGCAAGTGGACCAGATTAGCCACAAAATGTTGCAGCATTTTTCACCTAAAACCGTGCCCGTACCTAGCGAAATCGATTTTTGTGAAATTAACGACCCACTTAACACGAAACTGATTTTTACCCGTGAAATCTATGCTAATAATCCCATACTGCAACCGGTCATTCGGGTTGAGCAACATTATGGCAATATCAGTTTTAATGCTTCACTGAAACCAGAACGTATTAGTCTGGTTAAAAAGGGCAGTGTTCAATATCAAGTGCATCGCCATGTCGATCAAGAGTTAGCCATATTACAAGCCTTGACTGAAGCCGGTTTAGTGACGTTTATTCCGAGCGAATATGGCAAGCAGCCTGAGTATTTTTTAAGTGTTGGCTTATTACCTGAATCGATTTTTGAATGGTCTGATTTAACGGAAAGCGGTTTAGATGCGTTAACCGCATTGGGCGTAGAAATTGAGTTTGAAGATGATTTTGATTTAAAAATTGTCGATGCTCAGTTAGATGTTGATTTGGTCGACGATGATGAGTCTGGCTGGTTTTCATTATCACTGAGCGCCGATATTGAAGGTCAAAATGTACCGTTATTAGCCTTAGTTGCTCGTTGGTTACAACAAAACGGTGAGCCAGCCGATGACGACGAGTTAATTCTTCCTGGCCCAAATGGCGGCTTTATTAAAATTAAAGCCAAAACCATTAAGCCATTGATTTCGATTATTCAAGAATTGTTTAATCGTCACTCTGGCGATCATATTGCGATACCGCGAAACCGAGCCCACATCCTTAATGACTTATCTGCCAGCGATGTACGTTTGCTTAATGGCGAACGAGTGCGCAATCTTGCGACAAAATTAGCGGAATTCAAAGGGGTAACAGAAGTTGAGTTACCTGCGGGCTTAAACGCCACATTACGCGACTATCAAAAACAAGGTTTTGATTGGCTATGCTTTTTAAAAGAGTACCAACTGGGCGGGATTTTGGCCGACGACATGGGCTTAGGCAAAACCATCCAAACCTTAGCGTTTTTACTTAAAGCGAAACAAGATGCGACTGAACATCGCACCAGCTTAATTGTGTGTCCAACCAGCTTAGTGGGCAACTGGCTTAAAGAAGCCAACAAGTTTGCTCCGTCGCTCAATGTGGTGGTTATTCATGGTAATAAGCGCCAGCCATTGTTAGATCAAATTAATGACTTTGATGTCGTGGTGACAACGTATCCGCTAATGCTGCGCGATGAAGCTATTTACGGTGATTATGTGTTTGACCATATTATTTTGGATGAAGCACAGCAGATTAAAAACGCCCAGGCTAAAGTTACCCAGGTGATCAAAACCTTAAAGGGTAAGTTTCGTTTGTGTTTGTCTGGGACGCCGCTTGAAAACCACTTGGGCGAGCTGAAATCGTTAATGGATTTTTGTTTACCGGGGTTATTAGGTCAGCACAGTTACTTTAATAAAGAGTTTCGTGGTCCGATTGAGAAACAAGCGGATATTGAAAAATCAGTATTGCTGAGCAAGCGTATTTCACCGTTTATGTTGCGGCGCACCAAAAAAGAAGTGGTGTCTGAACTGCCAGAAAAAACCGAGATTATCCAAACACTTGAGCTTGAGAAAGATCAGCGTAACTTGTACGAGTCTATCCGCCTAGTGATGGAGAAAAAGCTGCGCGAACTGTTTGCTAAAAAAGGCGTGTCGAGCAGTCATATTGAGTTTTTAGATGCATTATTAAAATTACGCCAGGCCTGTTGCGACCCCCGCCTTGTTAAACTTGAGCAAGCACAGCAAGTTAAAGACAACGCTAAACTCACCTGGTTAATTCAAAATGTGCCCGAGATGATTGAAGAGGGTCGCAAAATCCTTATTTTCAGTCAATTCACAGGTATGCTCGCGCTGATTGAAGATGAATTAAAAACCATGGCAATAAGCTACAGTAAATTAACCGGTCAAACGCGCGACAGACAAACCCAAATAGATGCGTTTCAAGAGGGCGACAACTCGGTATTTCTCATCAGCTTAAAAGCGGGCGGTACGGGGCTTAACTTAACGGCTGCCGATACCGTTATTCATTTCGACCCCTGGTGGAATCCTGCTGCAGAACGTCAGGCAACCGATCGCGCGCATCGTATTGGCCAGCTCAATCCGGTATTTGTGTACAAGTTAATTGCGCAAGGTACGGTGGAAGAGAAAATCCAGGAAATGCAGCAGCATAAACAAGGTTTGGCAGACAGTATTTTATCGGATGGTACTCAAGGGCCATGGCAAGGTAACGCCGAAGATTTATTGGCGCTATTGAGTTAACGGTCGTTGTTTATATGGTCGTTGCCCTGTGTATATATGTTTATTTATAGTGGTTTAACAGTTAGTTAATATGAGGTTACGGCATTGCCAGCAATGTATTTTAAACGAGGTTCTGGTGCACCAAGGCCAAGACGTGGCAATCGTGCTACACCTGTGCTGCACATGGATTACTTTGAGCAAGTGTTTGTTGAGCTGCGCCGTCATCCTGAAAAAATCGCTATTGTGAGACACAACATTGCTGAATTTCAGGCGCAACCCTTTTTGAAAAAAGGCTTACACACCGCCATAGATAGACTGCTACTGGTATTTGAAGACAATGATGATATTGAATTGCTCTACAAACAGGTGATGAGTGACGATGTTGGTCAGCGAGTAAGACGCTACCCGCTGATTTTTAAAGGCATCATATCGCCGATGGTCAATGCGCCAGATAATGACTAGCCTTGCATCACCTTGTTAGCAAACTCACTTGGGCCCGCTAAAATCGCCCGGCCTACTGCGACTAAATCTACTTGCTTGGTGGCCAAAATCGTTTCGATATAGTCCACGCTTTCAATGCCGCCGACACCAATAACCGCCGCAGTGGTGGTGCCTGTTAACGGCGCGGCATCTTCAACTAAAAAGCCTTCGCCGCGTTTATCTTTAGGTCGATTCCAACCACCAATACCTGACGATACATTAAGGATTTCAACGCCAGCAGCCACTAACCATTGGCTCACTTGTGCCATGTCTGCATGAGATAAGCCGCCTGGGTATCCATCTTGGCCCGGAATACGCGTCATAACGGCTAGTCTTGGTGCGACTTGTTTAATTTGAGTCACTATTTCAATTAATATTCTGGCGCGGTTTTCAAGGTTGCCACCGTATTTATCTTGACGTTGATTGGTCAATGGCGATAACCACTGATTAATCCCATAACCATGGGCACAGTGGATTTCAACTAAATCAAAACCGGCTTTATCGGCGCGTATTGCTGCCGCCACAAAGTCTTGTTGCCAAGTCGTGATATCACCTAATGTCATTGTCCGAGGCGTCGGCAACACACGGTCGTATGCGGGTACGGTAATACCAGAAGGGCCCATGATATCACTGCTAATACCGGCACTGTCTTTACCGCCGCAATGGGTAATTTGTAAGCCCGTTTTAACGCCAGCATTATGCAGTGTACTGGCTATCTGGGTTAACCCTAGTAAACACGCATCATCGTACGCACCGAGTTGGTTTGTTTCACTTCGCCCTGCCAAATTCACATGGCTATATTCAACCATCACAAGGCCTGCACCCGATTGGGCTAAATTGTGATAATGGCTAAAGGTTTTTTCGGTTGCCAAACCATTAACGTCTGCCGTTTGTGATGCCATAGGCGGTACCACTAAACGATTTTTGAAGGTTAATCCGCTGGTTAAAGTTAAGGGGGTAAAACGTAAAGCAGTCATTGAAAATCCTATAAGGTAATGGCAACCAAGATGCCTGCAAGCAACATAATACTGCCCGCGGTGCGATTAATGATGTTGGCAGCTTTTGTTGAGGTAAACACTCGCTTCGCACTCGATGCCAGGTAAGCATAACCGAGATTTACCGAACCAAAAGCACAAGTGGCAATGGTTAAAATAATGATGACGTCCAAAAAGCTGACCTGGTTCATTGGCACAAATGCGGGAAAAAAACTCACATAGAAAATCAGCGCTTTAGGGTTACCTAAAGTAATCAAAATGCCAGTGAATACATTTTTAGTTAAGCTGACTTTGGCCGTCTCAACGAGTTGAACGCCATGCGCTGTCGCGCGAAGCATACTGATGCCAAGCCAACACAAATATAAGGCGCTGGCATATTTTATCAGTTCAAATGCAGGCCCCATTGGATTGGCTATGGCAGACAATCCAAACAGGGCTAATAAGATATACAGAAAATCGCCAAGTAGCACTCCAATTGTCATCGCGACGCCATGAGAAAAGCCATTAGAAAATGAGCGAGACACCACCGCAAAAACCGCAGGGCCAGGTACAATGGCCAAAATAATCATGGTAAAAAATAATGCGATAATCTGTGGGTAAGCCATTAATGTTCTTCAGTTCGGTTTTTATTATGATGGATGGCACACCTGCCGATTGATGGCGATTATAGCGTAAATGGGTCATAAAAATGCCATTAGGATGGTGCTAAAAAGTATCAATTGTGTAATTCATTATGTCTAATAGCGCCTTTCAAAATGTGTTACATTGCTTGATTATTCATGCGTATAGCACTTTTTAAGGATTGTTGTGCAGTTCATCTTATTAACCCACTCAAGAGAGTTGCTTCGTGCCAATAACACAGGCCAATTAGTGCTGCAAGTGTTAGGCGAGCGTGCTCGTGTGATTGAGTGGCATCGTAAGCTGCCTGATGCGGCATTACTAGCGGCCATTGAGGGAGGATGTGTGGGCTTAGTGTTTCCAACCGATGATGATTCGGCACAATTAAATTTAGACGCTACAGCGAGTGTCAATATCACCGCTAATGACTCCGCTCAATCCTTCGAGTATTTGCTGTTGCTTGATGCCACCTGGCAAGAAGCCCGTAAAATGTATAATCAAAGCCCATATCTTAAAAGCGTAGTTAAAGTGGGATTACAGCCAACACATGCCTCTATTTATCCGTTAAGGCGAAATCAGCTTGAGGGCGGGTTATGCACCGCAGAATGCGTGGCGTTATTGCTTGAAAAAGCGGGAGAGGCTGGGTTAGCGCAACAACTGACTGAATGCTTAAAAGGGTTTATTGAGCGCTAGTTGACTGAAAATCGATAAATAGATTAGCGGTAAGGCGACCGGTTTTCGGGTTAGCATCGATGTCTTTATCTGGATTGACTAGGGTTGAATGCAGTAAGTTACCGGGGTAAATCACCACACGATTTGGCCGATATTCTACCTGGTGATACAAGCTGTAATGCTCATTACTGGCAACACAATAACGCGGACTTGATTGGGTTATTTGATCAACAAAAGGCTGTGCTTGGCTAAAGTATGAGTCAATATTGTCGTTATTAATCCGTTCGAAACCGCTGGTGTTGTGCTTAAAAAATCCGGTGTCGCCATGGGGACCGTCATTAAGATAATGCAAAATGGCAAAGTAATACGGATTAGGTGTATCAAAGTGGGGCAAACATTGCAGTGGTATTAGGTCTTTTTCCTGGGTATCGATTAACGAAAACACCCCTTGTTGTGGCTTTAAGCGCCGAGTTGTTGGAATACGATACACATCGTAAATAAGCTGAAATACCGCATCAAGCACATCGATAATATATTGTCTTGGCAGTGCCGTCCGCTGCCCAGGATAAAACGAGCTTTTATCCTGGTTAAATTGACTGTCATTAATTGCGATATCAATTAACTCAGAGATATCACCTGCAAAATTATCAAGCACAATAACCGGCGTTTGTTGTTGGCCAATCAACTGCACCTGAGGTGAAATGTGATTGACCTGTACTATAGGCTGAGTGGCTGATTGCGACGACATCGTTAGCTTACCCTTGCATCATCTTTGACTTGCATTGCCGTTGACATGCAATAGTGTTGTACAAAGTCGTGATGCGCGGGCAGGGTATCTACTTTGCGTTTAACCGTGGCTTTAATGTTATTTAAAAAGCTTTGCAACTCAGCGGGTTCCATTAAATCGACAATCGGATGATACTCTTTAGGTATCAAACCTTGCCCCATCATGACCTGGATCCACGAGCTTTCGCCAAACAGCTCATTACCGTATTTATAGACTTTGCCAGATTGACTAAACATATCAATACGATGCTGCAATGAGGCGGGAATTGGCATGTTTTTACAGTAACGCCAAAAACGGCTGTCTTCACGGTCGGTGACTTTATAATGCAAAATAATAAAGTCGCGAATATTGTCCATTTCAATTTTGGTTTGTTGGTTAAATTCATCGACGTCAGCTTGAATGACGCCATGCGCCGGAAACAGTTGCAGTAAACGCACGATACTGCGCTGGATCATATGAATACTGGTGGATTCTAGAGGCTCTAAAAAGCCTGCTGATAAGCCAATTGCAACACAGTTTTTGTTCCAATGTTGGCGACGCGTGCCAGTTTTGAATTTAATCACTCGCGGTTGATTTATTGGTTGCCCTTCAATGTTATTGAGCAGTAACGCGGTGGCGTCGGCATCAGACATAAATTTACTGCAAAACACTAAACCATTGCCGGTACGGGTTTGTAGCGGAATGCGCCATTGCCAACCTGACTCACGGGCAATCGAGCGAGTATAAGGAATAGGCTGTTGCACGGCTTCGGTTTGAACCGCTATTGCACTGTCGCAAGGTAGCCAATGGCTCCAATCTTCAAAGCCGGTATTTAACGTTTGTTCAATCAGTAAGGCTTTAAAACCGGTGCAGTCGATAAATAAATCACCTTCAATGATGTCGCCACTTTCAAGCTGTAACGCTTTAATATTGCCTGAATCATCATGCTGCAATACATCAGCAATTTTACCTTCGATGCGTGTCATACCATGTTGCTCGGCAAATTTGCGTAAGAATTTGGCGTATAAACTGGCGTCCATATGATAAGCGTGGTTGTAATCTTGATTGGGTAATACCGCAAAGCGTCCCTGACGAGCGGCTAAATGCTCAGTGCAATAATCGCCGATTTCACTGACCATATTTTGCTGCTTGCCTTTAAGCCAAAAATGCTGAAAACCACAAGCCCAGCAGTCTTTGCCTAAAAATCCAAACGAGTGCAAATAATCTTTATTCACGTCATGCCAGTTTTCGAATTGGATCCCCAGTTTAAACGTGGCATTGGTGGCGGCCATGACATCTTGCTCTTTTAAACCCAATAATCGATGGAAAATGTGTAACGTAGGGATGGTGGCTTCGCCAACACCGACAGTGCCAATGTCGTCTGATTCAACTAATACAATATCTAGGTTTTTGCCCATGAGCTTGCTAAACGCGGCTGCGGCCATCCAACCTGCAGTGCCACCGCCAGCAATGACGACTTTTTTGATTGATTTATTCATCTTGGGCATCCTGTTTAATATCTTAGTTTTTGCTGTAGTCAGCATTATCGTTTTAATTTATTGATTAAATCTGCGCGTAACTTACGGGCATTTAAGTCATCTAACGGTTTAGTTAGCATGCCTTTAGCGTTATCTGGGATATAACTGTCGTCTACATCATCATGTTCAAAGATGTAATGGTCGAACATAGCTTTCCACGCTAGGCGCTGCGCCTTTGGCAAGGACCGTAGGCTTAACATGCTGTGCTGTAATGCGTTATTAGGGCGACCTAAGTAACCCGGCGTATCACGCCACCAGTGAGTAATGAGTACATTGATATCGTCAATGCCGCGTACATGGTGCCACCACATACTGGGAATAAATAATACATCTCCGGGCGTTAATTCAGCGGTTAACGCCGCATCTAACGCCTGTTGAAATTTGGGGAAACGCTCAAAATCTGGGTTATCAAAGTCCACCATGCTGATATCCTGCCCGCCAGGAGCAAACTCCATTGGGCCAACATACAGGTTACTGATTTGATCTGGTGGAAACAGGGTGAAAGTGCGCTTACCCACTACGTTGCAGGCAAGATTTAGCGGAAAGTCAAAATGGGCCGCCACTTTAGTTTTGTTACCTAGCCAAATACTGGTCAGTGGATTGATAGGCTGTAAATTAAGGCTGTTTTGTTCACCAAGCCCTGGCAGGCATTGATGAATATCAGTAGAACCCATGTAAATGCCGGCAGGATTTTCGCTGGCATTTTCTTGTTGTAAGCGTGCTAACAGTTGATTGAAATCAAGCCGGCCAGCCTGGTAATTAAAGCCATCAAGCTGCTGATTATAAAACACTCGGCCTAGTTGCTCTGGTGCTAAGTGATAGGCGGTAACGGCATAACCTTGATAAAACTGGCGCAGGTAATCTAACGCCTTGTCGGCCGATTCAAGCCCTGCCTGCACTAAAGGCCAATGACGACACAACCCTTTAAATACCATGGGTTTGTCGGCTTTTTCTATGTGCGTCATGACTTGCGCTAACGTCCAATCGCTGACGCAGTCGACGGCTGTTAATGTGTCATTGGACATCTGCGCGGTTCCTTAGCCTTGAGCATTTTTAAGGTTAAGCAAATCACGGACTGTGCTCTGTGATGCTAGCGCCATATAAATGGCTTGCAAGTAACCTTGTTGATGCAAGGTGGCTAACGTGTCGGCGGGGAGTGTGGCTAAGGTGTTTTCGTTAATGGTGTAAAAACCAATCATTTGATGTTTTTGGCCGTTGTCGAGTTCGATGTCTAAGGTAAATGACTCGAGTAACTCATGCTCAATTAACACGTTAATGAAACGCTGGCTGTCGATAAGTCCGTGATGAATGATTTCCAACATTTCGCCGACTTCATCTAATAACGGAGTGTTACCGCCATAAGGTAAAAACAGCGCTTCGCCCTCAGTTTGGCTGACTCTCGGATGATCTAAATCTACATGAATCACCCGTTGTTGACGCTCTAAGCCATCTTCACGTACGGTTTGTTGGCCGATTAAAAAAGGTTGGCGGCGCACACTGAGCGGCACATAAGCGGCATTCCAGCCAGATTCTGTTAAAAACAGATTTTCATTTTGTGCAAACCCAAATAAGGCTACCGAATAAAATTGACCTGTAGCGACATCTTTGTGAAAGAAAATAGGGTAGTGAGCCTGAATGCTGCGAAACTCTTGCGGGAATGTCACGGTATACCAAAGGTTGTCACCTAATGCGGCAGAACGGCTGGTGTTCACCTTTAAGTCTTTATGATCGATGCTGTTAAGTAGTACATGTTGGCTCATGTTAAATCCTATTTTATTCGTTCAAATACAGTATATTGTTATGATTTTTGTACGTGATGTCATTTATGTCAATCAATCTCATTAAAGCTTAGGAAAACCATATTGAGCCACTTTATCTAGTAGTGCCCGGTTACTCGGTAAGCTTTTGCTTAATGCTTGAGTGCGTTGTTGATTATCGGTAAACAGTCGTTGTGCAAGCTGTTGCATAGACGGTTTTACATGGCTTGGTAACTGAGTTTGAAAGCCCATACCATAGAGCACATATTGAAAACTGGCGGCTGGGAAGAGCGCCTCTTTATAGCTAATATCATGTTGGCTTGGCGCCTGGTAACGCCATAATTCCAGTTGTGCTTGTAAACGTTCGGGTATTGAGCTGCTGTCACGATGATCGCGCCAATAGGCATCAGTTTCACGCTGGCTAATGACATAATGCAGCTTTAAAAAGTCGATGATTTGTTGCCAATGCTGCTGATAACGTAAGTTGACTCGTTCTGCAATCGTGTCCATCACCTGGCGGTTGGGCGGTAATTGCTGTGCTATTGTGGTAGCAGTCCATTCAATTAACGCAAGAGCTGAGGCTTCTAACGGTTCGATAAATCCAGCGGCCATTCCAATGGCAATACAATTTTTTTGCCAACATTTAGCATGATAACCCGGGCTAATATTGAGCTTTCGCGGCTCAAGTTTTGAGGCGAGTTCATTACTGGTGCCGTTGGCTGTTAAGTAATCACGTAGCACTTGCTCAGCTTGGCTGTCATTACAGTGGCTTGATGAATACACATAACCGACCCCTTTACGGGTAGGTAAACCAATGTCCCAAATCCAACCATTTGGCTGTGCAGTTGAGTGAGTACAAGAGGCAATCGCGGTTGTAGTGTCTTCATAAGGCACTTGCATCGCTAAGGCGCTGTCATTAAATAATACGGATTTTTGGCATAAAAATGGGACTTGTAAATGCTCGCCCAATAGCAATGATTTAACGCCAGTACAGTCGATAAATAATTGGCCACTAATTTCACCATGCTCTTTGGTTATCAGTTTATCAATATCGCCTTGGTCATTATTTATAATCTGGCAGACATGATCGCGAATATGTTTTACACCCAGCTTTTGGGTGCAATGTTCGCTTAACAGCTGGCTGAATTTGCCTGCATTGAGGTGATAACCGTAATTATTTTGAAAATGATATTGCGCTGATGAGATGGTTTTTGGCGCTAAACCGAGCTGTGATAATACTTCCTGGCTACTGACGGCCTGCGCAAAGCTCACTTGCTCTGAGTGAGGTAACCAAAATGGGCATAAATCGAGTTCTTGATGTCCATGTGGCAGGCTAAAAGGGTGCAAGTAGCTGTTTGTTTGTGTCGATTGTGTTGATTGTGCTGTGGCGGTATCTGTGCGCCAATTGATAAAACGAGAGCCTTGTTTAAAGCTGGCATCACAACAACGAATAAAGTCATTTTCATCAATGCCTATTTTGCTCAAGGTTGAGCGCATTGAAGGCCAGGTACCTTCACCTACACCAATGGTGGCTACATCGGGCGATTCAATTAAGGTGATGTTGAGCTTAGGAGAGTTAGCCAATACGCCCTTGTCGACATTATGCTCAGCCGCCAGTAATCCTGCGGTGATCCAACCGGCGGTGCCGCCACCAACAATGACTATTTGGGTGATTGGTTTTTGCATTATCTCTACCTACGCTTTGGGCGTTATTGTTATTTTAACGATTCTATGATGTTTTATTCGCATCAGAAACATCATAAGTAGAATTTTGTAAAATGTAAGCTTTTTCAATTATTTGTTTTAATTGGGCTGGGTGCTAATTTCAATATAAAAACGAGCAAATCCCTAATAAAAATAGTAACGTCCTTGTTACTCAATATCTTGCAATAAAAAGAGGTGACAAAGTTTGTGCACCTCAACGACCTAAATAGAGCCTTGATGTATTCCGTTCAAACTGAGGTAAGACGGGATAAAACATCAAGTGGGTTATCACTTAGAAAGTGTAACGAGCACCAATGCTATAGCGCGCGCCCGTTTCGGTTAGATTTAACACTTGCTCGTCAGCCAGTCCGTGTACACGAACATACTCTTCAGTAATGTTAAGTCCTTCGAAAAACACGGTTAAGCCTTCAACTTGCTCGATGTCATAACTGACTGACAAATCAATTTGCGAGTAAGCTTCAGTGTACTGAGGGAATAAACCAGTACCTTGACTCGTTGAACTTAAGAACTCGTCACGCCAGTTGTAAGCCACACGAGCCTGGAAGCCATAGTTTTCGTACACTAATACAGCGTTGGCGGTATCACTGATACCGACTAGCGCTAAATCACTGTTAACTAATGTGTAGTTTGCTATCACACCCACTCCGCTTTCGCCGAAGAAGTGCTGCGCTGCAAATTCCCAACCGTCAATGACTGAGTTTTCTGAACTGTTCAATGGAGTGTTGATATTAAAGTTTAACAACTCATCATTGTTGGCAGCACTGCCGCTAATGATTTGGTTGGTTGCATCTACTGCAGCATTATCAGCAAAGTTTGCGAAAATATAATCGCGTACTGCACCCGCTTCCGTTGTGCCTGTTGCAGCAACAGCCGCTTTGTATAAATCGCCCGATGCTGGGTTGTAAATACCATTAGTGGTTGCAACTGGATCAACACTGATAAAGTTTTGTGTGTCTTTACGGAAATATCCCACAGAGACGTAGCTTGATGGCGCGTAATACCACTCTGCCGAGAAGTCGATGTTTTCAGATTCTAGCGGTAATAATGTTGGGTTACCCGCTGAACCACCACCGTTAGTCCGGTTAGCCAGTGTGGCTAATACTGTGCCGCCCTGAATGTCTGTGTAGCTAGGACGACCAATGGTTTCACTGTATGCAGCGCGGAGCATGACATCTTCTACCACTTCAATATTGAAGTTAAAGCTTGGCAGTACATAGTCATAATCACCGGTTTTAGTTTCAAAGACTTGCTCACCAGTAGGTGATAACGCAATCTCTGTTTCGGCAATCCAATCCGCACCATCATAACCGGCAACTGCAGCGGTTGAGGTGACATCAGTTTGTTCATAACGCAGTCCGAAATGCACGTCATACGGCATACCAGAAATTTCATCTTCGTAGTTGTACTGTACGTAAATCGCTTGTGATTCTTCTTCAGTATAACGATCTGTTTCAGCTGCATAGTTAGTTGACGGGCAGAAGCCATTTCCACAATCACCACTAACAGAAGAGGCATAATTTGCTGCTGCGTAATCACGTACTGAGGCAAAATCCCACATGAATATAGTATTTAGGATATCGAAGTTACCATCAGCAAGTGAGAAATCACCGCCATTGGCATCAAATTTATCTTGAATGGTATCAGCAGGGAACCAGGCATCATCTAAATCACCAGCAGAACCTACGCCACCCCAATCGTTACGTTGCACGTTAACGCTTTGAGAGTGGTTGTTGACGTTTGTTAACGCAATACCAAAATCAATGCTGCCCGCATCTTCAAGGTAGTATTCGCCGTCAAATTGATACTGGTCAATTTCAGACTTGTTACGTGAGTTGGTAAATACTGAACCGGTTACCATCATATCTGCCGCGGTTACAGCGTTACCGCCGCCCACTGCAAGTACCGGTAAGTCACCGCTAAAGTCGGTTGCAGCACTAGTACGGATAAACGCTGCTGTACTTAAATTGTTGCTTGAACCGTAAAGGTTGTTGGGTTTGTTTTCTGCCACTGAGTTGTGCGCATCAAAGGTTAGCTTTAGGTTATCTGTTGCTTGCCACTCGATGTTGAAGCCTAATGAACCACTTTCGTTACGTACGCCATAATCGCCGGCGGCCATTGATAAGTCAGCGGGTGAGTCGTAGGTTTCTGAATAAATAAGCGGTGATGCATAAGGACCATCAGACCATACGTTTTCAGATGGAACAAAGTTAAACCATGCTGATACGTCATTTGATTGAGTGTCGATATCGTTGCGCATGTAGGTGTAATCTAAAGTCGCGGTAACGGTGTCGATAGGGCTGTATTGCAGAACTAGCTGGCCGTTTGTACGAGTACGTTGCTGTTCTTCAAAACGATACACAGTAGTTTGTGGCACTGAATAGAAATCATCATCGCCAGGACGGTTAACCTGGGTGTTGTCGTTGGCTACGCCGCCCCATTCACTGGCATTAGTTGCGGTACCTGGGAATGTGCGCCAGCCGGTACCGACTTGTGCTTGTTGGTTACCGCTTTCACGATCTTGGTAGCTTGCAGACAATGAAATACCAAAGGTGTCATCGGCAAAGGTATTTGAATATAAGCCAGATACCTCAGGTGTCACTGAACCGTTATCAGTTGATTTGTCATCAACGGCTTTAACGCCAACAGTCGCTTTAAGACCTGGCGAGTTCAATGGCTTATGAGTCAAAATATTGATAGTTGAGCCGATACCACCGGTAGAATCTGATGCTTGGCTGGTTTTATGGACTTCTACACCGCTGATACTTTCAGATGCGATGTTAGCAAAGTCAAATGAGCGAGTGCCAGTAGTGACTGGCATTTGACGACCATTGAGGGTGATCAAGTTGTAGTCAGGGCCAAAACCACGCACAGACACTTTACTGCCTTCGCCGTTAGAGCGGTCAATCGATACACCGGTAATACGTTGTAGCGACTCTGCTAGGTTAGTGTCTGGAAATTTACCAATATCTTCAGCAGAAATAGAATCTACAACGCCACTTGAAGAACGCTTCACATCCATTGATTTAATTAAACTGCCACGAATACCAGTAACCGAAATGACTTCGATATTTTCTTCGCTGACTTCATCTGCAGCATGAGCTGGTAGGATACTGCTCATACCAAGTACAAGCGATAAACTGGTCGCAAGCTTGGTTTTGTTAAATGTTCTTGTTTTCATCTAGGAAATCCCCATTGACTAGATTTATTTCTTTCAATATTGCGAGTTGGGCGCAAATCGTTTTTTGTAATTCTCCATCGGCGCTGCAATCATTATTTATAAATTGTTGTCATATAAAACAGCTAATGTAAGCGCTTACATAAAACTAGTGTAAATTGTGACCTTAGTCAACAAAAACAAGTTTAAATTATTACATTTCGTTAACCATCGTGCTAGGGAATTGTGTTCATTCAATTTAACTTATTGTTTATATTTATTTTATTTTTCAACCGGTTTTTTAGGTAAAAATGTAAGCGCTTTCTTTTGTTGATGGAAATGTTACCAGTTTTAGTGCTGATTAATCTGATAAATAGCCATTGGTAGCATCATCAGAATAACCTTTTTGGCTATAATACCAATTCTATTAATTATGTGACCAATCAGAGCCACTCAGATTGTTCAGTTTGAGGCGCATTGTTGAAATAATGGTTATTCCCTTTTAAGGCAATGCAACAAAGAAATGAACGGTCTGAGTGTCTCCTGTAAGGCGGGTTTCTGTGTCCTCCATGCTGCTTAATAGCATTTTGACGTAGAACAACTATGCCTACAATTCTATTACTTGCCTAGAAGACACAGAACTCCCGCTGAATGACCAGATAATTAATGGAATTGGTATAATCAAATGAATTTGTGAAAAGTGATGCTCAAGAAAATAAAAAACCAGCAAATGCTGGTTTTAGATATTTAGATCATAGTGATCGCGATTTTTACGCTAGCGATGCAGGTTAATCAATTGCTTTGGTGGAGGTGCGAATAAATAACTCCGGTAAGAATGAGCTTTCAACCACGGTTTCTTTGTCATTATAGACATTTTGCAATACCCACCTTGCGGCCATTTTACCCATTTCGTGAATAGGGTTGCTGACTGTGGATAGCTTAGGCGAAATGTATTGAGGGAATGGAATATTATCGTAACCGATAAATGAGATGTCTTCAGGCACACGCAATCCCTGTTCTAAGCAAACCGATATCGCCCCAGATGCCATCTGATCGTTTGCGCATACAACAGCGGTAATGGGTTTGTTTAGCGACAACAAATGTTCCATAGCCTCGCTGCCGCCGGCTTCTTTAAAATCGCTTTCAATGCAGAGACTGTCATCAAAATCAATGTTGTATTGCTTAAGCGCGCGTTGATGACCTTTTAAACGATCTCTTACGTCGAGCTTAAACAGCGGGCCTGAAATATAAGCAATGTCTTTATGGCCAAGTGACAAAATATGATTGGTCGCCATAAAGCCACCTTGTTCATTTTCAAGATAAACGCAGCGCTCTTTAATGGAGTCAATATAGCGGTTAATAAACACGATGGGCGTTGAACCTTTACTCAGTTCAATGAGGTATTCGTCCGACACGGCTTCAATGTCTAAAATCAGTGCATCACAGCCGCGACTCATTAAAAACTCAACACTGTCTTTTTCTTGCGCTTCATCGCTGTGGCCTGCGGCGATAATCACGTGTTTGTTGGCGCTACGAAGCACGGTTTCAATTTCGGTCATCATCGGACCGTAAAATGGACCGTCGAGTTGCGATACCAACACGCCAACGCTATTGGAACAATTAGACGCTAAAGACTGGGCAATCGTATTGGGACGATAGCCTAAGCTTTGCATTGCATCTAATACTTTCTGTTTGGTTTTGTCACTGACTTTGGTGTTGTTGTTCATCACTCGCGACACTGTCGCCAGAGAAACACCTGCCATTACAGATACATCGTAAATCGTTGCCATATCGTCATTTCACGTTAAAGAATTCAAATTAGCCTTGGAGCATAGTGCGCCAAGACTAACATGCTTTTATTTTACTTCTCTATTTAATTCTAAATGGATTTCATCAACTCTTTTATTGTCTAACACATACCAGCGCATCACTAAGGCGACCAAAATTGAGCCAATGGCAGGGAAAAGCGTGAATGATATTAAAATACCTTGTTGCGTTGCTTCAGTTTGAACGGTATCGGCTTGATAGCCATAACCGGCAAGCAACCAGCCTGCAGCAGCACCACCAATGGCGACACCCAGTTTGATGAAAAATATCACCGAAGAATAAATCATCCCGGTAATGCGCACGCCGTTTTTGTATTGGCCATAATCGACAACGTCGGCCATTTTTGCCCACAATAATGGGGTTGCCATGTTGAAGGTAAAGCCCCAAATAATAAACATGCCGAAAGCGAGCACGACTTGATCGCTAGGGACAAAGTAACTCACGATACACATGGCTGCAGCAAGGAGTTGTAAGGTGATATAAGCTTTGACCTTACAAAAACGTTTCGCCAAAGGCTCTGCCAAAATACAGCCAAAGATGTTACCAACCATACCTAAGGTGATAAATAAGGTGATTGAATCTGGCATGTTGAGGTAATATTTAACGTAATAAATAGCCAAGCTAGTGCGCAATACCATGCCTGATAATAAACACACGGAAGCAACCGCAAGCACGCGCCATTGATCATTTTTGAGCATGTCGCCAAAGTCTTTCTTAAAACTCGATTGCTGATCGATGGGTGGGTGAAGACGCTCTTTAGTGCCCCAAAAACACACTAAAAACATCGCCACGCCTAAAATGCTCATGGCGGTAATGGTTAGCTGGTAACCTTTAGCTTGGTCTCCTTCCCCTAAAAATTCGACCAGGGGTAAGGTTAAACCAGACACCAGTAAGCCGCCCAACATAGCAAATACAAAACGGTATGACTGCACCGATACGCGCTCTTTAGGATCGGCCGTTAATACGCCGCCTAATGCACAGTAAGGAATGTTAATCGCGGTGTAGACCATCATTAATGCCGTATAAGTTACAAAGGCATAAATCATTTTGCCGTCTTCAGTTAAATCAGGGGTGGTGAATGCCAGCACACTGATAAAGCCAAAGGGCAGGGCAAACCACAATAGATACGGCCTGAATTTACCCCAACGGGTATTGGTTCTATCGGCGAGTGCGCCCATGAGTGGGTCGGTTACCGCATCGATTAAACGCACGGCTAAAAACATCGTGCCGACAAATGCAGGTGAAATACCGAAAATATCGGTATAGAAAAAGGTTAAAAACAGCATCACCGTTTGGAAGACGATGTTACTTGCTGTGTCCCCAAGTCCGTAAGCGATTTTCTCTTTAATACTGATCATACGTGCCTCAATAATTGTTGTTATATTTTTAATATGATGCGTTGAATAAAATAAAGCCGTTCATAGGAACGGCTTAAACAGTCGGAGGTTATTTTCTGTTAGCTAATAAGTCTTTATAGGCATGCGCACTCGACTTTAGCGTACGCTTTTGGGTGTCATAATCAACATAGACAATGCCAAAACGTTTTAAATAACCTTCGGCCCATTCAAAGTTATCCATGAGGCTCCAGGCAAAGTAACCCACAATATTAACACCTTGTTCGATGGCGTTATTCACAGCATTTAAGTGGGCATCATAATAAGCGAGTCTGTCTTGATCATCCACCTTACCGTCAATCAATTTATCGTCCATGGCGGCGCCATTTTCGGTAATGTACATCGGCGGTAATGGATAAAGTGCATGCAAAGAGACTAATAAATCAGTGAATGATTGTGGGTAAATTTCCCAACCAATATCGGTTTTAGGATTATCAACCATATCAATTTGGCTAAAGCCTGTTACTGCATCTGCTTTGTAGACGGCGCGGGTATAAAAGTTAATGCCTAAAAAGTCGATAGGCTGCGCAATAATATCAAAGTCGCCTTGTTCGATTATTGGCATATCCTCAGGGGCAAAATCGTTAATAATCTCTGGATAGCAGCGATCAAACAATGGTTTGATGTACCACTGATTAAAATACTGGTCGGCTTTACTGGCTGCTTGTACATCTTCGGCAGACTCTGTGGCACTGTAACAAGGGGTAAAATTAAGTACGATGCCGTTTTCAGTGTTTGGACTGTTTTTTTGCAATACTTTCATGGCCAAACCATGGGCTAACAATAAATGATGCGCCGATTGACGACCATAAGATTTTTTGGCTAACCCAGGTGCATGTACGCCAATTTCATAACCTAGATACGAACTGCAAAAAGGCTCATTGAATGTCGCATAAGAATATACTCGGTCGCCAAATGCTTGAGTGATTTTGTCGGCATAGTCTGCAAATAGGTAAGCTGTTTCACGGTTTAACCAGCCGCCATTGTCTTCAATGTGTTGTGGTAAATCCCAGTGGTATAAGGTCACAAACGGTTTAATGCCGCGACGATTTAACTCGTCTAACAAATCAGTATAAAACTGCACACCTTGAGCATTTAAACTGCCATCTTTGTGCAGTACACGTGGCCATGAAATAGACAGACGATAAGCGTCTACGCCTAATGACTCAATCAAATCAATATCTTCACGCCACAGCTTTACGTGCTCGCAAGCTTGCTCGCCATTTGAACCATCACGTACTTTGCCTGGCGTGGCGCAAAAAGTGTCCCAAATACAGGCTAAACGTGACTCTGCTGCACCTTCGATTTGAAACGAAGCTGTCGCTACACCATAGGTGAATGCTGTTGACTGCATCTTCGAGTTGGTTGGTAACATTATTTTCATATAATTATTCACTTCGCATTAATTGAGTTTGAGTCTTTATCATTGAAAGTTTTTTGCGCTGTAACACCCGTGATAACAGGTTAATGTCGATTGACTCTAGGATGAAAAATTCTATTCGTTTGGCTAAAAATCGTTGACATCAGTTATCGATATGTTAAAAATGAAAGCGCTTACATTGAGATTAGTGATTAATTATCCAAAGGTCAATAATTGATTTTGCAAATTATTCACAATAGGTCTGTAGGGGAAGTCATTAACTGGGCCAGGGTCTGAGGTAATGATTTATGGGCATATTTTGTCGCTACCGCGTGGTAGCAATCAATAATATCGATTGATAACAACCCAATATAACGATTTATAACATAGGGAATGTCATGGCGACTTCACAACAGCAAACAGAATTCACTGGCGGTGATTCTACTCATCAATTAGGAGACTTTCGCTTTGCGTTGGTCGCGTTAACCTCGTTGTTTTTTATGTGGGGCTTTTTAACTTGCCTCAATGATATTTTAATTCCTTACTTAAAAAATATGTTTGAGCTTAATTATGCTCAAGCAATGTTAGTGCAGTTTTGCTTTTTTGGTGCTTACTTTATTGTGTCGATTCCTGCGGGCGCATTAGTGGGTAAGATTGGTTATCAAAAGGGGATTATTACCGGTCTGGTTATTGCCTGTGTCGGCTGTTTATTATTTTATCCGTCAGCCAGTTATGGCTCGTACAATATGTTCTTGTTCGCCTTTTTTGTGTTGGCATCTGGTATTACGATTTTACAAGTATCAGCTAACCCTTATGTGAGTGTTCTTGGCCCTGCTGAAACGGCATCTTCTCGCTTAACGTTAACTCAAGCATTTAACTCATTGGGCACAACCGTTGCTCCTTTCTTTGGTAGCTGGTTAATTTTATCGACGGTTGAACATGACGCGAAAATCACCGAAGTGGGTGAGGTCATTGGCCAGTTATCGGTGCAGCAACAAGCCAGTGCAGTACAAACCCCTTACTTAATTTTAGCTGGTGCGTTATTTGTATTAGCGCTTATTTTTATGTTGTTAAAGTTGCCGTTACTGGGCAAAAAAGTGATAAGCACTGAAAAAGATTCTGGCGGCAGCGCGTGGAAGTATCCGCATTTAGTATTGGGCGCAGTGGGGATTTTTGTGTATGTCGGCGCCGAAGTAGGCATTGGCAGTTTTCTCATTAGCTTTTTAACCCAAGACGATATCGGTGGTTTATCTGAATCACAAGCCGCGCATTATATCGCCTATTATTTTGGTGGTGCTATGGTTGGCCGCTTTATTGGCGCGGGTGTTATGCAAAAAATTAAAGCGGGTAAAGTGTTAGCCTTTAACGCGCTGTGTGCTTGCGTGTTGATTGTCGCCGCCATGTTTAATGTTGGCAGTGTGGCAATGTGGGCATTATTGCTGGTGGGGTTATGTAACTCAATTATGTTCCCAACCATTTTCAGTTTAGCGTTACAAGATTTAAAACAACATACTAGTCAAGGCTCAGGTATTTTATGCTTAGCGATTGTCGGCGGCGCTGTACTACCGCTTTTACAAGGTGTTTTAGCCGACAGTTTAGGCATTCAGTTAGCATTTATTGTGCCGCTAGTTTGTTATGGTTTCATTGGTTATTACGGTTTAGTGGGCTGCAATGCAACGCGTCCAACATTTAATGCACAGCAGCAAGGATAAGGAAATTACATGAACACGAATAACCCGATTGTCGCTTTTAAATCGACAACCATGACGACAAAATTAAGCACGCTAAGTTTGGCGGTATTGTTATCGCTAAGCGGGTGCAGTGATGCAAAACAAGTTGAACAAAGCAAAGATGTAAAAGCGGTTGTCGACACTAAACCCGCTGAAGTTGTCGCTAAGTCTGGTATTGATTTATGGCCAGCACTGACACCTGCTATTGCCAAAGATGTTGAGCTCGAAGCTAAAATTGCCACCTTGGTGAGCAAGATGACGGTAGAGCAAAAAGTGGCGCAGATGATCCAGCCTGAAATTCGCGACATCACCGTTGAAGATATGCGCAAGTACGGTTTTGGATCATACCTTAATGGTGGCGGGTCTTACCCTAATAACGATAAGCACGCCACGCCAGCGGACTGGATAGCTTTAGCTGAAACCTTATATCAAGCCTCTGTTGATGACTCTGTTGATGGTAGCAATATCCCGACGATGTGGGGGACTGACGCAGTGCATGGCCACAACAATGTCATTGGGGCAACGTTATTTCCACATAATATTGGGTTGGGTGCGGCCAATAATCCTAAATTAATTGAGCAGATTGCGGCGATTACAGCCAAAGAAGTCATGGTAACAGGCATTGATTGGGTGTTTGCACCAACCGTTGCGGTTGTTCAGGATGACCGCTGGGGCCGCAGTTATGAGGGGTATTCAGAAGACCCAAGTATTGTAAGAGATTATGCTTTTGCTATTGTTGAGGGTTTACAAGGCGCAGTCAATGGCGACTTTTTGTCTGATCAACGGGTTCTGTCAACCGTTAAGCATTTTATCGGTGATGGTGGCACAGAAAAAGGTATTGACCAGGGCGACAACATCGCCAGTGAGCAATCACTCGTTGATGTGCATGCCCAAGGGTATGTTGGTGGGTTAAATGCAGGCGCACAGAGTGTGATGGCCTCGTTTAATAGCTGGCACGGTGAAAAAAACCATGGCAATAAATACTTACTGACTGATGTATTAAAAGATCGCATGGGCTTTGACGGTTTTGTGGTGGGCGATTGGAATGGCCATGGACAAATTCCAGGTTGTACCAATGAGTCGTGCGCACAGGCGGCGAATGCGGGCTTAGATATTTTTATGGTGCCGACGGCTGCGTGGAAACCATTATTTGAAAACACTGTGGCGCAAGTTAATAGTGGCGAAATTAGCCAGGCTCGATTAGACGATGCTGTGTCACGTATCTTAAGGGTTAAATTAAGAGCCGGTTTATTTGATAAGCCAAGCCCTGCTAACCGTCCGTTATCGGGCAAAACAGAGCTTATTGGTCAAGCAAGTCATCGAGATGTTGCTCGTCAAGCGGTGCGTGAATCATTGGTGTTATTGAAAAACAATCAAAATGTATTACCGCTTTCACCTAAGTTAACGGTTTTGGTTGCGGGTGATGCAGCCGACAATATCGGTAAGCAGTCTGGCGGTTGGACAATTACCTGGCAGGGTACAGACAATAAAAATGCCGACTTCCCAGGCGCAACGTCAATTTACTCAGGTATTGAGCAAGTGGTTAAGCAGGCGGGTGGTCAGGCTATATTAAGTGCAACAGGTGAATTGACCGAACAGCAAAAGCCAGATGTGGCCATTGTGGTGTTTGGTGAAGAGCCTTACGCAGAAGGCAATGGTGATATTGATAACCTTGAATATCAACGTGGTGACAAGCGCGATTTAGCCTTGCTAAAGCAGCTTAAAGCGCAAGGTATTCCAGTGGTATCGGTATTTATCAGTGGTCGCCCAATGTGGGTGAATGCCGAGTTTAATGCATCGGACGCCTTTGTCGCAGCATGGTTACCTGGTTCAGAAGGTCAAGGTATTGCAGATGTGTTATTCACTGATGCAGACGGTAAAATCAAACATGACTTTGGTGGTAAATTATCATTTTCATGGCCTGCGACACCGCAGCAAACAACCGTCAATGTGCCGTTAGCAAGTGCCTCCGCTGAAGCTAAAGCACAATACAAACCGCTTATCCCATTTGGTTATGGCCTTAATTATCAATCTGATATCAGTAGCGCAGTGGCATTAGATAATTTGTCTGAAGATAATTTATCTGCTGAACAAACCACTTCTGATCTTGCCTTATTTGAGCGTGCAGTTAAGTCACCATGGTCAATGTACATTGCCAATAGCGCAGAGCGCCAAGGTTTGTCGAGCAGCGTCGCACAAAACAGTGCGTTAACGATTCGCACCATGGACCGTGTCGTACAAGAAGACGCTCGATTTGTGTCATTTAATGGTAGTGAGCAGGGGATCGTTGGATTAATCAGTAACTTTCCACGCGACTTTAGAGCCTACAGCAACAGCGATTCAGCGTTGACGTTAAGCATTAAGACGACATCATCATTGCAAAAGCCACTTTGGTTAGGCATGGCGTGTGAAGGTGATTGCCGTAAACAGGTCGATATTGCTCAGCAAGTGAATAGCAAGTTAGGTGAGTGGCAGAGTGTTAGTGTGTCATTGGCGTGTTTTGCTAGCGAGCCAATGGACTTTGGCAAAATCACCATGCCGTTCTATCTCGCGACCAGCGATAAAGTTGATGTGAGTTTCAGTGATGTGGTGATCCATACTCAGCCAAGTGAAAACACGGTTCAATGTAAAAAGTGAACTGTGTAGAGAGCCAGACCAGACCTCAAATATACAGGTACGGTCTGGCTCAACTTATGTTAAGTATTGAACATCATGAGTAAACTAATGAAGCGTTTTGCTAACAACCATTCAATTTTACAAGGCGTAACGGCTTTAACGTTGGCCTCGTTTTTTCTCTCGGGTTGTCATTCAGTTGATACTGAAAACCAAACTCATAGTGCAACCCGTCTGGGTTCTTCTGCCTGGAAAATGGTATGGCAAGATGAGTTTGAGGGACATGACGTCAATGCTGATAAATGGAGTTTTGCAGTTGATTGTTATGGTGGTGGAAATAATGAAGCACAATGTTATACCGCCCGAACTGAAAACGCTTCTGTGGCCGATGGCTTACTGACAATCACAGCAATTAAAGAACGTTTTTCTGGCCCTGCGGTCAATGGCGCTGACCCGAGTTATGATGTCAATGACACATCGAAAACACTGGATTATACCTCGGCACGTTTGGTGTCAAAAAACAAAGGCGATTGGAAATACGGCCGTTTTGAAATTCGCGCGAAGTTGCCTCAAGGGCAAGGAACTTGGCCAGCTATTTGGATGCTTCCTACCGATTGGGTATACGGTCCCTGGGCGGGTTCTGGCGAAATCGATATTATGGAAGCGGTAAATCTCAAGGTGGTTGCCAACGGTGAAGCGCCTGTTTCTGCTATTCATGGCACCTTACACTACGGTAAACAATGGCCTAATAATGTCTATACAGGGCAAGAATATCACTTACCTAATGGCATTAATCCAGCCGATGACTTTCATGTATATGCAATTGAATGGCAACAAGGTGAAATACGTTGGTATGTCGATGATGTTCATTTTGCTACGCAACAATCCTCAGGCTGGTATAGCCAATATGCCGATGAAAATGGCGAGTTTGTTAACGCCCCAGATGATGCGCCCTTCAATCAGCGGTTTTACATGTTATTAAACCTTGCTGTCGGTGGTGATTGGGCAGCGAATGTGCATAACAAAGGCATTGACCCTGCGGTGTTTCCGCAAGCGATGTTAGTCGATTACGTCAGAGTATATGAATGTACTCAATCGCCAAGCACAGGCGCTGGATGTGAAACCATGAATAAAAATGCCGTTATTGTTAGCAGTAAAACCTTAACTGAAAGTACGCAATAGTCGTCTTTTTCAATGTGCAGCATTCTCTTAGAAAGCATTGAATACGAATGCAAAGATGCACTGTTTGCTTTGAGGCTTGTGGCGCTTAGCTTAGTATCAGCAGACCCAAAAAGTGTTATCAGATTGTTGTAACAGACTCTCGTAACAGATTGTTGTAACAGTTTGTTCTATCAGTGAGCTGTAGTGGCTAGAGAAGCGTTAATAATTTTAGGATTAACTACGATGAAATGAATATATCAATTTACAGTGCGAACGATGGCATAATGTATATCAATGGTATCGAACCGCTATAAATTTTTAAGGAATTGATTTGTCGAACATTACATTTACAGCCGCAGATTTACAAAAAATCGTTGTGCTTGCCAAAGAGGCTGGCGACGCCATTATGCAGGTATATGCTCAATCCGATTTAGGGATTGAAGTTAAGCAAGATGACAGCCCAGTGACTGCTGCGGATATTGCTAGTCACAATGTGATTGTTGCAGGGCTTAACAGCCACTTTGCCGATATTGCGGTAATGAGTGAAGAAGCTGCAGACATTAGCTGGGCTGAAAGACAAACCTGGCAAACCTATTGGTTAATAGATCCACTTGATGGCACTAAAGAATTCATTAAGCGTAACGGCGAGTTTACCGTCAACATTGCGCTAATCCACAATGGCAAAGCCATTGCCGGTGTTGTTTACGCCCCAGTGTTGAATAAATGCTATAGCGGGGTGATTGGCCAAGGCGCCTGGCTTGAACATAACGGACAAGTATCAGTATTAGATATTCGTGATCGAGCACTGCAATCGCCCGCTATCGTGGTCGGAAGTCGTTCACATGTCAGTCCTGATGTTGCTGAGTATTTACAGACTATTGGTGAACACCAAATGCTCAGTGTCGGCAGTTCATTAAAGTTTTGTATGGTGGCCGAAGGCCAAGCTGATGTGTACCCAAGACTGGGGTTAACCAGCGAGTGGGACACCGCAGCCGCACAAGCAGTATTAGAAAGTGCAGGTGGCGTAGTATTAGCGTATCCAGCAATGACGCCGCTTGAATATAACCAAAAAGAAAATATTTTAAATCCGTATTTTATTGCTGCATCGTCAGCATGGTTTGCACGTAAATAACACTCATGTTATCGGCCTGTGCAAACCAAAATATGGAACCCCAATTAATAAGCAAATGGAGTGACAAGTTATGATGCGCATGGGCGTCGATCTCGGTGGTACCAAAATTGAAATTGTAGCGTTAGCTAATGACGGTGCAGAAATATTCAGAAAGCGCATTCCAACGCCAAAAAACTATCCTGGCACCATTGAAGCCATTGTCAGCTTAGTGGCAGATGCCGAAACGGCAACAAAGCAAACCGGCTCTGTCGGTGTCGGTATTCCGGGCGTGGTATCACCGTTTACTGGTTTGGTTAAAAACTCAAACTCAACCTGGATTAACGGCCATCCATTAGATAAAGATTTAAGCGAAGTATTACACCGCGAAGTGCGAGTGGCTAATGATGCTAACTGCTTTGCCGTATCAGAAGCGGTCGATGGCGCAGCGGCAGGTAAAGGTGTGGTATTTGGCGGTATTATTGGTACCGGCTGTGGTGCAGGTGTTGCCATTAATGGCCGAGTACATGGTGGCGGCAATGGTATTGGCGGCGAATGGGGTCATAACCCATTACCTTGGATGACCGCTGATGAATTTAATACCACCTCGTGTTTTTGTGGTAACCGCGATTGTATTGAAACCTTTATTTCTGGCACCGGCTTTATACGCGATTTTCGTGAAGCGGGTGGCGATGCTACCAGTGGTATTCAAATTTCTGAAATGATGCAACAAGGCGATCCGCTAGCCACTGCAGCATTTGAGCGTTACATCGACCGTTTAGCACGCTCATTGGCTCATGTGATTAATATGATGGACCCTGACATGATTGTACTTGGTGGCGGCGTATCAAATATTGAAGCAATTTATACTGAGTTGCCTAAAATATTGCCTAAATATGTGGTTGGCCGCGAATGTGGTACGCAAGTGGTTAAAAATAAATTTGGTGCATCATCGGGTGTTCGCGGCGCAGCGTGGCTGTGGGGCAAAGACGAAAAGTAGTTTTACCCAGTTTGATATAACATTTAACGGCACTTTATAGTGCCGTTTTTGTTTTGTGCAGACTAAGTTACACTAGCGCCAATATTAGAATATGAGTCGGGATAACTGACTGAATATAGATTGAGTGAATCATTGATGTTTTGGTTAAAAAAAGTCTTGTCGCAATTAGTGATGCCCATTCCGTTAACCGTTTTATTGCTATTAATTGCGTGGTTGTTGTGGCGCAGTCAGCGTCAATCGCTGTTGTCGTTGGGCAAGGTCACACTCGTACTTGCAACCTCTGTGTTGTTATTGTGTAGCCAATCGCAAGTCAGTTATTGGTTAACCGACTCACTAGAGTCGCGTTACGCTGCCAATAATCAAGTGATGACAGAAGCCTGTGTGGTAATGGTATTAGGCTCGGGTAATATTGAAAAGCCAGGCCTAACCGCGGTGCAGCAGCTATCTGCCACCGCATTAGCGCGCTTAAGTGAAGGGCTAAGGCAGCTGAGTTTGGGACAAGATTGTACCCTAGTGGTAAGTGGCTACAGTGGCGGCCAACAACCAACACCGCATGCCAGCATAATGGCTAAAGCCGCAATTGAGCTTGGGGTTAATCCGGCTCGTATTGTTAAGTTTGGCCAGCCCAAAGACACCATTGAAGAAGCATACGCATTACAACAGTTGATTGGCCAGCAACCTTTTAAGTTAGTGACCTCGGCGACACATATGCCTCGAGCAATGGCCATTTTTACCCAATTAGGCTTGCAACCACAGGCTGCGCCCACAGACTTTATTGCTTCTCAAAGCTTTTGGTGGCGTTTAGATGCAGACCAATTATTAGCGTCGCAGCGTTCAATTCATGAGTATGTCGGTATGCTTTGGCTACAGATTAAAGGGTTATCTGCACTACCGATCCCCAAGGAGACAAAGTAAATGACCGATGAGCTATTGATCAGTCCTTTTTCAAAACGTAATGGTATTACCTTAACCATACTTGGTGCGGTTAGCCTGTTAACAAGCTTGATTGTTTTTATTGGTTTTGGCAGCTTGTTTGCGCTGGGCATGATGTTTTTTGCGCTTGGTTCAGTCAGCTTAATTTTAGGTGTGGCTAAAGTGTACCAGCCAGCGGTCAGTTTTAAGTTTACTGCCGAAGGTGTGGCGTTTTTTCACCGTCGCGGTCAGGTGTTTATTGAATGGGATAACATTCAACGCCTTGATAATGTGCGCGTAAATCAAAGCATGGAATTAATAGAACTACCTTATATTGGCGTTAAACTTAAAAAAATCAATCCGATTTTAGATTGTATTTCGCCACGTTTAGCTACTGGTTTATTAACCGAGCAGCGGCCACTGTTGATGACCGCAGCAACGCAAGATGAAGATTTACAAAGTCTAGAAGGGTATTTAGGCGTTGAATATACGCCGCTAGTGGTAAATGGAGACCGGTATCGCGGCGTGTTAGCGATGTTTGGTCATCGTTGCCAAACCTTAAATGAGCAATTGGGTTATCACTTATATTTATCAATCGACAGTGTCGATCGCGATCCCAAAGAGTTTGTGAGTCTGTTACGCCAATGGCAACAACAAGCGAGTATTTCTGCAAAGCAGCCATTTCAATAATGTGCGAAGAGGTAATGACTATGGTGTTACAAGGTGGTTGTTTATGCGGTGCAATACGCTACCAGACGACTGACATGCCATTTGATGCTGACCATTGTCATTGTAACCAATGCCGAAAAAGTACTGGTGCAGTTGTGATGAGTTGGATGGATTTTAATATTGAACAGGTGAAATGGTTGCAAGGGCAGGTGACAGAGTTTGCTTCGTCGGCTCATATTCGCCGCGGCTTTTGTCAGCAATGTGGTACCACAATGACCTATCGTCATGTGGATTATCCACAGTATTGCACCTTATCGATAGCATCACTTGATGACCCAAACAAAGTGCAACCCACATATCATATTTATACTAATGAGCAGGTTAGTTGGCTGAACATTAATGACACTTGCCAGTGTTTTAGCACCAATAAAACCGCTTAACGATTATTGAGTGACGGCTGTGGTTGAGAGCGGATCGCGATGGCGATAACCTAAAAATTGGCCACCATCTAAAATTTCAATGTTTTCACAAAATGCATCGCCTTCAAACACGCCTTGATCATGTAAAGTAATTTTTTTGCAGCGTGCTTCGCCAGACAGTTGACCTGCAATCATTAACTCGCGGCATAAGATATCGCCTGCAACCGTACCACTAGGCTCTATCGTCACGTTGCCTTGGGCTTGAATATCGCCACTAACATGGCCTGCAATTAACACATCACCGCTAAAAATAAGCTTGCCAGTTAAATGACATTCTTGAGCGATAAAGCTCAACGGATTGACAGGCTTTTTTTGACCAAACATCTTAGTGCTCTTATGTTAGTGCCCTTAAGGCTAAATGGGGTGGCTAATATAACGTTAAAATCAAATTAACAACACCACAAACTGTGCATAGTGTTAAGTAACTTGAATTCGGAAAAAGCAGTAATCTACTCTGATGTGAGTAATGCAATTGCATCAGCCGGGCAAGGTGAAACGCAGGCGCCGCAACCGTTACAGGCATTGAAATCAATTACGGGTTTTGGAACTTGGCCAACAGCCATGGTAAAACTAATCGCACGCGGTTCGCAGGCATCTTTACAGCTTTGGCACCACACACCTTTAGCGGTTAAGCAGCTGTCTTTAATACTGGCAACATAAGTCCATGGTTGTGCCAAAGAGGTATCAAATACCGGTTCTGGGCACACCTCAACACATTGTTTACAAAAAGTGCACTCATCATTACTGAAATCGATTTCAGGGAATCCACCTTCACCACGTTTAATGATTTGCGTGTCGCATGCAGTAATGCATTTATCACAACGGGTGCAATTATCAGTAAAGGCTTGCTCAGGTTTGCTCCACGGCGGGCGGATCACATTGGTTTTGCGGCGGCTAAAGAGGTTACGGCGACTTTGGTTAATACCTTGGGTCATTTCGATTCCAATAAACGGTCAATAGGCTTTAAATCATTATTGCAGTGCATATTAGCATTAGCTGCAATAAAAAATTGTTAAGCACTTAGCAATTTATACCCATCAGGGGCATTTATATTCCAATAGACGGTCAATAGGCTGGTATTAGTTGCCGCAGTGCATATTAGCATTGGCTGTAATCAATAATGGTTGAGCACTGGGCTATTTATAACCATTAGGGGCATTTCTATTCGAATAGGTTTGAATTCATTGCTGCAGCGAATATTAGTATTAGCTGCAGCAAAAAATGGTTAAGCGTTTGGTAATTTATACCCATCAGGGTTATTTGATTGCCATTTCCAGCTGCTGCCGGCCATGTCTTCAACACTGTGGGTTGCACGCCAGTCTAATTGTGCAGCGGCAAAACTTGGGTCGGCGTAACAAGCTGCAATGTCGCCAGGGCGACGAGGGCTGATTTGATACGCAATGGTTTTACCACAGGCTTTTTCAAATGCTTTAACCATGTCTAACACACTGTAGCCAATGCCTGTGCCGAGGTTGTAAGTGACTAAACCAGGTTTGGTTTGTAACTTTTTAAGTGCTTGTAAATGACCCACGGCTAAATCAACCACGTGAATATAATCGCGAACACCGGTGCCATCAGGCGTGTTGTAGTCATCGCCAAATACACTTAATTGCTCGCGTTTCCCCACAGCAACCTGGGCAATAAACGGCATTAAGTTGTTTGGAATATCATTTGGATCTTCACCAATTAAGCCACTTTCGTGTGCGCCAACCGGATTAAAGTAGCGTAAACGCGCGATGTTCCAGGTGTTATCTGAGTGATGTAAATCCGCTAAAATATGTTCAACCATCAGTTTAGATTGGCCATAAGGGTTAGTGGCACCGGTAGGGAAATCTTCTTTAATCGGTAAACTTGCTGGGTCGCCATACACAGTTGCAGATGAACTGAACACCAGGTTTTTAACATTATTTTCCGCCATCACTTGGCACAAAATAATGGTGCCAGTAACGTTGTTTTCGTAATATTTAAGCGGTTTTGCAACAGATTCGCCAACGGCTTTTAAGCCCGCGAAATGAATAACTGATTCGATACTGTGATCGGCAAAGACTTTTTGCAGCAGTGCTTTATTGAGAATGTCGCCTTGATAAAAGGTCACATCTTTACCGGTAATAGTGCGAACTCGCACTAATGCTTCAACACTTGAATTTGATAAATTGTCTACGATGACTACTTCCTGTCCAGCATTTAGCAGTTCCACGACTGTGTGCGTACCAATATAGCCAGCGCCACCGGTTACCAAAATTGCCATAGTTTAATCGTCCTGTGAATAAATGAGTCATGTTCTGTCTACATTGTAAATTATCACAGTTCAAGTACCAGCAAAATTATTGATATTCTCCATAAAAAATCACTGGTCGGCTGTGCATTCATTGCGTTCAATAAACATAAAATTATCAGCTGAAAATGATGACAATTATGGGTCTTTGTATGTATTTGTTTACAATTACCCCTGCATTATCACCACACAATAAACTGTGAGGGAGTTAACAAAAGCACAACGTTAGCACACTATGTAGAGAGTGAAGTTTACGTAAAGTGGAACCTATGACAGCAGCAACAAAGTATATTGCCCATCAACCCGATGCCCAGGGTTACATTGATTACTCTGAACATGAGAATCAATTATGGCAGCAGTTATACCAGCGCCAAGTGACCAATATGCCCGGGCGCGCATGCCCCGCATACCTTAATGGCTTAGATGCATTAGGAATGTCGATTGACCGTATCCCGCAATTACCCGACATCGACAAAGTCCTTTTAGCAGCTACAGGCTGGAAAACGGCCGCGGTGCCAGCATTAATTTCGTTTGGACGCTTTTTTGAATTGCTCGCCAATAAAGAGTTTCCAGTAGCGACATTTATTCGCACTAAAGAAGAGTTCGATTACCTGCAAGAGCCTGATATTTTTCATGAAATATTTGGTCATTGTCCGTTATTGACCAATCCATCGTTTGCCAACTTTTCGCATATGTATGGCCAGCTAGGTCTTGCCGCAACCAAAGAGCAGCGAGTGTTCCTGGCGCGTTTGTATTGGTTTACCATCGAGTTTGGTCTAGTGCAGGCTAAAGATGAACCCTTACAGATTTATGGTGGTGGTATTTTAAGTTCACCCGGTGAAACCATGTATGCATTAAGCGATAAACCTGAGCGTAAACCGTTTGATTTACTCGACGTGCTGCGTACACCTTATCGAATTGATATTATGCAGCCGATTTATTACGTGATTGAAAATATTGACTACTTAGATGAAATTGCTCGTATGGATATTATGAGTATGGTGACTCAAGCTCAGCAACTCGGTATGTTTGCACCGAAATTTGAGCCTAAAGCCAAAGCGGGTTAACGATTAAGAGCAGCAGAGCATTGGGCTCATTAAGCTGCAAGTAACACATAACTAAATTAAGCCAAGGAGTACAAATGAGCGCATTAACCGAGATGAAGTGTGAAGCATGCCAAGCAGATGCACCTAAAGTCACCGATGCAGAGCTAGCAGAGCTTATCGGGATGATCCCTGACTGGGGAGTAGAGGTGCGAGACGGCATTATGCAGTTAGAGCGGGTGTATAAATTTAAGAATTTTAAATTGGCTATGGCTTTTACCAATAAACTGGCCGATTTAGCTGAAGCGGAATTTCATCACCCAGGTATATTAACCGAATGGGGCAAAGTCACCGTCACTTGGTGGTCGCATTCCATTAAAGGCTTACACAAAAACGATTTCATTATGGCTGCCAAGACAGACCAGTTGTTAGACTAGATATTATCACATTGATTTCAGCATGTTACGTTAACGTAATGTGCTGAATAATCTGTCTGTTACAATTCTACTGTAAACTTCACTTGCCACCGAAGCAATATCCCTCTAACGTTGTCACAAATTTCCGTCACAAAACACTAATAAATAGGGAATCGTTACATATGCGTTTGGAAGTCAGCTGTATTGATCGCGTGGGTTTAGCGAAAGACATCCTCGTTGTGCTTGAAAAACATGGTATTAACTTAATTGCCATTGATGCCAGTAATAAAGGTTTCCTATTTTTGCAATTTGCAGAAATCAGTTTCGAAACCTTGCGTGAACTGATGCCACAAATCCGTAAAGTCGAAAGTGTACATGATGTGCGTACCGTGTCTTTTATGCCATCAGAACAAGAGCACTACGCCTTAAAAACATTATTGAAAACTTTGCCAGATTCGGTTTTTTCAACTGATTCAAAAGGGCGTATTCGTATTGCTAACGAGTCAGCACTATTAACCCTCGGCATGGCAGAGCATGAAGTGGTTGACGAATCATTAAACCATTGGGTGCAAGGCTTTAACTTTGCCCGTTGGATGAGCGAAACCCCAGTGTTAGCCCAGGCCACTCGTGTGCAAATTAATTCTAATGAATACCTAGCTGAAATGTTGCCGATTTATTTGCCCGACGATGATGACACCACTATTTTAGCCGGTGCGGTGATTTCACTTAAATCTCCAGCCCGCGTGGGTAAACAATTTAATGCACTGCAAAACCAAACCACGGGTTTTGACAATGTATTAGCCAATAGCGACAAAATGAAAGACGTATTAAAGCAAGCCAAGCGTATGGCCCAGCTTGATGCTCCGTTATTGATTACTGGTGAAACTGGTACCGGTAAAGAGTTAATGGCCCGCGCCAGTCACGATGCCAGCATGCGCCGTGAACATCCGTTTATTGCTATTAACTGTGCAGCATTGCCAGACAGTGTGGCTGAAGAAGAATTATTTGGCTTTGTCACCAACGGTACCGTAGTGAAACGCGGCTTATTTGAAGAAGCTAAAGGCGGCACAGTCTTTTTAGATGAAATAGCCGAAATGTCTAAAGCTGCGCAAGTAAAGCTGTTACGTTTGCTGCAAGACGGCACGTTTAGACGTATCGGTGGCGATGTAGAAGTGCGCGCCGATGTTCGCATTATTTGCTCGACCCAGAAAAACCTTGCTGAACTATGCCAAACGGGTGAGTTTAGAGAAGATTTATATTACCGCATCCATGTGTTGAGTTATCACATGCCCTCTCTGCGTGAACGCAAAGTGGATGTGATACCACTGACCGAGATGTTTTTAGAGCATTACAGCCAGCAATTATCGAGCCCGCTGCGTCGTATTTCAGCCAATTGCCGTGACTATTTATTTACTTATGCCTGGCCCGGTAACGTGCGCCAGCTTAAAAATGCCATTTTTAGAGCAGTATCGATGTGGGATGGTTCAACTGAATTAACCGTAGAGCAGCTTAAACTGCCGTCTTACGCCGAAGGTTTTGGCTATTTCGACGAAGAGTTTGAAGGCACACTCGACGAAGCCATGAAAGAGTATGAATCGGGTTTATTGCGCCGTTTGTATCCTGCATATCCAAGTACGCGACAGTTGGCGAAAAAACTCGGTGTATCTCATACCGCCATTGCCAATAAACTGCGCGATTATAATATTAGTAAGAAAAAGTAATGTAACGATTTAATGCCAGCTAATTGCTGGCATTTTGCTCATTTTAATCCTGTAAACCAGTGTTAGAGTGGCTTTTTATCGTCTGTAAATAATAATGTACAAATTACGATTTATTTCAATACCGCGTGATTTGGCGCACATGTTAGGATTTTTCGGCTTTTTATGATCAAAATGAATGCACAATGCCATTCATGCAATTGATCTCAAGCGCGGATGCCACCCAGAATTTAGGAGCAATAATGAAACTTGCAAGTTATCACAACGGACGTCGCGACGGCCAATTGATGTTAGTCAGTAAAGATTTGACCAAAGCGGTAGCGGTGCCTGCCATTGCTAAAACAATGCAGCAATTACTCGATGCATGGGATTTATTGTATCCACAGTTAAGCGAATTATATGAAGCATTAAATGACGGTCAAATGGATAACGCCATCGCTTTTGATGAAGCACGTTGTTTATCGCCATTACCGCGTGCCTATCAATGGGCAGACGGTAGTGCATACGTTAACCACGTAGAGCTAGTGCGTAAAGCGCGCGGCGCTGAAATGCCAGAATCATTTTGGACCGATCCATTAGTGTATCAGGGCGGCTCAGACAGCTTTATTGCACCTAAAGCCGACATTGAAATGGCTAGCGAAGAATACGGTATCGATTTTGAATCAGAAATAGCCATTGTCACCGATGATGTCGCCATGGGTGTATCGGCTGACAATGCCGCTAAGCACATCAAACTATTAATGCTGGTTAACGACGTGTCATTACGTAACTTAATCCCAGGTGAGCTCGGTAAAGGGTTTGGTTTTTTCCAATCGAAACCATCAAGTGCGTTTTCACCGATTGCGATAACGCCTGATGAATTAGGCGACAAGTGGCAAGACAGCAAGGTGCATTTGCCACTGGTGACTCATTTAAACAGTGAGTTATTTGGCCGCCCAAATGCAGGCGTTGACATGACGTTTAACTTTAGTCAATTAGTGTCGCATGTGGCTAAAACCCGTCCATTAGGTGCTGGTGCGATTATTGGCTCTGGCACGATTTCAAATTATGACCGCAGTGCCGGTTCAAGCTGTTTAGCAGAAAAACGCATGCTAGAAATCATTGCCGACGGCAAAGCATCAACTCCGTTTATGCAATTTGGCGACACAGTACGAATTGAAATGTTTGACGAAAATGGCGTGAGTATTTTTGGTTCTATCGACCAAAAAGTCGTTGAATATAAAGCGTAAAGGTTCTGTCGCGGTATTTTTTAGGAGGCAATAACGTATTATCGTTATTGCCTTTTTTGTTATTAATGGCTCAACAAATTAAAAAGTAAAACAAACAACTAAAACTAAAAAGAGGATAGAACATGAAGCTCTATGGTTATTGGCGCTCAAGTGCAGCGTATCGTGTGCGTATCGCGTTAAATATAAAGCAGTTATCGGCACAGCAGGTTTCAGTGCATTTGGTTAATAATGGCGGAGAGCAGCATTCACAGGCTTACCATCAACTTAACCCCCAACATTTAGTTCCCACTCTGGTTGATGATGGCATAGAAGGCGAGCTTAATTTATCGCAATCACTGGCCATTATTGAGTACCTCGAAGAAAAGTATCCAGAGGAAGCCTTATTGCCGAGTAATATTGAGCATCGCGCCATTGTGCGTGGCATGGCGCAAGCCATTGCGTGTGAAATCCACCCGTTAGACAATTTACGGGTATTGCAATACTTAGTGAAAGACATGGGCGTGTCTGATGCCGATAAAATGCGTTGGTATCAACATTGGATAACAGTAGGTTTTACCGCGTTAGAAGCGCAATTAAGCCAGTATTCTGGCCGTTTTTGTTTCGGTGACACACCCAGTTTGGCAGACATTTGTTTAGTGCCACAGGTTTACAATGCAAAGCGCTTTAATGTCCCGCTTGATGACTTTCCTAACATCGTACGTATTGATACCGCTTGTAATCAATTAGCCGCCTTTGCCGATGCAGCGCCAGAACAACAACACGACGCCAGCTAGTTTTTTGCTATCAGTTTAAATCCCACTTTCAAACCATCGCTAACTCGCTAGTTAGCGATGGTTGCATGACCCAATCATGCCATATCACATTCACTCAATATGACGATTTGCTATGGCATCATGTGTTTTCAACATTTACATTCCATTCAGCCATAAGCCCATGATCTTCATCGCATAAGCTAACTTATAAATGCATCTTTAGTCTATTTTGCTGATCGTTTTGTGATCTAAATCAAGCTCGAGACATGCAATATGCTACCTCAATAGGGGTAGTGCAATTTTATTGATCTAAATCAATATTGTTAATGAATAACTTAGGTAGGTTAGCGGCAATTGTTAAGGATGTTACAGGCTTACATCTATTTATTGTTGTCATGGAGTTTGAAAATGAATAAGAAAATTACCCTAGGTTTAGTTGCTGCATCATTACTATCTGCTGGCTTATCTTTTGGTGCTGCAGCGCATCAAGCGGGTGACATAATTGTTCGTGCGGGTAGTGCAACGGTAGCGCCTAACGAATCAAGTCCTGTTGTTGCTGGTGTCGCAGAGTTTACCGTTGATAACAACACGCAATTAGGCCTTAACTTTGGTTATATGCTGACCGACAACATTGCCGTTGAGTTATTAGCAGCAACGCCATTTAGCCATGATGTGTCCTTAGGTGAGTTAGGCGTTATAGCGAACGCTAAACACTTACCACCTACATTAGTTGCTCAGTATTATTTTGGTGATGCACAGTCTGTACTGCGTCCATATGTTGGGGTAGGGGTTAACTTTACTAACTTTTTTGACAATGACTTTAATCAAGATGCCAAAGATTTAGGCCTAGATAATCTGTCGATGTCTAACTCTTGGGGTGTTGCGGCGCAGGTCGGGATTGATTACCAGATTGATAAAAAATGGCTCGTGAACGCGTCGGTATGGTATGCGCAAATTTCTACAGATGTGAGCTTTGATATGGGGGCAGATCATGTGGTGGTTGAAACCGATATCGACCCTTGGGTTTATATGATTAGCGTCGGTTATACCTTCTAACGACTTATACCATTATTTCAACAATGCGCCTCAAACTGAACAATCTGAGTGACTCTGATTGGTCACATAATTAATAGAATTGGTATGATATCGTAGAGACAAAAACAGGAACCTTTTAGGTTCCTGTTTTGTTTTGTGCCATCAAGATTAACCAAGCGTAAAGTTAACCGCGTTTCTTTTTCGGTTTCCAATGGCGAGTATTATAAATATATTCGGGCAGTATGCGGTTTATCCATGCCACAAGACGCCAACGTTTAGTGACATATACGCGGCGCTTTCCCTTTTTCAGTGCGGTTAGTATTTGCGTTGCCACTTTATCAATGGGCGACAGGAGTAATTGAGTATTTAAGTGCACCGCTTTATCAAATAAGCCTAATTGAATATCGCTAATCGTTACCGGCAACTTTAAGCGCTGTGCATGCATGCTCAACCCTTGCAGGTAATTTGCTGCAAAGGCTTTAGAGGCGTGGTAGGCCACATTGGGACCACCGCGTTGCCCTGCAATGGAGTTAATTGCGGCTAATTGACCGTAGCCTTGCTCACACATCAATTTAAAAACACATTGGCTGGCCGCTGCAAACCCCATTACATTAACGTTAATAGCCTGTTGGTCAATAGACCAGGGTAGCGTAGGGTCGTATTCGTTTACCCCAGTGTTCACTATCACTAAATGAGCGCCATTATGTTGCTTCCACGCTTGATTAAGCTGTTCAATTAACATTGGTGGCTGGTCAATGGCGAGCGGATAAACGCTGACCTCGCCAGGAAGGCTTTGAGCAAATTGTTTGAGTGATTCAGGGTCATGCACAAAAAGCACTAAAGACACTTGTTGTGCCGATAATTGCTTGGCTAGCGCCTGGCTGAGTTGAGAGCCTGCACCAATGATCATTGCTGTCGCGACAGACATAGTTAACCTCATGATTATCAATGGCTCATAATAGGAATAACCTCGTTTGATAACAAGAGAGAAAAAAATTCAACTTAAGACGTGTAGACTTCTAGACATCCTTGTGTATGATTGATGACATCAATGAGTGCTTGTGTGACTATTGCTTATATCGCGTGTTATCAAGGTCTAGCGTTAATCTGTATCGCTAACGACATCAGCTTGGTGTGCTCAGTTAGCTTTTTTGCAGAATGCTGAAACTGTGATCGGTGAAACATATTGATTTACAGCACGTTGCCTATTTATTTATCACTACACACATGGTCTGTGTTTAATTAACCCAAAAAGGTGAGTCGTATGCCGGTTCGAATTCCAGATAATCTTCCCGCAGCAGGTATTTTAGAGTCAGAAAATATTTTCGTGATGTCTGAAACCCGCGCCGCCAATCAGGACATTCGTCCGATGCGGGTGCTGATCTTGAATTTAATGCCAAACAAAATTGAGACCGAAACTCAATTGCTGCGATTGTTGGGTAATACGCCATTGCAGGTTGGAGTTGATTTGCTGCGTATTCACGACAAAGAATCAAAGCATACCTCAGTCGACCACATGAATACTTTTTACCGTGATTTTGAAGAGGTCCGTCATAACAATTATGACGGCTTAATCATTACCGGCGCACCGCTTGGACAAATCGATTTTAAAGATGTGGTGTACTGGGATCATATTCGCGAAATTATCGACTGGTCGCAAAATCATGTCACCTCGGTACTTTTTTTATGCTGGGCGGCTCATGCTGGCTTATATCATTTGTATGGCTTAAAGCGTCAGCTACTGCAAAATAAACGCTCTGGCGTATTTAATCACAGTCGCACCAGCGACCCACACCCGTTGTTGCGTGGTTTTGACGATGAATTTTATGCGCCGCACTCACGATTTGCTGAGATGAATGTTGAAGAGTTACGTCAACACCCAGAGGTTGAAGTGTTGGCCGAGTCTGATGAAGCCGGTGCCTATATTGCGATCAGCCGTGACAATCGTAATTTATTTGTCATGGGTCATCCTGAATATCAAAAAGACACCCTTAACGATGAATACACTCGCGATTTAGGCCAGGGATTAAATCCAGACATTCCGCAAAACTACTATCGTAATAACGACCCCGCTCAAGACCCAATAGCGCGTTGGCATAGCCATGGTAGTTTGTTAGTCAGTAATTGGCTTAATTATTATGTGTATCAGTTAACGCCGTATGACTTAAACGACATGAGCGCAAAAACACCATGGGAAAACAAAAAACCATAATCAGCCACTCATAATCCAAAAGCCGTCATACCTTAAGGTATCGCGGCTTTTTTTGTTTTTAACCACAATAACCTCTTATTATAAACCTCAGTAGACTAAAGTTTAACCTTGGCTATAATCACTAGCGCGACCAAGGTGGCCTGTATTTTATATCAATATAAACAGAATGTTATCTAGAATTTCATCTCGTTTTCTATCAAGTGTAAATCTGCAATGACAACCGCATCTGATTAACATCACATTTTTGACCATTTTTTACTTGCTTTACGTTAGCGTCAACGTCAAAGTGGTGTGATATTGTTTTTGATATTTTCTATGCGTACAAAATTGGAGTGGTTATGAGTACAGAGCAAACAGGTCAAGATATCGTTATTGTTGCCGCGAAACGTACACCAATGGGTGGGTTTCAGGGTGCACTGTCTGAGGTCGCTTCTCCAGTATTAGCGGCTGCCGCGATTAAAGGCCTTTTGGCACAAACTGGCATAAGCGGCGACAGCGTAGATGAAGTGCTAATGGGCTGTGTATTGCCCGCGGGGTTGGGTCAAGCACCCGCTCGACAGGCAACATTGGGTGCAGGCTTGCCATTAAGCGTTGGCGCAACAACAGTAAACAAAGTGTGTGGCTCAGGTATGAAAACCGTGATGTTAGCGCACGATTTAATTAAAGCTGGCAGCAGCCAAGTGGTTGTTGCGGGCGGCATGGAAAGCATGAGCCAAGCGCCATACTTACTCGACAAAGCCCGTGGTGGGATGCGTATGGGCCATGGCAAAGTAATGGACCATATGTTTTTAGATGGTCTTGAAGATGCTTATACCGGCGGTGCAATGGGCACTTTTGCCCAGAAAACTGCCGATGACTTTGGCCTAACGCGTGAGCAAATGGATGCTTTTGCATTAAGCTCACTCGAAAAAGCCAATGCAGCGATTAACTCTGGCGCATTTAAAGACGAAGTCGTGCCTGTCACCATAAGTACCCGTCGTGGCGACGTGACGGTTGAGATAGATGAACAGCCGGGTAATGCCCGCCCTGAAAAAATCCCCACGTTACGCCCAGCATTTACCAAAGACGGCACCATTACCGCAGCTAACTCAAGTTCAATTTCAGATGGCGCCGCAGCATTAATGTTAATGACTCGCGCTAAAGCAAGCGAATTAGGTTTAACCGTTATGGCCACCATTAAAGGCCACACCACCCACTCACAAGAACCATCGTTGTTCACAACGGCTCCAGTAGGCGCAATGCAAAAACTGTTCGAAAAAGTGCAGTGGAGCAAAGATGACGTCGACCTTTATGAAATTAACGAAGCATTTGCCATGGTGACCATGCTAGCAATATCTGAGTTAGGGTTAGACGCCAACAAAGTCAACATTAACGGCGGTGCATGTGCTTTAGGTCATCCAATTGGTTGTTCGGGCGCACGTTTGTTAGTCACATTGATTTATGCGTTAAAAGCTCAAGGGCTTAAGCGTGGTGTTGCCTCGCTTTGTATTGGCGGCGGCGAAGCCACAGCCATGGCGATTGAGGTTTAAGCAAGCTAGACAAGATTAAGCTAGACAAGATTAAATTAGACAAGACTATGTAAGACTAAGTTTAAAAAGATTAAGTTCGACAAGACCACTGTACAGGTAGAGGCAAATGCAGCCACATAACATGTGAGACTGACAAGCAAAATAATCGCATCACCTGTGCAGTCACTCAATACGAGTGGGCCTAGCTCACTAACGATATTCAAGGATCGAGGGAAGCAACATGATCACACAAGTTAAGCATTACATTGATGGCGAATTCACTTTTGGCAGCGGCGATCGCAATATCGATGTGACCAACCCAGCTAATAACAGCGTTATCGCAAAAATTAATTGCGCGACAACAGCAGAAGTCGAATTGGCTATTCACAGCGCCAAAGAAGCGTTTAAGACCTGGAAAGAAGTGCCTGTGTCTGAGCGTGCGCGCGTCATGTTGCGTTACCAACATTTGCTCAAAGAACATCACGACGAATTAGCGACCATTTTGGCGCAAGAAACCGGTAAAACATTTGAAGACGCTAAAGGCGATGTATGGCGCGGCATTGAAGTCGCTGAGCATGCCTGTAATGTTGCATCGTTAATGATGGGCGAAACCGTTGAAAACGTCGCGCGTAATATCGATACCTACAGCTATACACAACCGCTTGGCGTGTGTGCGGGTATTACCCCGTTTAACTTTCCTGCCATGATCCCATTATGGATGTTCCCGTTATCGATTGCCTGCGGTAACACCTTTATTTTAAAACCGTCTGAACAAGATCCAATGACGCCACAGCGTTTAGTTGAATTGTTTGTTGAAGCGGGTGCGCCAAAAGGCGTGTTGCAGCTTATTCATGGCGACAAAACCGCCGTTGATATTTTGTTAAGAGATCCAGCCATTAAAGCGATTTCATTTGTCGGTTCAGTGGGCGTTGGTCAATACATTTATAAAACAGGTACTGACAATCTAAAACGTGTGCAAGCCTTTGCGGGTGCTAAAAACCACTGCGTGATCATGCCTGATGCAAACAAGCAGCAAGTGATCAACAACATGGTCGGCGCTTCGGTTGGCGCTGCAGGTCAACGCTGTATGGCCATTTCAGTGGCAGTATTTGTCGGTAAAGCTAAAGAGTGGATCCCTGAGTTAAAAGAGGCGCTTGCCAAAGTGCGTCCAGGTTTATGGGATGACAAAGACGCCGCTTACGGCCCTGTCATCAGCCCTGCAGCCAAAGAGCGCGTGTTAAAACTCATCGCCCAGGGCAAAGCAGAAGGTGCCGATTGCTTACTCGATGGTAGCGACTTTACCCTTGAAGGTTATGAGTCTGGTAACTGGGTTGGTCCAACTATGTTCACCAATGTCACTACCGACATGAGCATTTACAAAGAAGAGATTTTTGGCCCTGTACTGTGTTGTATGGAAGCTGAAACATTAGACGATGCGATTGAGCTTGTGAACAACAGCCCATACGGCAACGGCACGTCAATCTTTACTGCATCAGGCGGCGCAGCGCGTAAGTACCAACATGAAATTGAAGTGGGTCAAGTGGGCATTAACGTGCCTATCCCTGTGCCATTACCGTTCTTCTCATTTACCGGTTGGAAAGGCAGTTTCTATGGCGACCAACACGCCTATGGTAAGCAAGCGGTGCGTTTTTGCACTGAAACTAAAACCATCACCACTCGTTGGTTTGACTCAGAAGCCGTTAGCGGCCCTAACATGAGCATTAACTTAAAATAAGTGTGCTGTGATGAGTCACCATTTGTCGCGATACATCATCGATATATCGCGACAATCTAATCGAAATACAACAAGACTATCTTGATTCACACCATTGTTTTCCCTTACATAATGGCCAAGCAACTTAAGCTGCAGTGAGCAAGTGACTAAATGACCCAAGAGTCATCTAAGACAATATTAGGAGTCCAGCATGGATTTTAATTTAAACGAAGACCAACGCCAATTTGCTGATTTAGCTCGTCAATTCTCAGCCGAAGAACTTGCGCCATTTGCTGCAAAATGGGACGAAGAACATCACTTTCCTAAAGACGTGATACAAAAAGCCGGAGAGCTGGGTTTCTGTTCTTTGTACTCGCCAGAGTCAGAAGGCGGCATGGGCTTATCTCGTTTAGATGCGTCAATTATTTTTGAAGAATTAGCCCACGGTTGTACCGCTACAACAGCCATGTTAACCATTCATAATATGGCGACCTGGATGGTGACCACCTGGGGCACCGAAACCTTACGTAAACAATGGTCAGAAGGCTTAACCACAGGGCAATTATTAGCATCTTACTGTTTAACTGAGCCAGGTGCTGGCAGTGATGCAGCATCGTTGCAAACCAAAGCCGTGCGTGATGGTGATGATTATCTCATTACCGGTTCAAAAATGTTTATCTCTGGTGCCGGTGAAACTGAATTGCTCGTGGTGATGTGCCGTACCGGCGAAGCAGGCCCTAAAGGGATTTCTGCCATTGCGGTGCCAGCTGATGCTGCTGGAGTCACTTATGGTAAAGCGGAAGATAAAATGGGCTGGAATGCTCAACCTACAAGACTGATCAGCTTTGAAAACGTGCGCGTGCCTGCCGCTAACTTACTCGGTGAAGAAGGCCAGGGTTTTACTTTTGCCATGAAAGGGCTCGACGGCGGACGCATCAATATTGCCACATGTTCAATTGGTACTGCGCAGGCCGCATTAACGCGCGCGACACAATACATGAACGAGCGTAAGCAATTTGGCAAACCGTTAGCGGCGTTCCAAGCACTGCAATTTAAATTAGCCGACATGGCAACAGAGTTGGTTGCTGCCCGCCAAATGGTGCGTTTAGCGGCATTTAAACTCGACACCCAAGACCCAGAAGCCAGCGCCTATTGCGCCATGGCCAAACGCTTTGCGACCGATGTAGGTTTTCAAGTATGTGACGGCGCGCTGCAAATCCATGGTGGTTACGGTTATATCCGCGAGTATCCGCTTGAGCGTCACTTCCGCGATGTGCGCGTGCATCAGATTTTAGAAGGCACTAACGAAATTATGCGCCTGATTATTGCTCGTCGTTTACTTGCCAGTGATGCTCACCCAATTCTGTAATGCGTTGATACTCTCGCGACTCACTAGCCCTAAACTAAGGACAGTAAATGATGACAACCCACACCGCATTAATTGAGCATATTATTGGTCACACGGCCATTTTGACGCTTAACAACCCGCCAGCCAATACCTGGACAGCAGACAGCTTACAGTTATTAAAGCAAACCATTATCAAGCTGAATCAAAATAAAGATATTTATGCCTTAGTGATCACAGGTCAAGGTGAAAAGTTCTTTTCAGCAGGTGCCGATTTAAATTTATTTGCCGATGGCGATAAAGGCAATGCAGCGACCATGGCAAAACATTTTGGCGAAGCCTTTGAAACTTTAAGTTCGTTTCGTGGTGTGTCCATTGCCGCCATTAACGGTTACACCATGGGTGGTGGCCTAGAGGTCGCGTTAGCCTGCGATTTACGCATTGCCGAAGCCCAAGCGCAAATGGCACTGCCTGAAGCTACCGTGGGATTACTACCTTGTGCAGGTGGCACGCAAAACCTCACCGCATTAGTGGGTGAAGGCTGGGCAAAACGCATGATTTTATGTGGCGAACGTATTGATGCTGCTAAAGCAGAAAAAATTGGCCTAGTTGAAGAAGTAGTCGAAAAAGGCCAGGCACTAGATGCTGCCGTTGCCTTAGCTGCCAAAGTCGCTAAACAGTCACCGAGTAGTGTAAGTGTGTGTAAAACTTTAATTCAAGCTGGGCGATACATGCCGCGCACTCAAGCCCTGCCGCTTGAGCGCGAATTGTTTGTCGGGCTATTTGATACTGAAGATCAAGCTGAAGGTGTGAACGCCTTTTTACAAAAACGCGCCGCAATCTGGAAGAACTGCTAATGACTCAAGATGTAATATTTCAAACACTCGGCACACTCTCTGGCCAATCAATTGGCATTGTGACCCTTAATATTGAAAAAGCGCTCAATGCGTTAACCCTCGATATGGTTGCCGCGATGCAAACTCAATTAACCCACTGGCAAAACGACGACAGCATTGCGTGTGTGGTGCTACAAGGTGCGGGCGAAAAAGCATTTTGCGCTGGTGGAGATGTGCGTGCTATTTACCATGCATCTATTGCTAATCCCAACACCATTACCGATGAAGCGTGTGGTTTCTTTACCCAAGAATACCAGCTGGATTACTTACTCCATCAGTTTGGTAAACCCGTTTTAGTGTGGGGCGACGGTATTGTCATGGGTGGCGGTTTAGGCTTAATGGCCGGCGGCAGTCATCGTATTGTGACTGAGCGCAGTCGAATCGCGATGCCAGAAGTCACCATTGGTTTATATCCTGATGTCGGTGGCAGTTACTTTTTAAACCGCATGCCAGGCAAAACCGGGCTATTTTTAGGCCTTACCGCCTACAACATGAACGCCGCCGATGCCTTATATGTTGAGTTGGGAAATCATTATCTACCGAGCGATGAACAAGAGCCATTGTTCGACGCCATGGCTGAGCTTAACTGGAGCCAAGACAGTCAGCGTAATCATCAGTTGTTAAGTGATTTACTCACCACGATGACTGAGCCGCATTTAGCAACGCTACCAGACAGTCACTTACAGCAATTTCAAACTCAAATCGATTTATTAATGGCGGGCGATATTTTAGATGTTCATCATCAATTATCGACCTTAAATACTGAGCTTGAATGGCTACAACGAGCCCAGAAAACCGCCTTAGCGGGTAGCCCAATCAGCTGGCATTTAATTTTTGCTCAAGCCCAATTAGGCACTGAACTCAGTTTAGCGCAATGTTTTCAATGGGAGCTTGGTGTCAGCGTGAATTGTTGCTCAATAGGGGATTTTTGCGAAGGGGTTCGGGCGTTACTGATTGATAAAGACCGCCAACCTAAATGGTTATTTAGCGATGTTGAAGCCGTAGAACAAAGCCGAATAGACCAACTGACCACATCCCCTTGGGACGCCAAAAACCACCCATTAGCTGACTTTACTTAATAAGGATTATTATCATGGCAACTGTAGCATTTATTGGTTTAGGTAACATGGGCGGCCCGATGGCGGTCAATTTAATTAAAGCCGGCATGACCGTGACTGTATTTGATTTAAATCCGCTCGCAGTCGAAGCGTTAACCTCACAAGGTGCACTCAGTGCTAAAACGGCTTGCGGCGCAGCAGCATCAGCAGACTTTGTGATTACCATGTTGCCTGCAGGCAAGCATGTACGGGGTTTATATATTGGTGATGACAATAATAAAGGCCTGCTTGATGTGGTCTCTAAACAGACATTATTAATTGATTGTTCGACCATCGATGCCGACAGTGCACGTTTAGTGGGCGCAAAAGCTGCCGAAAAAGGCCTTGAATTTATGGATGCGCCGGTATCTGGCGGTACCGCAGGCGCAGCAGCAGGTACCTTGACCTTTATATGTGGCGGCTCAGATGTCGCCTACACTCAAGCGCAAACCGTATTAACGGTCATGGGCGGCAATATTTTCCATGCGGGTGCTGTGGGTGCAGGGCAAATTGCCAAGATTTGTAATAACATGTTGTTATCTGTGTTAATGGTCGGCACTAGCGAATCATTACAATTAGGTTTAGATAATGGCTTAGATCCTAAAGTGTTGTCTGATATCATGAAAGTCAGCAGCGGCGGTAACTGGACACTCGAAAAGTACAATCCATGTCCAGATGTGATGGAAAACGTGCCGTCGTCGAAAGGGTATCAAGGCGGCTTTATGGTCGACCTCATGGTAAAAGATTTAGGCTTGTCGCAAGAGGCGGCATTAGCCTCTAACTCGAGCACACCGATGGGCTCACTTGCACGCAGTTTGTATATTAACCATGCGCGTCAAGGCAATGGCAGTCGTGATTTTTCGAGTATTTTTGAACAGTTTTCAAAGAAAAAATAAAGGATTCAGTTGATGGAATTAAAAGATAAGGTTGTCGTCATTACTGGCGGAGCAGGTGGTTTAGGTCTGGCGATGGCCCATGATTTAGCTGCCAAAGGGGCTAAATTGGCGCTTATCGATGTTGACCAAACTAAGCTCGAGCAAGCTTGTGCTGATTTAGGCACGACAACTGAAGTACAAGGTTATGCGTTAGACATTACCGACGAAGAAGATGTTGTGGCGGGCTTTAAGTATATCGTTGAAGACTTTGGCCAAGTAAATGTGCTTATCAATAACGCGGGCATTTTACGTGATGGCTTAATGGTTAAAGCCAAAGATGGCGTTGTCACCGACCGTATGTCGTATCAGCAGTTTCAATCGGTTATCAATGTTAACTTAACCGGCAGTTTTTTATGTGGCCGTGAAGCCGCGGCTGCCATGATTGAAACCAAGCAAGCAGGAGTGATCATTAACATCTCTAGTCTGGCTAAATCGGGCAACATGGGTCAATCAAATTATTCAGCGTCTAAAGCCGGTGTTGCCGCGATGTCTGTTGGCTGGGCTAAAGAGTTAGCGCGATACAACATCCGCAGCGCTGCTGTGGCGCCGGGTGTGATTGCCACTGAAATGACCGCGGCCATGAAGCCAGAGGCATTAGAGCGTTTAGAGAAAATGGTGCCAGTAGGGCGGCTAGGTCAACCTGAAGAAATCGCATCAACGGTTCGCTTTATCATTGAAAATGATTATGTAAACGGCCGTGTATTTGAAATTGACGGCGGTATTCGCTTATAGAACAGTGGTATTGGGTTTACAGTTTGTTATGATGCTGTCACGCCGAGCTAATACAATGTGTATTAGCTCGGCGTGACTTTTTTACTTTTAGGGATTAATCACGTGGCAAAACTCGAACTCATACTCAAAAAAATCATGCTTATCGTGGGGATCCTAGGCGTGGTGATTATTTATGGCGGCTTTTTGTATCTGCTGTTTTCGGGGCGATCCACCGCTGCATTGCCGTGGTTCTTACTGATCTCTCCATGGATTTGTGTGTATTTTGGCTTGAGTCACGTACAACAGGTGGCGGTGATCAGCTGGTTTGCGAGTAAATTCAGCTTTAGAAAGTCATCTAAGTAACTCACTATCAGTAAGGTTAACTTATGGTTTCTGCCACGCCGCTATCTCGCACCGCACTGACATGTTATACCTTAATCGCATTAATCGCGTTTGCGGCTAACTCAGTATTTTGTCGGCTTGCATTGTCAAATGAACAGGCTGTGCCACTCATTGACCCAAGCAGTTTCACCGCCATCAGATTAGCATCTGGTGCATTGATGTTGGCCTTATTGATGCTGCTGACTTCGGCAAAAGGGCGAACAACACAAAAACCAGCAAAAGAAAACCCAACAACAGAAGGCCTAGCAACAAAACATCAATTGCCAATACAAGCCCATGGCAGTTATTTAGCCGCAGGCCTGTTGTTTGTGTATGCCATTGGTTTTTCGTACGCGTATGTCCTGCTAGACACTGCAACTGGGGCATTAGTCTTATTTGCCGCCGTACAAATTAGCATGATGTTTATCAGTTATTTGCAAGGTCATAGACTGAATTTTCTTGAGATAACTGGTGCGCTAGTGGCGTTTGCAGGCTTTGGCTATTTAGTGTGGCCGAGCCTCAGCCTTGGCAGTGAGACATTATCAATCACCGGCTTAGTGCTCATGGCGATAAGTGGTTGCGCCTGGGGCGGCTATACGTTGTTAGGTAAGGGCACTGTTAAGCCATTATTTGCTACAGGTTACAATTTTATTCGCACCTTACCCTTAGTATTGTTGATGCTTGCCAGCGTATGGTTATTATCGATGTTAATGCCCGTCGAACCAATGCAATCAGAATCGGCACAGCTAGCATTTCAATTAAGCACTCAAGGGATTGTGCTGGCGATACTTTCTGGTGCGTTGGCCTCGGGTGTGGGCTATGCGTTATGGTATCAAGCGCTTAGAGGACTCAGTGCCAATCATGCCGCAGTATTACAACTTTCTGTGCCTGTGATTGCCGCAATAGGTGGCGTCATCTTTGTCGGCGAGCAAATCAGTGTTCATCTTATTATTTGCACCAGTATTATTTTGTTTGGTATTGCCCTGGTGATTTTCGCCAAAACAAAATCTAACTCATAAACATTAATTAAAAATAAAAGAGGTTTCATGACAGATTCGACTGTATACCCAATAGGCACACCGGGACAAAAATGGACCGATGCTGAGAAAGCCCAATGGTTAGCACAAGTTACCATCAAACGTTCATACCAAGATGAAGTGGTCAGTAAATTAATTCCACTGGCAAGCGAGTTTGAGCAAGTGAAATACGGCGCATTATCTTATGACGCTGACAAGTATCCGTTATTTGGCTTTAAGTCGCACAACTGGGACAGCAACAAAAAGACCATTTTAGTGACAGGTGGCGTGCACGGTTACGAAACCAGTGGCGTACATGGCGCTATTCAATTTTTAGCCACTAAAGCCAAGTATTACAGTCAGTATTTTAATGTCGCTGTGGCGCCGTGTGTCAGCCCATGGGGTTATGAGACTATTAACCGTTGGAACCCACGAGCGATAGATCCTAATCGCTCTTTTTACGCTAACAGTCCAGCAGAAGAGTCAGCAGCATTAATGGCATTTGTCGCCACGTTAGGCGAAGTGTATGCCCACATTGATTTACATGAAACCACCGACACAGATGAGTTAGAGTTCAGGCCGTTATTGTCTGCTCGTGATGGTGTTGAGTACGATAAAGGCGTTATTCCTGACGGATTTTATTTGGTTGGTGACAGTGATAACCCAACCCCTGAGTTCCAAAAAGCTATTATCGATTCTGTGGCCAAAGTGACCCACATTGCCCCAGATGATAATGGCCAATTAATTGAAGTACCGATTGAACAGTTTGGGGTGATTAATTATCCGGTTAAAAAGCTGAGCTTATGTGCTGGTATCACGTTGAATCATTTCAATACCACCACCGAAGTGTACCCAGACAGCCCACATGTCACGACGCAACAATGTAACGATGCGCAAGTGGCGGCAATTACAGGTGGCTTAGATTACATTGTGAATTATTTGCAGGGTTAACAAAGTCGTTAAATTGTAAATGCTTTGCTGTTGCGTTTTTTTATTGCATCAACAGCAAAGCATTATGATTGGGTTTAGGTTGATAAATAGGCCAATAATCCTTACAATGTCGCGCTTTATATCTACCCCTTCGGCGATGCCGTATATCAGTTTAAATCTCACTATTATTTGCTTAGCATTTGGTTAAGAGCGGACTTGAGTAATACAGATGTCAACTCGAGCGATTAAGCTATAATGTGATATCGGTTTAAACACACAACACGATTTGGAATTTCATTTTGATTACAACAGCTAACATCACAATGCAGTTTGGCGCTAAGCCACTGTTTGAAAATCTCTCTGTCAAATTTGGTGGCGGTAATCGCTACGGTTTAATTGGCGCGAATGGTTGTGGTAAATCCACCTTTATGAAAATCCTTGCCGGTGATTTAGAGCCTTCAAGCGGTAACGTGTCGTTAGACGTTAACGAGCGCATGGGTAAACTAAACCAGGACCAGTTTGCATACGAAGCCTTTTCTGTCGTAGACACTGTGATCATGGGACACCGTGAATTATGGAAAGTGAAGCAAGAGCGTGACCGCATTTATTCACTGCCTGAAATGACCGAAGAAGACGGCATTAAAGTAGCTGATCTTGAAATGGAATTTGCTGAAATGGACGGTTACACCGCTGAATCTCGCGCGGGTGACTTACTATTAGGCGTCGGTATTGCTACCGAGCAACATTTTGGTTTAATGAGCGAAATCGCCCCAGGTTTTAAATTACGAGTCTTGCTAGCGCAAGCCCTGTTTTCTGACCCAGATTTATTACTCCTAGACGAACCAACCAACAACTTGGACATCGACACCATTCGTTGGTTACAAGATATGTTGAACCAACGTAATAGCACCATGATCATCATCTCGCATGACCGTTATTTCTTAAACTCAGTGTGTACCCACATGGCTGACTTAGATTACGGTGAACTGCGCGTATTCCCTGGTAACTACGACGAATACATGATGGCTGCACAACAGTCGCGTGAACGCTTAATGAGCGACAATGCGAAGAAGAAAGCACAAATTGCTGAGCTACAAACCTTCGTTGCGCGTTTCTCGGCTAACGCATCTAAAGCGAAACAAGCCACATCGCGTGCAAAACAGATTGATAAAATTAAGCTTGATGACATTAAAGCCTCTAGCCGTGTTAACCCGTTTATCCGTTTCGAACAAGAAAAGAAATTGTTCCGTAATGCATTGATTGTTGAAAACCTTGCCAAAGGATACGACACACCTTTGTTCAGCAAATTTGATCTTATGGTCGAAGTGGGTGAGCGCATTGCAATTCTAGGTCAAAACGGTGTGGGTAAAACCACCTTGTTACGTACCCTAGTGCATGACATTCCGCAGGATGAAGGCACCATTCATTGGTCTGAAAATAATAACATTGGTTATTACGCTCAGGATCATGAAGCCGATTTTGCTAACGACATGACCTTGTTCGAATGGATGAGCCAATGGCGTAAAGAAAACGATGATGATCAATCTGTACGTGGCATTTTAGGCCGCATGCTGTTTGGTGCAGACGACATTAAAAAGTCGGTTAAAGTGTTATCGGGTGGTGAAAAGGGCCGTATGTACTTCGGTAAACTTATCATGCAAAAGCCAAACATTTTATTACTCGACGAACCCACCAACCACATGGATATGGAATCGATTGAGTCATTGAACAACGCCTTAGAGAAATACGAAGGGACGTTAATGTTCGTATCGCATGACCGTGCATTTGTATCGTCGCTGGCGACACGTATCCTTGAAGTCACGCCACAAGGCATTAATGACTTTAAAGGCACTTACGATGAGTTCCTAGCAAGCAAAGGTATTGAAGGTTAAGTTGATTCGCTTTCAACCAAGTAATTGATGAAAGCCCTGAACTTATGTTCGGGGCTTTTTTTATATTATTGATTTAAGAGCATGAATATCAATATACTCAAGCTATTAAACGATTACAGGCAGATAAATACATGAGCATCACCCTCGAACAAGCATCTAGTACCTTGAATGAACTCAAATGTCGTACTAATTTTAATATTAAGAATGTCACCGAATACATGTTGCCAGAGCTCAAAGAACCGGTTTATGTGCATGTTGAAGGTAAAATTCCGTTGCTGATAATCCGTCCAGCATTTGAAGTCTTTTCAACTGAGCTTGCCACCATTGACGGTGTACACGCTAAATACGATTATTATCACAATGCACAAATGACACGTTTTCCGACAAGGCAATACAAAGGCTTAAATGAAACCCACTACGGATTAGCATTTAGATTTGATAATGTTGAAGCCATCAAACTGTTTATTAATCGATTAATCGAAATCGTAAAAGGATAAGTAGGAGATTACCTCGCCATGACAGAACAATTTAATATCAATCAGTTTAATTGTTCCATTAGCGGTAAAGGCCAAAGCCTAGTGTGGGCCCACGGTTTATGTGGCTGTATGCAAAGCGAAGATGCTATTGGCGTATACGCATGGCATCGATTTCCTAAAAAACTCCAACTTATTCGTTACGACGCCATTGGCCATGGTTTATCCACCCAAAGCCAGTCTGTTGATGACTATCTTTGGCCAAACCTAGCCACAGACATGCTCCGTGTCGCTGATCATTACCGCGCGGCAACACCGCTTATTTTAGGCGGCCAATCTATGGGAAGTGCCACCAGTTTGTATGCGGCATTAGCCCATCCCGAAAAGGTTAAAGGCCTGGTGTTAATGACGCCTCCCATAGGCTGGCAAGCCCGGGCTGCACAAGTCGATTATTACCATAAAATAGCCAAAGCTGCGCGGATATTAGGTGGTAAGGGCCTTGCAAAAATGAATGCTAAGCATATCGATAAAATGTTGCCTAGCTGGTTAATCGATGCTCACAAACACAGCGTGTTAGGCATGCTAGATGGCTTGAAGTTGATGAAACGCCAAACATTACATCAACTCTTTACTGCAGCGGCCCACAATGATTTACCCACCACAGCGCAACTTGCCAGTATTGATGTTCCGACACTTATTTTGGCCTGGGAAGGCGATGCCGCCCATCCCATCGACAGTGCCATTACCTTAAAAAAGTGGCTGCCTAATGCCACATTACACATCGCTAACGCAATGGACGATGTTAATGAATGGCCGGCATTAATCAGCGAGTTTTGTCTCGCATTAGAGCAATAGTGTGGCTGTGATAACTAATACCTAATACCTAATAATAGGTAACTTACTCATAATTAATATGAGGTTAGCTAATTTAGCTGTGAGCAATGTCTGAGTTTGATTTATTTGTAATACAAAAATAAATCATATCAGTTAACCTCAGTCGTACTATTATTGTATTCAGATATATTGTACTCACCTATAATTAAAAAGGATTTTTATGAATTGGCAATGGATAAGTAACCTTAAAATTTCGCGTAAGCTTGCTTTGCTTGTATTGCCACCCTTGCTCACCAGTATCTTATTTGGTGGCATGTATGTGAGTAATCATTACCGCACCCAGCAGCAACTTCAGTTAGTGATAGAACTATCAAATGTCGCCATTATTAATAGTGCGCTGGTGCACGAGCTGCAAAAAGAGCGCGGCATGAGCGCTGGTTTCATTGGGTCAAAAGGGCAATCATTTAAAGACGATTTGCCTGAGCAGCGTGGTCAAACCGATAGCCAAATCAACCGCTTTAAACAATTTGCTCAGCAAGATGACTTCCCTATTCAATTGCAAGCGACTTACGATCAAGTTGCCTCATCATTAATTCAACTAAAAACGATGCGAGACAAGGTTAGCAGCCTCACGGTTACCGTGCCTGAACAAGTCGGTTATTACACTCAAATGAACACGCTATTACTGTCGATGGTCGACGAAGCCGCGAGCCAAAGCCAAGACAGCGAACTGTCAATGCGCCTCAAAGCGTTTGCGGCTTATTTACAGTTAAAAGAGCGTGCAGGGATAGAGCGGGCCGTATTAAGTACCACATTTGGTAACAGCGAGTTTGCCCCGGGTTTATTCCGTAAATTTGTCACTTTAGTGGCAGAGCAGCAAACCTATGCCGAGCGATTTATCGCAGCGGCTAATATCAGTAATATAAACGCCTTTAAACAAGCGCAGCAAAGCAGTGCCATGGCAGATGTACAAGCTTTACGAGAACTGGCTTTTACACAAGACGCCTCAGCCATGTTGGCGCAAAACCCAGAAGAGTGGTTTAAAACATCAACAGCCCGCATAGCAATACTAACAGCACTTGAAAAACAATTTGGTGATGATTTAACACAGCTTAGCCACGACAAACTGACTAATGCAACTCAGCAGATGTACTACACCGCGTTACTCTTACTGCTCGCATTAGTGTTTGTCATTGTAATGAGCCTGAGTGTGTCGGGTTATTTACATCGCAGTTTAAGCGTATTGCACAAGCAAATGCTCCATGCCGGCACTCAATTTGATTTAACCACCCGTTTACCTCATCAATCTGAAGACGAATTTGGCCAAATTTCAATAGCGTTTAACCAAATGATGGCCGAGTTTGAAGACATCATTACCCAGGTGCGCGTCAATGCCGTTAATCTGGTTAATGCTGTTGAGCAAATGAACGGTTATACACGCTCATTGCAAACCGATGTGCTACAAGGTTCATCAGAAGCAGAGCAGGTCGCTTCTGCCATGACTCAGATGAGTGCAACAGTACATGAAATTGCCGCCAATGCAGTGCAGGCATCTGATGCGTCAGCCAAAGCCAACATTGAGGCCAAAAGCGGCGAAAATGATGTCAGTAAAACCGGTGATGCTATTCAACTGTTAGCCAATGAAATAGCAGATGCTGCAGAAGCTATAGGCCGTTTAGATACAGATGTGCAAAGCATTGTGACCATACTTGATGTGATTAGCTCCATTGCAGAACAAACCAATTTATTAGCACTAAATGCTGCCATTGAAGCGGCAAGGGCCGGCGATCAAGGCCGAGGTTTTGCCGTTGTTGCTGATGAGGTTCGCACGCTCGCGCAGCGTTCACAAAGCTCAACCGAAGACATTAAAAACATGACCGAACGCTTAAAGTCCGGCGCAACAATAGCGGTTAGTGCCATGAAGCGAGGCCAGGCGCAGGCGCAGTTAAGCGTTGAAGAATCTAAACACGCAGGTCGTGAGCTAAAACTCATTGCTGAGCACGTTGAGGTGATAGACAACATGAATGAACAAATTGCCGCCTCAACCCATGAGCAGTCAGCTGTGGCAGAAGAAGTGAATCGCAATGCGATGAAAATTACTGAAATCTACCATCATACTCAAGAAATATCGCAACAACTCGCAGAGCTTAACGACAACTTACTCAGTGATGCCAGCAACATGTCACGCCAAGTGAGCAAGTTTACGTTATCAAAAGAGTAGAGCGTTAAGTTAAAGGCTGATAAGTCGATTGTCACGGTCCACTTCTCGAAACGGGAAAGGCCCGCTACTCCTTCATTTCGCATTTTTACACAAACAACGCCCACTACCACGTCGTTCCGGCAATGCTGTTGAGCCGGAATCCAGGTGTTGGCTTTTCGCTTGAAAGCGATAGCCAAACTCACAGATATGAGAGACAAGAAACACCTGGATCCCTGATACAAGCACTCAGGGATGACGTGCGGGTGGGGCCAAATGGCACATTTGCTCATTCGTACTCAGATTAAGCCCACTGCTTCGACTTCTGTTCATCCGTACACAAATAACGCCCACTACTTCGCCTTCTGCTCATTCGTATTCAAATAACGCCTACTACTCCGTCGTTCCGGCAATGCTTTTTAGCCGGAATCCAGGTGTTGGCTTTTCGCTTTTACAGAAGGTCCAAAGAAACACCTGGATCCCTGATACAAGCACTCAGGGATGACGTGCGGTTGGGGCCAAATGGCACATTTGCTCATTCGTACTCAGATTAAGCCCACTACTTCGACTTCAGTTCATCCGTACACAAATAACGCCCACTACTTCGCCTTCTGCTCATTCGTATTCCAATAACGCCTACTACTCCGTCGTTCCGGCAATGCTTTTTAGCCGGAATCCAGATGTTGGTGGCTTTTCGCTTGAAAGCGATAGCCAAAGTCACAGATACGAGAGACAAGAAACACCTGGATCCCTGATACAAGCACTCAGGGATGACGTGCGGGTGGGGCCAAATGGCACATTTGCTCATTCGTACTCAGATTAAGCCCACTGCTTCGACTTCTGTTCATCCGTACACAAATAACGCCCACTACTTCGCCTTCTGCTCATTCGTATTCAAACAACGTCTACTACCCCGTCGTTCCGGTAATGCTGTTGAGCCGGAATCCAGGTGTTGGCTTTATGTTTTTACAGAAGGTCAAAAGAAACACCTGAATCCCCGATTAAGGCATTCGAGGATGACATGCTAGAACCTAGAACCTAGAGTCTGTAAGCGCCGAGCGAAGCATTTCGTAAATCGTTATCTGTCTACGATTTAGTGCAATGCTGCAATAATTTAATAAAAAAATCACTGCCTTTGCGTTCAGCAAAAGCAATATTACGTTCAGGAATTGATTCGGGGTCGGTGTAGTTTGCGAGCGCTATTTCCATACTGGCTTCGCGAATGATGTGCAAGGTTGGGTAGGGGGCTCGATTGGTAAAGTTAGCGGCGCTATCTTGGGGTTCGCCTTCAAAGCAGTAGTCTGGATGAAATGTTGCGAGTTGATAAACACCTTCATAACCGTGCTCAGCTAATATCTCTGTGGCATCGTCGACCAAATCTAAATAGGCATAAAATCCTTCAAATCCACGCGGCAGAATGAACAAGGTAGTTTCAGTTCGTGGATGCTCATCAAGGTATTGGCATTCGGTTATGAGTGCTTTTAATACTGCTTTTACTTTGGTTTGCTCAATAGCCACATAACGAATACTGGCACGTTCAACCTCTCTACGAGCAAACGGGCAAATATTGTATTTCATGATGACATCCACAACCCACTTTTCAGTGTGGGTGAGGCATTCATGTTGTTCCATTGATTAACCTTATCGTTATACCGGTGATGATGCAGGTAACACCATCGGAATAATTGATGCCACCAATAATAATGCCATCGAAATATTAAAAATGCGCTGCTGACGTTCGTTTTTCAATAAACGTTTTAGTGCAACGCCAAAACTAAGCCAAACGATTGCACAGGGAAACGCCACACATAAAAACACACTGGCAATCGTAATCACCTGGCTGTTGAGTTCGTGCTGTACCGAGGTGAAAGTGGCTATCGCACCCACGGCCATAATCCAACCTTTTGGGTTGACCCATTGAAAGGCCGCCGCTTGAATAAAGCTAAACGGTTTACTGACTTGTTTGCCTTCCATTTTGCTGCTGCTATTAGCAATCAACCACGACAAGTAGAGTAGGTAAGCAATGCCAACCACTTTAATGACAATGTGAATAATTGGATACGCCTGAAATATTGCGCTTAGGCCTAATCCCACAGCTAAAATCATGGTTGGAAAGCCTAAACTTATCCCAAGTAAATGTGGAATACTGCGCTTAATGCCAAAGTTAACTCCAGAGGTCATCAACATAATGTTGTTAGGCCCTGGTGTAATACCGGCAGAAAAGGCAAATAATGCAATGGCGAACACTAACTCCATGAATGGATCTCTTAAGCTAAGGTGCTGAGAAGCAGAATTTTAGGGGAATTTTTCTACCGAGCATAATGATATTTTTACAAATGAGTAAATTAATTAACTTATCAATCAGTGAGACTGCTGAACATAGAGAACAGCAGTCGCCACAATACTTAACCCAATGTGATGATTACTTAATAACTCACTTCAACTTCATAAGATGAAAACTTACGAATGTTAATCACCCCAGTATCAAAAATCAGGTATTGGCCTTTAATGCCTTGCAATGTCCCAGTGACCTCAGCAATTTTATCAAAGTTATGTGATTTCACTTTGGTTGGAAACGCGGTAATAGGGTAGCTTATGGCTTGAATATTGGCATCTAAACGCTCGATGACAATATCTTCATGCTCTATAGCAAGTGCTTGCAGTTTATCTTCAATTAACGGAATAAGTTGCGCGGCTTGCTCAACCAGGTCAATGTCATCATTGTGGCCTTTTAGCATGGCTTGCCAATGGGTTTTGTCGTTAATGAATTTGGCTATTTCAATTTCAATTAAGCCCGACATTTTGCGCGTAGACACTTTAAAAATAGGTAAACCCTGAGTGGCACCCTGGTCAATCCAGCGTGTAGGGATTTGCGTGTGACGCGTAATGCCGACTTTAATGCCAGAAGTATTAGACAAATAAACATAATGCGGTACAAAGCAATTTGACATTGCCCACTCTGGTTCACGGCAAGTACCTTGATCAAAGTGACAGGTTTCTGGTTTCATAATGCACATATCGCAACTGGCCAGCTTAGTCATACACACATAGCAGTGGCCTTGCGAGTAACTCTTTTTGGTTTTTTTTCCGCAGCTGCTGCAAAAAATATTACCCGTGTGAGTCATGGTAAGCGTTTTACCGATTAATGGGTTTAGCGCTAAGCGCGCCTCTCCGACAGGTAAATGATACTCCACCTCATGGTTGTTATTGAGGTGGGTTTTCAGTTTTGATAGCGTTCCAAACATGGTGAATCCATTTTATCGTCTTTATTTGCTGGCAGTTTAGCAGATGATGAAAATGGAATTTAGCCTTAATTTGCCCAACTTGGTTTATGTGCTGTTTGTCTGTTAACTTTTTAAGCTGACTGGCTCAATTTATCTAATACCACATCGTCACCCATTTCATACAGGGAAGTGGCAATCATCTCTTCCTGAGCGGGGTCGGTAAGCCCAAGCTCCATTGTGGCCCTAAATAAGGCAATCCCGGTATGGCTTGCGGTTTCATATTGGCTACTAAATTTTTCAATGTTAATACCTAATGCATTCATTTTATTGGAAATATGTAGAACAATACCCGGGCGATCATAAGCGACAAGGTTGTAACGGAGTTGCTTGATAGGCTGTGCACTTAAACTGGTTTTTGAGAAGGTCATGGTGAGGCCGTCAATGCATTCAAGCGCATCAACCAGCTCATCCCATTTTAGTGCTGGCACCTCTAACTGTAATATTGCGGCAAAAACACCATCAATATGGCGCATTTCAGAATCAAGCCAGTTGCCATTGTGGCGACTAACGACATTGGCGATCTGTTCTACTAATCCTTTTCTATCAGGTGCTTGCAAAGTGATAAGGTAACGCATCATACGATATTTCTCCTATATACATTGGCTGTAACACAACTGTCATCTTTACGTCATATAATCGCAGCCACTTAAGATTGTGTTATGGCTTTACGGTTGTTTTACGACGATTGACTTATGCAACTAGTGGCGATTGAGTGATGAATAATGATAGGGCTTTACGCCACAATATTCGTTGTTAATTTACTGAGTTAAGTTAACGCTTTAGAAATCGCCATTCAGTCATAAATATTTATTGTTAGCACAGTAAACTGCACAATCAAAGCGCTAATTATGGCATCGATTAATTATTAGAGGTTCTTAATGGAAAGTCAGGTAAATCAACCTGGTTCTGCTGAAAAAAGTTTACTTGCGAGTAAACAAGCATCACGCAGAGCATTTAAGGATAAAGCAGCAGAGTTTGGGATAACAGTCGGCGGCACTATGGTGTTTGTGGCTTTGTTATTAATATTTTTCTACTTGCTGTATGTCATCAAGCCTATCTTTGATGGCGCAAATATAGAACCTGTAACCAGTGTGGGCTATCAACATACTGATGCCAAGACGCTAATGATTGGCAGTGACGAGCAAAACGAAGTGTTATATCGCGTCACGCAATTAGGTACGGTTGATTTTTACTCATCAACAACGGGGCAATTAATCTCAACGTTTACACCGACCTTGCCAGAAGGCGCGACCATTACCAGTAGCGCTAAATCGAGCCCAAGCGAGCAACGCTTTGCATTAGGCTTAAGCAATGGCCAGGTGATAGTTGTCGGCATCGATTTTACGGTGACCTATCCGGACAATCAGCGTCAAATTACGCCTAAATTAACTTATCCAATCGGTGATGAACCCTTAACCATCAACGAAGAAGGCGCCGTATACAACCTAGTGTTTGATTACAGCGGCAGTCGCATGAGCTTTGCCTACCAGGATGCTAATGGTGCATGGAAGCTCAATCGCCAAGAAGGCGAAGAAAACATGATGACAGAAGAAGTTGAATGGGCTTCTATCGAAGTGTTTGTTGAAGATGCACCTAAACAAGTGGTGTCAGCGTTAATGACGCCCGATCATCGACAATTAATTTTAAGCACCACAGACAAGTTATTTGTGTACAACACTCGCGAGGCTGACGAGGTTGAATTACTGCAAGTGCTGGATGTTAAAAGGGGTGAGGCCAAAATTAAGCAAGTGAATTTACTTGCGGGTGCTAGCTCAATTATGATCAGCTACGACAGTGGTGTGATTAGCCAATATTTCCAGGTGAATGGCGATAAAGGCCGCTTGTACCAGCAAATTCGTGAATTTGACGATATCGCGCCAGTGAGCGCCATGGCGACAGAGTTTTATCGTAAAAGTCTTGCGGTATTAAGTTCAGAAGGGGAGTTAACCCTACTGTACACCACCAGCCAACGTAACCTGTTTGATGAAAAATACAGCCTGCCTAACCCTGGTTTAATGGCGTTTAGCCCGCGTTCAAATGCGTTGATTATTGAAGCGGATAACAAGCTTAATCTGTTTGCCGTTGAAAACGACCACCCAGAAGTTTCGTGGAGCGCCTTGTGGCAAAAAGTGTGGTACGAAGGTTACCCTGAGCCACAATATGTATGGCAGTCAACTTCAGGTTCAGACGACTTTGAAGCTAAATTAAGTTTAATGCCATTAGCGTTCGGTACCATGAAAGCCGCGTTCTACGCCATGATGTTTGCTGTGCCTTTAGCCATTGCGGGCGCAATTTACACGGCTTACTTCATGACACCTAAAGTGCGTAATGTGGTTAAACCGACCATTGAAATTATGGAAGCATTACCAACAGTTATTTTGGGTTTCTTAGCGGGTTTATGGTTAGCGCCACTGATTGAAGATCATTTACCCGGCATCGTGGTGTTATTGATGTTATTGCCAATATCGATACTATCCACCGCATTTGCATGGAGCAAAATGCCAGAAACCTGGAAGCACCGCTTACCAGAAACCTATCAAGAGCTGATGTTACTGCCAGTGATAATCTTTGTTGGTTGGTTCTCGTTCACCATTAGCCCAGTGATTGAAGTGGCATTGTTTGATGGTAACACGCGTCAATTTATCACGAATGATTTAGGCATTACCTTCGACCAACGTAACGCGTTTGTGGTCGGTATTGCGATGGGCTTTGCGGTTATCCCCACTATTTTCTCGATTGCCGAAGATGCGATTTTCTCGGTGCCTCGACACTTATCAAACGGCAGTTTGGCATTAGGTGCCACCAATTGGCAAACCTTGACCAGAGTGGTGTTGTTAACAGCAAGTCCAGGCATTTTCTCTGCCATTATGATGGGACTTGGCCGTGCTGTCGGTGAAACCATGATTGTATTAATGGCAACCGGTAACACAGCAATATTAGAGTGGAGTGTGTTTGAAGGTATGCGTACCTTGGCAGCTAACATTGCGGTAGAAATGCCAGAGTCAGCCATTGGCAGTTCGCATTATCGAGTGCTGTTCTTAGCCGCCTTTGTCCTGTTTATATTCACCTTCTTCTTCAACACCATTGCAGAAGTCGTACGTCAGCGTTTACGCGACCGTTATAGCTCACTGTAAGGAAAGATGATGACTCATATATTGATTATTTCGCCAATCGCCTTGAGAGGTTTGTGCAATGGGTAAGTGGTTTAAATCAGGTTCACCGTGGATTTGGATGACCGGTGGTGCCGTAAGTATCAGTTTAATTGCCGTTTTAGGCTTATTACTGTTAATCGCATGGCGTGGCTTAAGTTACTTTTGGCCAGCTGACATTTACGAATGGCAACTAGAAGATAACAACGGAGTAAAAAGCACCTTAATTGGTGAGATTTACGACCGTGAAGAAGTGCCAACAGAACGCTTAATCTCAGCAGGTCATAAATTCACTGAACACCCTGGTGAGTTTGTCACACGTTACCTCGTTAAAACCGGTAACCGTGAATTTGTTGGCCTGGATTTTCGCTGGATTTTAGCCACAGATATCGTGAGCCGCACAACACCGGCTGATGTCGCAAAACTAGAACGTACCAAAAATGGTAACTTCTATGGCTACCCAGTGGCAGTGATTGAAGATGGTAAACGCCTAGAACTCAATAACGAAGCCGATATTGAAGCCTCTTTATTTAGCCATATTGACCGTGCGGTAGATATTGCTGACCAGGCATTAAGCTTACAAAAATCGGACATCGGCTCAATTAACTATCAAATAGAGCGCCTACGCTTAAAGCAACGTGGCTATGAGCTTGATGGCGAACTAACCGACAAGCGCAAAGCCGATATTAAAGCGCAAATAGAGCAGTTAAACCAAGACTACCTTGTGCTTGAAAAAGACTTGTTTGCACTGCGCGACCAGGCTGCTCGAGACTCGGTTGTAGTGCGTGACATGCGCGGTGAAGAAGTCATACTCAAGCTAGACTCTATTTTAGATGTTAGCTACGTTAACCACATGAATGTCATTCAGAAAGTGGGTCACTGGTTTGTCGGTATTGGCCGATTTGTCAACGATGACCCACGTGAAGCCAACACTGAGGGTGGGGTATTCCCAGCCATTTTCGGTACCGTGTTCATGGTGATGTTAATGGCTGTCATTGTGACGCCATTTGGTGTTGTCGCAGCGATTTACTTGCACGAGTACGCTAAGAAAGGCCCAATTACTAAGATGATCCGTATCGCGGTGATTAACTTAGCCGGTGTGCCGTCGATTGTTTATGGTGTGTTTGGTTTAGGCTTCTTTGTTTACATGATGGGCGGATCAATTGACCAATTGTTTTTCCCTGAAGCGTTACCAGCACCGACATTTGGTTCACCAGGGGTGATTTGGTCTGCGCTTACATTGGCTATCCTAACTTTACCGGTTGTGATTGTATCGACAGAGGAAGGCTTAAGCCGTATCCCAAGTGCGGTACGTCAAGGCAGCCTGGCATTAGGGGCAACCAAAGCAGAAACCTTATGGCGCATTGTTGTGCCAATGGCAAGCCCAGCCATTATGACCGGTTTGATTTTAGCGGTAGCGCGTGCAGCGGGTGAAGTAGCACCGTTGATGTTGGTGGGCGTGGTTAAATTAGCGCCAACGTTACCGATAGATATGAACTTCCCGTTTGTGCATTTAGAGCGTAAGTTCATGCACTTAGGTTTCCATATTTACGATGTAGGCTTCCAAAGCCCTAACGTTGAAGCAGCTCGCCCATTGGTGTATGCAACATCGTTCTTATTAGTATCAGTAATTGTTGCACTTAACTTAACCGCGATTAGCGTGCGCAACCATTTACGTGAAAAATTCCGTTCGCTAGAACACTAATTAGCGATATCCTGAAGGAAAGAAAAATGATTTCTATTGATAGTTCAGCAATGCAAACACAAGCAGTTGATTTAGTTAACTTACCCGCGCAGGATACCGCACTTGAGATCCGTAACCTTGATTTACGTTACGGTGACAAACAAGCGTTATTTGATGTGTCGATGAAGATCCCTAAAAAACAAGTGACGGCATTTATTGGTCCAAGTGGTTGTGGTAAATCAACGCTTTTACGTTGTATTAACCGCATGAACGACCTGGTTGATAACTGTAAAATCGACGGCGAAATTTTGCTTCATGGGCAAAACATCTATGACAAAAAAGTCGATGTCGCGTCATTGCGTCGTAACGTCGGCATGGTGTTTCAGCGTCCAAACCCGTTCCCTAAATCAATTTACGAAAACGTGGTTTATGGCTTACGTTTACAAGGGTTAAATAACCGCCGTGAATTAGATGAAGCTGCAGAGCGTTCGTTACGCGGTGCAGCAATTTGGGACGAAGTTAAAGATCGCTTACACGACAATGCTTTTGGTTTATCTGGCGGTCAGCAACAGCGTTTAGTGATAGCTCGTGCTATTGCGATTGAGCCAGAAGTGTTATTACTCGATGAACCGACATCGGCTTTGGATCCTATTTCAACCTTAACCATTGAAGAGTTGATCACTGAGCTTAAACAACAGTACACCGTGGTGATTGTGACGCATAACATGCAGCAAGCTGCACGTGTGTCAGATCAAACGGCGTTTATGTACATGGGTGAATTGGTTGAATACGCCGATACCAACACGATTTTTACTACCCCTAAAAAGCGTAAAACCGAAGATTACATTACCGGTCGTTATGGTTAATCCTGGCGATAAACGCTTTTAATAAACAAACAAAATGTTAGGTGGGTAAGATGGAAAAAATGAATTTAAGTAAACACATCTCTGGTCAGTTCAATGCTGAACTTGAAGATATTCGTAACCGTGTATTGGCCATGGGCGGTTTAGTTGAGCGTCAACTTGAGCAAGCACTTGATGCATTAACCGCATTAGATGCTGAACTGGCGCAAAAAGTGATTGAAGGCGACCACAGAGTCAACGGCATGGAGGTGGCGATTGACGAAGAGTGCACCCGTATTATTGCTAAGCGTCAACCCGCAGCAAGTGACTTACGCATGATTATCGCTATTTCAAAAACCATTGCGGATCTTGAGCGTATTGGTGATGCATGTGTGCGTATTGCCAAAGCGGCACTCGAAAAACGGGCAAATAGCCAGCAACCTTTACTTGTCAGCATAGAAAGCATGGGCCGTCACGCAACGCGCATGCTGCACTCAACCCTAGATGCGCTTGCACGTATGGATGCTGAGCAAGCTCTTGAGTTGCATAAAGAAGATGCCAAATTAGACAAAGAATACGAAGGTATTATTCGTCAGTTAATGACTTACATGATGGAAGATCCACGTTCAATACCAGGTGTGTTAGATGTGTTATGGGCCGCTCGCGCAGTAGAGCGTGTTGGCGACCGTTGTAAAAACATCTGTGAATACGTAATTTACTATGTAAAAGGTAAAGATGTTCGCCATACTTCTTATGAAGACATGGAAAAAAATCTATAACGTTTCAATCATAAGATGTAAACGTCTTACTCTACTGTTAATTGTGATGCTATGTTTGTTAAGGCCCCTTAATAGGGGCTTTTTTATGCCCGTCAAATACGTTTCCGGCGAGTTTTTCACTATATCTAACGGTATCAATCCAGCCGCTTTTGCTCTACGTAGTTATTTGAAGGGAAACAACCACTGTAATGTGGACATAATGACAGTATTGATAATATCTACTGGTTCAAATTGTCCCAATAATGTTGTCAATCAGTCTTTTACTTTGACGTGGATCTCACTTTTGATGTGGCACTGTAATTGCTATGTTTGAGTATCTATTACCTTCGGCAAGATTTATGAGACGTGAAATCAATCGATACGACAACGTCAATAAGATTTCAGGTGAATTTAGTGGCGCATTTGCGGACTTAGGCACCTTCCTTCCTTTAGTGTTAGGTTTAATTGCGCTTAATCACTTCTCTCCTCAAGGGATATTTTTCGGTTTCGGTTTGTTTGCATTATTTACAGCACTGTATTATCGAAGCCCCATGCCTGTACAACCTATGAAGGTGATCAGTGCGTTAGTTATTGCAGAAGGCATGTCGCTGGGAATGCTCCAGGCATCAGCCATATTAATGGGTATTATCCTGCTGATATTAGCTTATAGCGGGATTATTCAATGGATGGCCAAGCAGTTATCGCCAGCAATCAGTATTGGTATCCAGTTAGCAATAGGACTCCAGCTTATTTGGCTCGGTGGTGTCATGATGAGCGAAACTTGGTTTATTGGTTTATTGGCCTTTGGGTTATTGTTCGCTAGCCGTTATATGTCAATGCAATATTTGGTCATGCCGTTAGTGATTATCCTTGGTATTACTTGGCAATATACCAGCGGTACAGCACCTAGCTTTAATTTTAGCCAGGCCAGTGCATGGCAATTAAGTTGGCCGAGTATCGATGAATGGGGCTCAGCTGCAATGCTATTAGTATTACCGCAATTAGCCCTAACATTAACTAATGCCGTGATTGCCGTATCGGCAATGGCGAAACATAAATTCCCAGAAGATGCCGCTAAATTTGAGCCACAACAATTTGCTAAGAGTTCTGGTTGGGCTAATTTATTGTTAGCCCCTTTTGGGGCTACAGCCATGTGTCATGGCGCTGGTGGGCTTGCTGTGCAATATCACTTTGGGGCCCGGACATGGTTAGCCCCCACCATTTTTGGCAGTACATGTATACTCATTGCTATTTTTTGGGGCCAGGGCATTGCCAGTGCTTTATCATTTATTCCTCTCGCTATTTTAGGCAGCCTACTTGCCATCGCCGGTACACAATTAGCGTGGTCAAAGCGGTTTATCGATGGTAAGCCTTTTTGTATTTTTGTTATTTTTTCAACCGCAGCAACATGCTTACTAATCAATACAGCAGCAGGCTTGGCCATTGGGGTGTTATTAGAGTTAGGCCGTCATCAATGGGTGAATGTCGCTAAAACAAATAAGTAACTATTATGTTTGCAGCCTGTGATCTGAGATACACATAGCCGTTAACAGGTTTTAACCGATCCCAGATCGTTAGCCGATACTAAACCTCAGTAGATTTGAAGTGACTAATCAGCAAACTGTGTTAACATTTTTGACCTGTTTTTCTGCTTTTGTGTGTTTAATGAAAAAGACCCTTGCCCGTGGTTTAATGAATTTATTGCCGATGGTGTTATCCATTTGGCTTTTTTGGTCGTTGTTTATATCACTTGATGGTTTAGGTAAATTATTACTTGAACTTGTGGGTGTTCAATCTGTGTTTGTCGGCGCCGGTTTTGGCCTGGTTGCCAGCCTAGTGTTTGTCGCAGGTTTGCTTTTTTCAGTCAGCCCTATCGCTTGGGTTTACGGTTGGATTGAAAAGCAACTGATGAAATTTCCGTTGTTTAAATCTGTGTATGGCAGTATTCGTGATATTGCTAGCTTAATGAACCGCGACGGCGAGCCTAAAACCCAAAAAACCGTATTAGTGAAACAAGCCAATGGCGGCTATGTGGTAGGGTTTATTATGAGTGAGTCAGCGCCGCAGCCGTTAGCCGATGCTCTGCCAGATGGCGATTGGGTGCCAGTATTATTTCAGCTCAGTTACCAAATGGCTGGAGTGACCAGTTTGGTTAAACGTGATGATTTGATCTTTGTCGATTGGTCATTTGAAGATGCAATGCGCTTTAACTTAACGGCAGGTATTGCCAACAGTAAAGCGGAATAACGTCATCACATTTAGGACTATCCATATTAGGACTATCACTGACGTTACTCGCTCCTTAAGACTCATTGCATCTTACATAAGTATTGAAAATAAAGGTTTCAGCCCAATTTGTGGCTGAAACCTTTTTTTATATCAATTAAAGCGCAATGTTTATCACAAATCGCAGACTTTCCATTTGTTTTATTTTTGTCTATGGTAATATCTGCCCTTATCCCAAATTGAAATAGAATTTATGTTGGCTTGAGCAATTTTGTTCATGGCTGACTCATTTTGTTTTTATTTTTCTCTATCTTGGAGATTTTATGTCAATAAAGTCGAGTATTAATCCGCCGGTGTTTATTTCATCGGTGGTGATCATATTTTTTATGGTGTTGCTCTGTGCCATTTGGCCAGAAGGCGCCAGCAACTTCTTTAAAAGCGTGCAGTCATGGTTAGAAATTAAAGCGGGTTGGCTTTATATTCTAGGCGTGGCGGTATTCTTAATTTTTATCCTTTTTGTCATGGTCAGCCGTTTTGGTGATATTAAATTAGGCCCTGACCATTCAGTACCTGACTACAGCTATAAAAGCTGGATTGCTATGTTGTTTTCAGCAGGTATGGGTATTGGCTTAATGTTTTTTGGTGTGGCAGAACCGGTAATGCATTTTCTTGCGCCGCCAGATGCAACACCTGAGAGCATTCAAGCCGCTAAAGATGCGCTTAAAATTACCTTTTTCCACTGGGGTATCCATGCATGGGCTATTTATGCTGTTGTAGCATTAAGCTTAGCGTATTTCTCTTATCGTCATAAATTACCCTTGTTACCGCGCTCGGCGTTATATCCGTTAATTGGTGACCGTATTTATGGCCCAATCGGTCATGCGGTTGATACCTTTGCGGTTATCGGCACCATGTTTGGTGTGGCAACGTCATTAGGCTTTGGGGTGTTACAGGTAAACTCTGGTTTGAGTTACTTAATGAGTGACATTCCAAATAACACCACTGTACAGGTTGGTTTGATCATTGTTATCACTGGTATTGCGACATTGTCAGTGTTTTCTGGTTTAGACAAAGGGGTTAAACGCTTAAGTGAGCTTAACCTTGGTTTAGCCTGTTTGTTACTTGCTTTTGTGTTGATTCTTGGCCCAACCGTGATGTTGTTACAATCATTTGTACAAAATACCGGTAGCTATTTAAGCGACATCGTAGGCAAAACGTTTAACCTCTATGCTTATCAGCAAAAAGATGATTGGATTGGTGGTTGGACATTACTGTATTGGGGCTGGTGGATTTCATGGTCACCATTCGTCGGTACCTTTATCGCCCGTGTAAGTCGTGGTCGTACTATTCGTGAATTCTTAATCGGTGTGTTGTTTGTACCCAGTGCGTTAACCTTCCTATGGATGACCGTATTTGGTAACACAGCTATCGACGCCATTATGAACCACGGTGCGACTTACTTAGCTGAAGCGGTATCAAGCGATGTGTCAGTGGCGTTGTTTAAATTCTTTGAACACATGCCAATGTCTAACGTACTGTCTGTTATTGCACTGTGTTTAGTGGTGACGTTCTTTGTAACCTCATCAGATTCGGGTTCATTAGTGATTGATAACCTGACCTCTGGCGGTGATGCAAATGCGCCAGTATGGCAACGTATTTTCTGGGCCTTATTACAAGGTGTGGTTGCATCAGTGTTGTTAGTTGCGGGCGGATTACAAGCTCTGCAAACTGCCGCGATTGCCAGTGCATTACCCTTCTTAATTGTAATGCTATTTATGTGTGTGGGTTTATACCGAGCATTGCAAGATGACTGGCTTAAAATCAACAGCGTACAGTCGCACAACACCAGTGTGCAGTATGTAAAAGCGAACATGAGCTGGCAAGACCGTCTTGACGTTTTGGTGTCACAACCAAGCCATCAAGATGCACAAGTGTTTTTAGACACAGTTGCACGCCCAGCATTGAATGAAGTCAAAGATACGTTTATCGCTAAACACATCAATGCTGAAATTATATTGAGTGAAGATCGTGTACGTTTGGTCATTGGTTCAGATGAATCACTGGCATTTGCGTATGGTTTACGGATCCGAGCGCATAATATGATGGGGGCAGAATTAACCGATAAAAATGCTGAGCAGGCATTCTATCGCGTTGAAGTGTATCTTGAGCACGGTGGACAGCAATATGATGTGATGGGTTATACTCAATCACAGATTATTGCCGACATTATTACTCAGTATGAGCGTTACCTACATTACCTTTATTTATCGAATTCTTCGCCAGTCGCAGAATAATCGTAAAATAACAGCGTATAAACAATTGCCCCAAGCGATAACAGTGATTATCCTTGGGGTAATTTTTTTGTATAAGTGATGCATCATGTCAACCAATCAAAACCCAAGTAAATTAGATAAAGTCTTAGCCGAAGCCAGAGACTACAAAGCCTCCCGTGAAAAGGGTTACCGCGAACAAGCACTTAAATTATACCCATGGGTCTGCGGCCGCTGCACCCGAGAATTCACCCATAAAAACCTTTCTGAACTCACGGTACATCACCGCGATCATAACCACGACAATAATCCGTCTGATGGCACCAATTGGGAATTATTATGCTTGTACTGTCATGATAATGAGCATTCTCGCTTTGAAGAACTCATCCGTTACGGCAGCTCCAAAGAAGCCAAACAAGAAGCCGCCACCTTCAATCCATTCGCAGACTTAAAAGCGATGATGAAGAAGTAGGGGTTTTACCCGCGTTTGGACAACGCCGACACTTCATCATTCAAATAACGCCGACTACTCCGTCGTTTGCTCATAAGTATTCCGATGACGCCGACTACTCCGTCGTTTGCTAATTCGTATTCCGATGACGCCCACTACCACGTCTTTTGCTCGTATATAGATGACGCCCACTATCACGTCGTTCCGGCAATGCTTTTTAGCCGGAATCCAGGTGTTGGTTTTGGGGTTTTAGGCCCTAGGCCCTAGGGCCTAGGGCCTAGATTCTAGGAACTCGCAAGCTCGCCAGAGAGCGGACTTCGTCCTTTTAGAATCTAAGAAACACCTGGATCCCTGATACAAGCACTCAGGGATGACGGCAAAAGATTACGGCAAGAAGATTACGACAACGCCCACTACCACGTCGTTCCGGCAATGCTTTTAAGCCGGAATCCAGGTGTAGTCTTTTACGCTTTAAGCAAGGTCAAAAGAAACACCTGGATCCCTGATACAAGCACTCAGGGATGACGGGCGGATAGGGCCAAGCTTTACCTAGAACCTAGAAGGACGAAGTCCGCGCTGGGCGAGCTTGCGAGCTCCTAGAACCTTAAATCTAAGAAACACCTGGATCCCTGATACAAGATCTCAGGGATGACGGCAAAAGATGACGGGCGGGTAGGGCCAAATGGCACATTTGCTAATTCGTATTCAAACACCGCCAACTACTACGTCGTTCCGACAATGCTTTTTAGCCGGAATCCAGGTGTTAGCTGTTAGGTTTTTACCTCTTGTTGATACGTTTCTCTGCTGCGAGCCATTCGGCGCGAGACAAGGTTTTGTTATTACTGTCACCCATAAACAATTGTTTTCTGTCGTCGAGCTTATCTACAATCTGTTGTTTTTGCTGATCTGTGGCTTGTGACCAAATGACAATTTCGTCGATGTGGCGAAAACAGCCCATACAATAATCGTCAGCATTTAAGCCACAGCGGGCGACACAAGGCGAGTGCATAGTTTACAATTCCGGTTTGGGTTATCTGAGCCCGCATCCTATCATTTCAATCAGCCAAGGTTAACTGTCAGCATCAATATGTCTTCAATCGAATATCAACATACGTTTACAGCACTCGATTCATTGCTTGAACGCTTAAGGCCCTTGTGGCAGCTGGTGGCATTTGAGTGTGACCACTTACCTTGGCAGGCGTCATTTCCTCATCTAGCGCAAAAAGTGTGGCAATTAGACGATGCTGAAATTGATGTAATTGATGCTGATCAGCAATTATTAATCGACACACTGCTCCCAAGCTTGATAAGAGACCTCAAACAAAGCCAACACCAAAATGTAGCAGAGATCATCGAACAGTTAAGCTTGTTAGTCTTCACTTTGCCTACAAGCAGCATTAGCGCTGTAAGTAAACAAGCAGGTTCAACGGCTGAACAACACACTGATTTAGCCCATTTCAGCGCGCATATTAAAGGTCGAAAGTGGCAACAAATCACGGCATTTTCCGAGCAAATCGACCCGCAATATCAAACGACATTAACGCGCTTACCGATATTAGAATGGTGCGCTGGCAAAGGGCATTTAGGCCGTTTAGTCGCAAAGCAGCAGCAAGTGGAAGTTACCAGTCTCGAATGGCAAGCTAACTTATGCCAGCAAGGTCAGGCATTTGCCAAGCAATGGCAGTTATCGCAGCGGTTTATCTGTGCCGATGCGTTTGCGCCGCTTAACCCCAATGAAACGATATTTTATCCGCAGCAACATGTAATTGCATTGCATGCTTGTGGTGATTTGCATGTGCGTTTATTAAACCTTGCGACTAAGGCCGACACTCAAGCGATTTCGATTTCACCTTGTTGTTACCATTTAATCCAAGACTCACACTACCAACCATTATCCACTCAAGCTAAAGCCAGTAAAGTTAAGCTTTCAAGGCATGACTTACAACTGCCATTACAGCAAAGCGTTATTGCCAGTCCCAAGCAACAGGCATTGCGCTTGCAAGAAGTGTCGTGGCGTTTAGGCTTTGACAGTCTGCAACGTCAGGTGCGAGGGATTGATGCTTATCTACCAGTGCCAACAGTCAAACAAAGCCAACTCAGCGACAGTTTTGCCGATTTTTGTCTGTGGGCTGCAAATCACAAAAAGTTAGTGCTTCCTAACGACATCGACTTCGATACATTTTTACAACGCGGAATAGCGCGACAACGACTCACAAAACGCATAGACTTAGTCGCGCATTTATTTCGTCGAGCATTAGAAGCTTGGTTATTGCTCGACCGTGTGTGTTTTTTGCAACAGCATGGATATGATGTTTCGCTGAGTGAATTTTGTGCAAACAGTGTTACACCGCGAAATGCCTTTATCCAGGCAATTAAAACAACAGCTTAAGTTGAATAACATGTACATTTACAACTAAGCCTTTGTTTAAGCTATTTTATTTAACGTAAGTCTGTAATAATCAAGGCGCTAGTTAATCAACAGCCTTCACAAAGCCGTAAAAAAAACGCCAAAGATGCCGACTTAACTGCGGTTTTTGATTGAATAATGATGCCATTCTTGTTCAAATGGCGGGTTAATAATGAATAACAATTATTCTAGTGGCTTTGGGCTTGCTAGAGCGAAGCGAATTATACGGTTTAATGAAATATTCACGCGTCTTTATCAATAGTCTGGCTTATGAGCTAGCACCACAAATAGTGTCGAGTAGCGATTTAGAATCTCGCTTAGCACCGCTATATCAAAAGTTTCGTATTCCAATGGGGCAACTTGCCGCATTAACGGGTATTACTGAGCGCCGTTGGTGGCCAAAAGGCCATCGTTTATCAGACGGGGCAATTGCCGCTGCACGTAAAGCCGTCAACGAAACGGGCATTAATGTCAGTGACCTAGGCGCAGTGGTTTATACCGGAGTGTGCCGTGACCAACACGAACCCGCTACCGCGTGCCGCATAGCTGCTGAGCTTGGCGTGTCAAAAGATACTGCAATTTACGACATCAGTAATGCCTGTTTAGGGGTGTTGTCGGGTATTTTAGACATTGCTAACCGTATCGAGCTTGGGCAAATTAAAGCGGGTATGGTGGTGTCGTGCGAATCGGCACGAGACATCGTCGATGCCACAATTGACCACATGCTAGCTGAGCCGACAATGCAGAACTTTGCCCAGTCGCTGGCAACGCTAACGGGCGGTTCAGGCGCAGTGGCTGTTATTTTAACAGACGGTAGCTTGCCACTCACAACCACACGTCAACATCAATTACTGGGTGCCAGCCATTTGTCTGCACCAGAACATCACCAATTGTGTCAATGGGGCCTGCAAGAAGCAGGGCACTTATTGTATCGCGAGTTTATGCGTACCGATGCGGTTACCTTGCTTAAAGAAGGCGTTGAGCTTGCTAAACACACGTGGGAACACTTTTTAGAGCAACGCGACTGGGTTGTTGAACAAGTCGATAAAGTGATTTGTCATCAAGTGGGTGCATCAAACCGCAGACAAGTGCTCAATGCATTAAACATTCCGCACGAGAAAGAATATCCAACCTACCAAAAGCTTGGCAACATGGGCACAGTGTCTTTACCTGTTACCGCCGCCATCGCACACGACGAAGGTTTTTTACGTGTTGGCGATCAGGTCAGCTTTTTAGGCATAGGCAGTGGTTTAAACTGCATGATGTTAGGAATTAAGTGGTAAGCCTTAGGCTGCACTGAATTTTTGCATATCATTATAAAAATAGTTAACAGGATGCATCATGCTAGACAACTTACTGCCCTTTAAAAGTCATTATTTAGACCGTAACGGCAATAAACTCCATTACATCAACGAAGGCCAGGGCGAGCCAGTGGTTATGGTGCACGGTAACCCGAGTTGGAGTTACTACTACCGTAACCTAGTGAGCGCGTTGAGCGATCAACACCAGTGTATTGTGCCAGACCATATTGGTTGCGGCTTATCAGACAAGCCCGATGATCCACAATACGATTACACCTTAAAAAACCGTATTGACGATTTAGAAGCGTTACTTGACAGCTTAGACGTAAAACAAAACATCACCCTCGTGGTACACGACTGGGGCGGAATGATTGGTATGGGCTTTGCGGCTCGTCATCCTGAACGCATTAAACGTATTGTGTGTTTAAACACTGCCGCGTTTCATCTGCCAAAATCTAAGCCGTTTCCCTGGGCATTGTGGATTTGCCGCGAAACCTTACTAGGCACTTTGTTAGTGCGCGGTTGTAATGCATTTTCGTCAGCGGCATCCTATGTAGGTGTTAAACGTAAACCCATGAGTAAAGAAGTGCGCGAAGCTTACGTAGCACCGTTTAACTCGTGGAAAAACCGTATTTCGACTTTACGCTTTGTACAAGATATTCCACTCAAACCGGGCGACAGAAACTACGACCTAGTCAGCAGTATTGGCGACAGTTTAAGCGAATTTGCGAACGTGCCAACCTTGATTTGTTTTGGTTTACAAGATTTTGTATTCGACAAGTATTTTTTAGAAGAATGGCGACAGCGAATGCCTCATGCAACGGTGCACGAGTTTGCTGACTGCGGTCATTACATTCTTGAAGATGCCAGCGACGAAGTAATTGGCTTAATTAAAGACTTCATCGAAAAAAACTAATTACATCCTAAAAGGCTCATTTGAGCCTTTTAGCTATTTCATCGTCTAACATTATTTATATATTGGCGTCCTTTTAGCGGTTAGCCAGCATATGCGTTATTCACATTAGCCAAATTGAAGCCACATGACCCAAACCTCTGCACTTGCTAATGCCAATATCTGTCAGCACCTTAAAACGGCTGCGCAAACCATGCCTGCCGAGCTTGCTGTTGCTGTGCAACACGCTAAGCAAGGCCAGTTCAATTATCAAGAAATCGACTTTGCGACCCTACACCAACAATCAGACATGATTGCCAAAGGGCTTATTCAATACGGGATCAAGCGTGGCATGAAAACGGTGTTAATGGTCACCCCAAGCATTGAATTTTTCTCGTTAACGTTTGCCTTATTCAAAGCTGGTATCATCCCCATTTTAGTCGACCCAGGCATGGGGATTAAAAACCTTAAACAGTGTTTTGAAGAGTCGCAACCAGACGCCTTTATCGGTATTCCTAAAGCCCATATCGCCAGACGTGTACTGGGGTGGGGCAAAGATAGTGTAAAACAGGTGATTAATGTCGGCGGATCAGGGTTACAGCGCTGGTTAGCTAACGCTACAAGCCTTGAAACCATCACCGAAATAGGCCGAAATGAGGCTTACCCCTTTGAAATGGCCTTGTTAAAACCAGATGATATGGCGGCCATTTTGTTTACCAGTGGCAGCACAGGTACGCCTAAAGGTGTGGTGTACAGCCACGCCATGTTTGAAGCACAAATCAGTGCCCTAAAACATGATTACGGCATTAGCCCAGGTGAGCGCGACTTAGCAACGTTTCCGCTGTTTTCATTGTTTGGCCCAGCACTTGGCATGGCATCGATTGTGCCAGACATGGATGCCAGTAAACCGATAACCGCCAACCCTGCTAATTTGTTTGCCGCTATAGAGCAATATCAATGCAGTAACATGTTTGTTAACCCAGCCTTGTTAGAGCGTTTAGGTCAAGCAGGCGAGCAAACTCAGCATAAACTAAACAGCGTTAAGCGAGTGATATCAGCAGGCGCACCGGCAACCATTAGTTCTATTAAACGCTTTAGCCACATGCTCAACCCACAGGTTGAAGTGCTGAATTCTTACGGCGCGACAGAATCGTTACCCATCAGCATGATTGGCAGCCATGCATTGTTTGCAACCAGCGAACTGACCGATCAAGGTAAGGGCATTTGTGTTGGAAAACCGATCTCGACAGTTAGCGTTGATATTATTGCCATCACCGATAATGCCCAGCCTAATTGGGTCGATGTTAAAAAACTTGCCGCTAACGAAATTGGCGAAATTGTAGTCAGCGGGCCAATGGTCAGCCAGGCTTATTATCAACGTCCACAGGCCACTGAGTTAGCTAAAATTAACGACGCAGAACACGTTAAGCACCGCATGGGTGACGTGGGGTATATAGACGATAATGGCTTATTATGGATGTGTGGTCGTAAAGGCCATATTGTCGATGCTACGCGTGGCCAGCAAAGAATAAAGCGCTTTTATACATTACCCTGTGAGCGCGTATTTAACACCCATCCACAAGTAAAACGTTCGGCTATTGTTGGCGTTAAGTTAGGTGATAATATCGTACCGGTATTGTGCATTGAGTTACAAAAAGACATCGTCTGCTCAACGTCTAAAGCACTGTATCAAGAGCTATTAGCTATCGCAGAACAATATCCACACACCGACGGAATAGGGCGCTTTTTAATTCATCCTCAATTCCCGGTCGACGTGCGTCATAACGCAAAAATCTTTAGAGAAAAACTGGCGGTTTGGGCACAAAAGCAGTGGAAAGAATAAGCCTCGTCTTAACGTTGTCTTAAAGTCGTCTCAAAGTTGTCTTAAAGTATTAAATAAGGTCATCAGCATGAATCTGACAGATTTACATCCTCTAGAGCAAACCGCACTTAAGCAATTAGCATTGTCGGTCGACAAGGTATTTGTCACCGGTGCGGGTGGTTTTTTAGGATGGGCGATTTGCCAGCGTTTAATTGCTGCTGGTATTCAGGTAGTGGGTTTTGCCCGTGGTGATTACCCAAAACTGGTAGAACTGGGCGTCGATATGCACCGCGGCGATATCAGTGACTACAAAAACGTTAAACAAGCCATGCAAGGTTGCGACATGGTGTTTCATGTGGCATCAAAAGCGGGGGTTTGGGGCAGTAAACAAAGCTATTACTCGCCCAATGTAGATGGTGCAAACAACATTATCAATGCCTGTAAAACGCTTAATATTCAACGTTTAGTCTATACCAGCACCCCAAGCGTGACGTTTGCCGGGCGTGATGAAAATGGCATTAACGAATCAGCACCTTACGCAGACTCATACCTCAATAATTACGGTGAATCTAAAGCCATCGCAGAGCAACATGTGCTTGAGGCTAATTCCGCTCAACTTTACACTACCGCCTTACGACCACACTTGATTTGGGGACCAAACGATCCTCATCTTGTGCCTAGAGTGATTGAGCGTGCACGGGCAGGAAGGTTAAAGCTCGTGGGTCATGAAGATAAACTGGTCGATACCATTTATGTCGACAATGCTGCTTATGCTCATGTTTTAGCCGCGTTAGATTTAGTCACTAATGCTAAGTGCGCAGGTAAAGCGTATTTTCTCAGTAATGATCAACCTATTACCATGGCAGATATGCTTAATCGTATTCTCGCGTGTGTTGATTTACCGCCAGTAACCAAACGTGTTCCAGCAAGTGTTGCTTTTGTCGCAGGTGTGGTGCTCGAAACCGCATATGGTTTACTCAATAAATCACAAGAACCTATCATGACGCGTTTTGTCGCAAGACAACTGTCTACCAGCCACTACTTTGACATCAGCGCAGCCAAACAAGACTTAGGTTACCAGCCTCTTGTTAACATTGACCAAGGCATGCAAAAGCTCAAGCAATCTTTGCTGAACTAATCGCCTGCTGTCACACATCTCTACGTACATTTATAGCACTCAAATAGGTGATTTAAACGATGTAAACAGCTGTTTGTAAAATTGTTTTTACATCGTCCACTGGGTTATTTTTCAACAATCACTTGGTTATATTTTATTCCGCTGTATCTTAAATTCCGACCACCACCACAATAACCCCAAAGAGGGTAACAACTCATAACAAGGTGGCGCAGGGAGAAGCAATGCAAAATAACAATCAAGGTAAATGGAACTTAGCCACATTAGCCATTCATGGCGGACATCAACGCGAAGCTTTTGGCTCGCTCACCACCCCTTTATACCAAACCGCGACCTTTGTTTTTGACAGCGCCGAGCAAGGCGGAGCCCGTTTTGCAGGCGAAGAACCTGGTTATATTTATACTCGCCTCGGTAACCCAACCACCGCAGAACTTGAACGTAAAATGGCGCTACTAGAAGGCGCAGAAGACGCCGCTGCAACCGCATCGGGCATGGCAGCAGTATCAAGCGCATTATTGACGCATTTACATGCAGGCGATCATCTCGTAGCATCTAAAGCCGTTTATGGTTGTACCTTCGCGCTCATGACCACTCAGCTAACGCGCTTAGGCATTACGAGTACATTAGTCGACTTTACCGACATGAACGCAGTTGAGGCCGCTATTAAGCCAAACACCAAAGTCTTGTTCTGCGAAACCCCGGTTAATCCGCATCTGCAAGTGTTTGACCTTACCGCGATGGCGAATGTCGCTAAAGCGCATAACCTTGTGTCAATCGTCGACAACACCTTTATGACACCACTATTGCAACAACCGCTTTCATTAGGTATCGACATGGTGATCCACAGCGCCACCAAATACTTAAACGGCCATGGTGATGTGATAGCCGGGATTGTGTGCGGCAATGCAGAACACATGCACAGATTAAAATACGAAATATTAAAAGACTTTGGCGGCGTCATATCACCTCACGATGCATGGTTAATCTTACGCGGGTTAAAAACCCTAGACGTACGCTTAACCCGTCACTGTGACAACGCCGAAGTATTAGCTGAGTATTTAGATAAACACCCTAAATTCAGTCAGGTGTTTTACCCAGGCTTAACACACCACCAGGGCCACCGCTTTGTCGGTAACCAAATGAAACGCGCCGGCGGCGTTATCGCATTTGAATTAACAGGCAACAAGCAAGACGCCATCAACTTCGTCAATCGTGTAAAGCTATTCACTATAGCCGTAAGCCTAGGCGACGCAGAATCGCTCATCCAACACCCCGCATCCATGACCCACTCACCCTACACCCCAGAAGCCCGACTCGCCGCAGGCATCACCGACAACCTACTGCGTATCTCAGTTGGCTTAGAGAATGTTCAAGACCTAATAGCAGACATAGAACAAGCATTGCTGTAGCTAAATTATATAAGCGGTACGTCAACAGCAACACCTGGATCCCTGATACAAGCACTCAGGGATGACGGGCGGGTAGGGCAACACTTGCATGCCACTACTTCGTTGTTTGCTCACTCGTATTCAAACAACGCCAACTACAACGTCGTTCCGGCAATGCTGTTGAGCCGGAATCCAGGTGTTAGCTTTTACGCTTTTAATGCCCAAGCAAGGTCAACAGAAACACCTGGATCCCTGATACGAGCACTCAGGGATGACGAGCGGGTAGGGCTGCACTTGCATGTAACTACTTCGTTGTTTGCTCACTCTTATTCAAATACCGCCCACCACCACGTCGTTCCGGCAATGATTTTAAGCCGGAATCCAGGTGTTGGCTTTTTGCTTTTAATGCCCAAGCAAGATCAACAGAAACACCTGGATCCCCAATTAAAGCATTTGAGGATGACGGCATAAAGATGACTGGTGGGTAGGGCTGCACTTGCATGTAACTACTTCGTTGTTTGCTCATTCATATTCAAACAACGCCCACTATTCCGTCGTTCCGGCAATGCTGTTAAGCCGGAATCCAGGTGTTGGCTTTAGATCTTGCATTCAGTAGCAGAGTTCTTAATTTTGTTAAGGAACAACGAAGCTCGCATTTAACTGCTATATTTTGAGATTACGTTAATTGAGCTAAGTGTTTATGGATAAGCAATCATATATTTACATCATGGCTAATCGGCCCAATGGCACACTCTATACTGGAGTGACATCTGATTTAATCAGACGAAATTGGGAGCATAAAAATGGCTTGTCTGATGGCTTTACCAAAGAACATTCAATTAAAATGTTAGTTTACTATGAAGTATTTGATGACATCTATAATGCCATCACCAGAGAGAAACAGCTTAAAAACTGGAAGCGTGAATGGAAAATTCAATTAATAGAAAAGTTTAATCCTCGTTGGGAAGACCTTGAAATTTAGATATTTAATCAAGGTCAAAAGAAACACCTGGATCCCTGATACAAGCACTCAGGGATGACGTGCGGATGGGGCGAAACTAAATCATTTACCCATCCGTATCCAAACACCGCCCACTACTCCGTCTTTTGCTATTCGTATTCAAATACCGCCCACTACTACGTCGTTCCGGCAATGCTGTTGAGCCGGAATCCAGGTGTTGGCTTTTTGCATTTTTAATACTCAAGCAAGGTCAACAGAAACACCTGGATCCCTGATACGAGCACTCAGGGATGACGGCAAAAGATGACGTGCGAGAAGATGACGGGCGGGTAGGGCAACACTTGCACGCCACTATTTCATTGTTTACTCATTCGTATTCAAACAACGTCCACTACCACGTCGTTCCGGCAATGCTGTTGAGTCGGAATCCAGGTGTTGGCTTTTTGCTTTTAATGCCCAAGCAAGGTCAAAAGAAACACCTGGATCCCTGATACAAGCACTCAGGGATGACAGCAAGAAGATTACGACAACGCTCACTACCACGTCTTTCCGGCAATGTTTTTGAGCCGGAATCCAGGTGTTAGCTTTTTGCTTTTAATGCCCAAGCAAGGTCAACAGCAACACCTGGATCCCTGATACAAGCACTCAGGGATGACGGCAAGAAGATTACGACAACGCTCACTACCAAGTCTTTCCGGCAACGCTTTTAAGCCGGAATCCAGGTGTTGTATTTCTTTTTAGTGCCCAAGCAAGGTCAACAGCAACACCTGGATCCCTGATACGAGCACTCAGGGATGACGTGCGGGTGGGGCGGCAGCTTTACCTAGAACCTAGTACCTGATTTTAAAGAAACACCTGGATCCCTGATAAAAGCACTCAGGGATGACGTGCGGGTAGGGCAACAGCTTTACCTAGAACCTAGTACCTGATTTTAAAGAAACACCTGGATCCCTGATACGAGCACTCAGGGATGACAGCAAAAGATGACGTGCGAGTGGGGCGACAGCTTTACCTAGAACCTAGTACCTAGAATCTAGAACCTGATTTTAAAGAAACACCTGGATCCCTGATACGAGCACTCAGGGATGACGGGCGAGAAGATGACGAGCGGGTAGGGCGACAGCTTTACCTAGTACCTAGTATCTAGAACCTAGTACCTAGTACCTGATTTTAAAGAAACACCTGGATCCCTGATACGAGCACTCAGGGATGACGGCAAAAGATGACGGGCGAGTGGGGCGATAGCTTTACCTAGAACCTAGTACCTAGAATCTAGAACCTAGTACCTAGAATCTAGAACCTAGTACCTAGAATCTAGAATCTAGAACCTGATTTTAAAGAAACACCTGGATCCCTGATACGAGCACTCAGGGATGACGGCATAAAGATGACGTGCGAATGGATCAACACCTGGATCTCTGATAAAAGATCTCAGGGATGACGGCAAAAGATGACGTACGAATGGGGCAAAAGCTTTACCTAGGATCTAGAACCTAGCCCATGTATTCCGTAAGCGAAGCGTTCTGTATACCGTTATCTAGTCACTAGAAGGACGTAGTCCGCTCCCAGGCGAGCTTGCGAGTTCCTAGTCTCTATTCTTTTTTTTAACCCACAAAAAAGCCCAAATTAATGGGCTTTTGTTTAGCTAAACTAATTAATGAAAACTAGCTTTTAGATTAGTTGCTCGAAATAGTTCCAGCGCCACCGCCTGAACCGCCGCCAAAACCTGGGCCGCCTGGAGCAGGAGCTGCACCAAATGCGCCGCCAGCTGCGGTTTGTAACTCTTCAAGGTTAGCAGCAACAATGGCAGGGTCTATACCGTTTGCAATCGCAATCGCTAAAATTTCATCAGGGCTTAAACCCGCAGCATACGCAGCTTGAATCGCTTCAATAATTAAAGCTTCATCACCATTAGCGGCAATAAATGCATTGGCTAATTGGGCCGATACATCAGATACCGGTGCATTCTGAGTGCTTGCGGTTAAGGTTTCTTCAGCTGCAATCACACCAGCAGACATGCCTGTGGTCATTAATGCAGAAACTAATAACAGGGTTAATTTATTCTTACGCATTATGTTGCCTCGTGATTCAGTGAGTGGCTAAAGTTATTCAACTCCAATGCACTTGTCCATGTGTTCGTTGCATTAGCAGGAATGATTGTACTGAAATTCCGTACGGCATACAATCCATTCCCTTGCAAACCGTCGATGTTCATGAGTGAAAAATGTTCACCTATCATAGCCGACTCAACCTGTGGAGCGATGATTTTAATACCAATCCCATGACAAATTTGAGTGATAGTTTGTACAAAAAAGCGTGTATCAGACTCAGCTATATCACGGACGTAACTAGCATCAATCTTAATGTAATCAATGTTTAAGTTTCTAATGTAACAAAACGAAGTCAAACTTGAGCCAAAACGTTCAATCGCAATATCAATATCTAATTGCTTAGCCTGACGGATAAATCGCTCGGTCGATTCCAAAGAAAGCATCGCCGCAGACTCGTTAAATTCATACAAAAGTGGTGGAAGCGTTTTGTGCATTTTTTGATAAAGATCGAACAACCATTCAGTAAATACCGGATTATGTAACGCACGGTTACTAATATTGATAGCCACACGAGTATGTTCGATGTGTTGTAACTTATAAAAAATGAAGCACACAACAGCCTGTTCTAACTCTTGTAAAACACCAAGTCGTTCAGCCATCGCAAAAACATCTAAGGTCGATAACACTTCGCCTTCAACTTTAAAACGAACAAACGATTCGACGTATAAAATTGACTGATTATTATCAACCACAGGCTGAAGCATTAAATCGAATATCTTGTCCAATGGAATGCACTTAATGGCAAAGTCTTTGCTATTACAGTGGCTAATCTCATTTTTAAAGTATTCAGTAAACTGAGTTAAAATACCGACCCATTCTTCGCGAGAATGGTTTTTTTTCATCATCTGAGCCGTGACTAGGCCTGTATCATTTTCGGCATATTGATTGTGCACAAGCTGATGGTCCAATCGTTTCACCACTTCGGCAAAATCTTCTTCATGATTAACACGCGTAAGCGAATGCTTAGCAAAACCATGATTAAACCGACTCGAACTCTCAATCATAATGTTAGCGGCAATCTGTTGATCAATCTCTTTGGCCGCTTCTTCGGTCAACAAGCTCAAAAAGGCAAACTCAGAACCAGAAATACGGTAAAAAGTCGCATCTTGTAACGCGCTTATTTGCTTACTGAATAACTGCGCACCAGACAAAATATAATCATCACCACTGCCATAGCCTTCATTATCGTTAACATGTTTTAAAGATGCCATCGACACCAGGCCTAAATAAAATCGATTACCATGCTGGTCGTACTCAGCTTGAATAGACTCAAAGCGCTTTAATAAAGCACGGCGATTAGGCAGCCCTGTATGAGGGTCGATATACACTTCTTTTGATAACGCTTCTGCTAGCTGAGTTTGTTCATTAAACGATCGCTGAATATTCTCAACCATACGGTTAATCGCATTCACCACCGTGCGCAGTTCAGAAGTGAAAGGGTTTATTGAATTAATGCTAAAGCGTTTTTGGATCACCGACTCAGCTTGTTTTTCAATACTGCGCAGTGGATTTAACACCGCTTTCAAAATCAAATAAGCACAAATAAGGGCAATAACCAATTGCAATAATGTCGTCATTAAACTACTGACCGCATGGTCCCACAAACTTTTGTAAGAGGTACCCGCGTGAGACTGCACCTCAAGTTGTCCCGCTATACGCCAGCCATCGCTAACTTCACTGGTCATAACCGGTGGGTGCAAGGTAAACCAATCGATAAACCATTGTGGTACCGCAAAGTTTCCTTGCGGGTTCGTGCGCTCAAATATCAGTTTGCCATCCAAATCGGTAAACGTAATATGTTGGTAATAGCCCGAATCGAAAATAGCATTGGTCATGGTCTCGGCAATCACCAGACCTTCTTCATCCATATAAGGTGAAATAGATAAACCTAAACTGTGAGCAGCACCTTGCGCATGTGAGGCCAGTTGCTCATTTAAGTAAGTCCGCATATTAGCCACGTTGTTATACAGCGCAGCCCCAAAGCTAAAAATAGATAAGCAGCTTATTAGCAGATATAACTGCAACCTTAATGATATTCCCTTAGTAAACATTGTCCTCGCCACCATCATTTGCTCCATGTCTCATAGTCGGTTATTCACCGTTTTCAATTCTATTTACTAAATCTGTCCAACTTTTAGTGCCACTGCTGGTGGGCTTAGTACTGCCAAGACCTTGTGCCTTAGCTAACCATAAACCCTCGCCATTAAACGAATAAACAGGCTTTAAGTCACGGCGTTGGTTTGCCGGTAATATCCTGGTTTTTAAATTATCGAGTACGAGCGGCATCGCTTTAGGATTGTCAAAATAAATCAGTACCATATGCGGTTCATTTATTAACAATGCTCGCACATACATCAGGCGCATTTTACTTTCATCAACGCCCATGGCCTTTAAGGTAAAATACTTAAATATCGCAAAGTCTTCACAATCGCCACCTTTAGTCCCTAAAGACTCTATAGGTGTTGCCCAATAATCACCTTTACCCCAATGCTCACTATCACTTGTAAAGCGTATTCTGCGATTAGCAAACTGATTAGCTAAAAAAAGCCTATCTTCATCACTCGAGTTTATCCCTTTGTTAATCGTTTCTTGCCAATCAACAAAATCATCTAATCGTTTAGCGCCATAGCGTTGCTCTACCTGGCTAAAAAAATCTTGAGTAAATAGATTATCGGTTATGTTGGCAATACACACAGCCGAACACACCACTGACAACACAAGCCAATGACGATACTTATCTACACAAAACAACAAGAGTCTAATAGGTAAATTCCGTTATAAATGACACAAAAGAATAAAATGGTAATTATTTTACAAAAAATAACGTCAAATCAATGTCTATCATAATCTAGTTAATGCTTAAACGAAATATTATGGCGAGGTAATTGTTGATAACACCCACTTTACACATACCAGTAAATCAAAAGTGCTATCACTAATGCTTACCCGATAAAACATCAATCGCATTACAACATAAAAGCGATCGCGGACACTGTCATTTTATTGGCATGTAAATTGTTAGTTGAAAAGGTGGTTGTAGAAATTATCGTCTTCAAAAGGGGGGAGGTAGAACTGAATTTTTTGTCTGTAAATTTGAATTAATTTGATTGTGGATTGATTGAATTAAATTTTTTGTTATTTAACAAAAGGTTGTTTGGTGTTTAAACTTGATGGCAGATCCAAGGCTTGATTAAAACAGACTGGAACGAGCGAAATATGTTACGCACCAGTTTGGTGCTATTTACCAATAATGCTTCTTTATGATGCATTTGAATCAAGCATAAATAACGAAAATAAAAAGCCAATTGTATTCTTCAGAAAAAAATCTAGGCTGACAAAGGCTATCGGTAGTAACCAATGTTAGCAAGCGTAAACTTAAGGTTTATTTTTGCTTAGTAAGGACTAAAAATTGCACAAAAAGACGTAAAAATAGCACTTTATAAAAGATCGTCAAAAAACTGTCATTAACTTACCGTATACATTATAATTGCCAGCAATTAAGAGGACAGACGTAAAAACAGATAGTAGAAAAGGAACATTCATACAAGGCATGACGCCACCGAGAACTGTTGTTGAGGCAAAAAATCATCTGATTTAACCTCATTAGTTACCGATGCGATCTCATATCGATGTTGTTTCCTGCTGTATCCTATTTACATCATTTAGGGTGTGTATAAACACTCACTCAGTGACGTAAAGCGAGTTAGCAAATTAGCAAATTAGTGAGTTAGTTAGTGAGTCAACAGACTCATAAGGCAAATGACCAACCGTCGAACGACGAGCAATCGAATGACCCTTGCTAGCAACTAGGAGTCTAACGACAAAGCAGTCAACGACAAGCAGTCAAATAGCCATCTAACCGCCACGAGCTTAGCTCAAAAGGGATCCTTTCTACTATTTCGCTCGGAAACGTCAAACCTCTAAAAATTTGCTCAATAGTTTACAAATACAATTTTAAAAGTGTTAAGCATATAAAAAATAAGATATATAAAACTCGCTTTTAAAATAACAATTTAACAGGTTTCACAGCAATCTAGAGGCTGCAATCTAGTGGCGGTAGCGTGCCTTTTTTTAGGTAAAAGCACCTTTCCCGTCATCTAATAAGCTCTCCATGCTAGAACCTAGAACCTAGAACCTAGAACCTAGAACCTAGAACCTAGAAGTTGCACCTCCCGCACGTCATCCCTGAGTGCTTCTATCAGGGATCCAGGTGTTACTCAGATTTACACCTTAGAAGCTGGATTCCGGCTCAGAAGCATTGCCGGAAAGACGAAGTAGGGGCTAAGTATTGCTCTAAAAGCTTGGCTCCACCCGCACGTCATCCTCGAATGCTTTAATCGGGGATCCAGGTGTTGCTTTATCTTTATGACCTTTATGCTTTTACCTAGAACCTAGAACCTAGAACCTAGAACCTAGAACCTGAATCAGTAAGCGAAGCGTTCCGTACACCGTTATCTAGCCACTAGAAGGACGAAGTCCGTTCTCAGGCGAGCTTGCGAGTTCCTAGCACCTAGCACCTGAATCTGTAAGCGAAGCGTTCCGTACACCGTTCTCACTCAACGCTCTAATTAAAAATAAGTAATGATTAACGTTAATAAGGATTTAACATGATCAAGGTATTATCGGTATTTGGTACAAGACCAGAAGCCATCAAAATGGCACCACTCGTTAAAGCGTTAGAAGTTGCCGACGGTATTGAAGCCAAAGTATGTGTCACTGCGCAACATCGTGAAATGCTAGATCAAGTACTTAACTTATTTGAGATTACACCAGATTACGATTTAAACATCATGAAACCAGGACAATCACTTTATGATGTTACCACCAATATCTTACTTGGTTTAAAGCCTGTTCTAGAAGAGTTTAAGCCCGACATCGTGCTAGTACATGGCGATACAGCAACAACCTTATCAACCAGTCTTGCAGCATATTATCAGCAAATACCTGTAGGTCACGTAGAAGCAGGCTTAAGAACCGGCAATATCTATTCGCCATGGCCAGAAGAAGGCAATCGTAAGTTAACGGGTGCCATTGCAACGCTTCACTTTGCTCCTACACAAGCATCGCTAGACAATTTGCTTAATGAAGGTATTAACCCAAATCAAATATCTACAACGGGTAATACCGTTATTGATGCTTTGCTTATTGTTAAAAATAAACTCGACACAGATAAAGACTTAAATCAAACGCTAGCGGCAAAGTATCCCGTTATCGATAAAACCAAAAAAATGATTTTAGTTACAGGACATCGCCGTGAGAGTTTTGGTGGTGGGTTTGAGCGAATTTGCGAAGCTTTAGTCACAATAGCGACTAACCACCCCGAGTGCCAAATTATTTATCCTGTGCATTTAAATCCTAATGTGCGCGAGCCGGTAAATCGTATCCTCGAAAACATACAAAATGTGCACCTCATTGAGCCATTGGATTATTTACCTTTTGTGTATTTTATGAATCAAGCTCACATATTGTTAACTGACTCAGGTGGAATACAAGAAGAGGCACCGTCATTGGGTAAACCAGTGCTTGTGATGCGCGATACCACTGAGCGACCAGAAGCCGTAAATGCTGGCACAGTTAAATTAGTGGGTACTGATAAACAAGTCATTATTGATGCTGTAGAGAGCCTATTAGTGAATGACGCAGAATATACAGCAATGAGCAAAGCACATAACCCTTATGGTGACGGCCAGGCTTGCCAACGAATTATTGAAAAAATTAAACACCATTTTTCAGTTAAAGAATAAACAATGTCTATGTTAAATAATTGCATAGTCAAAGATTAAATATTTTGTTTTTAAGGAAGTATCATGTCGTTCAAAAAAGTGTCTGTTATTGGTTTAGGTTATATCGGCTTGCCCACAGCAGCTGTTCTAGCATCGCGTGGGTTAGAAGTCGTAGGTGTAGATGTTAATCAACAAGCTGTAGATACAATCAATGAAGGGCGTATCCATATTGTAGAACCGGACCTAGACATAGTTGTTCGTGGTGTGGTTACTACCGGTAATTTGCGTGCTACTACAATTCCAGAAGCAGCAGAAGCTTTTATGATTGCCGTACCAACACCCTTTAAAGAAGGCAATGCACCAGACCTTAAATACATAGAAGCCGCAGCCAAAGCGATAGCGCCAGTGTTAGAAAAGGGCAACTTAGTTATTCTTGAATCAACTTCACCGGTTGGTGCAACTGAAAAGTTATCTGCTTGGTTAAAAGAAGCCCGCCCTGATTTAACCTTTCCGCAAGATTTAGGCGACAGCGCTGATATTAAAGTGGCACATTGCCCTGAGCGCGTATTACCCGGTTATGTATTGCAAGAGCTAGTGTCTAATGACCGCGTCATTGGCGGCATGAGTAAAGCCTGTAGTTTAAGAGCCGTTGAGTTGTATGAAACGTTTGTCCGTGGCGAGTGCATTATCACTAACGCCCGGACTGCGGAAATGGCAAAATTAACAGAAAACTCATTCCGAGATGTCAATATTGCCTTTGCCAATGAATTATCGGTGATTTGCGACAAGTTAAAAATCAACGTGTGGGAGCTAATAAAGTTAGCTAACCGTCATCCACGAGTAAACATCTTAAGCCCAGGCCCTGGTGTTGGCGGTCATTGTATCGCGGTTGACCCATGGTTTATTGTCGACAGTTGCCCAGACGAAGCCAATATTATCCGTCAAGCGCGTTTAACTAACGACGCCAAACCGTTTTATGTTATCGACCAAATTATTCAAGCCGCCGACCAATTTAAAAAACCAGTTATTGCCTGTTTTGGCTTAGCGTTTAAAGCTGATATTGATGATTTACGTGAAAGCCCAGCATTACAAATTGTTGAGCACCTGGCTGGTTTAGGCATTGCAGACATATTGGCCGTAGAGCCAAATATAAAAGAGCTACCCAATAAACTAGTGCAAAAGAATGTAGAACTAGTGACATTAGAAACAGCACTAGAAAAAGCCAATGTAATCGTTGTGTTAGTTGATCACAAACAATTTAAAGCGGCTGATAAAACCCAGTTTGCTTCCAAAGTTGTAATAGATACCCGCGGTATTATTTAACGTAACTTTGTTTAACTGTAAGGTGTATCCGAAGTGAAGCCATTCGATTTGATTAAAGCCGACTTGTATAGACATACCGGTAAAGTAAGCCTTCTGCTTATTTGTAAAAATTTATTTAATAATAATCGCTCATTTAAATACACGTTTTGGTTACGCTTGGCCAATTCGCATAATTTCATTATTAGGTTGTTGGCCAAGTTAATGCACCAGCATCTTTCGATAAAATACCAAATACAGATACCAGTGAAAACTCAAATTGGCCCCGGTCTATATTTAGGACATGCTTCATCCTTAATGATAAATAGTACTGCTGTAATTGGGCTAAATTGTAATTTAAGTCAATTTACCACGATTGGTTCAAATCATGGGAAAGCAGCAGTGATTGGCGATAACGTTTATATTGGTCCTAATTGTTGTTTAGTGGAAGCCGTTACTATCGGGGATAATAGTACTATTGGTGCTGGAAGCGTTGTTATACACAACGTTCCTTCTAATTCTACAGCGGTGGGTAATCCAGCTCGCCACTTCTCATCTAAAAATCCTAGTAGCTATATCAATAATCCCGTGTAGGTTGTGTTTTGTGAATAAAGTACTCTTGATTGTTCCTCTTTCTACAACGGAATGGGGAGAAAAAATTGCTGGTGGTGTTGACTCTGTATGTCAAATGTTAGTTAAGTATCTTATTGATACGAATGGTGCAAATTTTCACTATCGCATTCTAGCTTTCGATCCAAGTTCGACTGCTGGTTCTAAAGATAGGCGACAATTAGCTTCTAATGTTGAGTTTGTCCATTTCCCGATAAATGAGAAAAGAGCTGGATTAATATTACCTAGTTTCGTCTCCAGTGTATTAAGAGTCCGAGAGGAAATAAATCAATTTAGACCGGATATTGTCCATTCGCACATGGCACCTTGGTTAATATTCAGTCCACCAAATGTGAAGCGAATTGCCAGTTTACATAACTATAAAACAATAGGTAGGAAAAAAAGAGGTTGGGGTAATGAGCTTCTTTACGCAAAATTTTTCCCCTGGTTTAGCGACTTTTTTATTGATCATTATACTTGTGTGGGCAACCTTATTCATAAAGCGTTAGCTAATGATGTAAGGAAAAGTATCACTGAAATTGGTAACCCGATTAATCCCACCTTTTTTAATCAGTATAGGTATAAAAATCTTCCTGATATTTCAAATATCGCGTTTAGAGTACAAAAACCAGTATACCATTTTGTCACATGTTCACTTATCAGCCGAAAAAAGAGAGTTCATAAACAGCTAGATATTATTGCGGAATTGAGAAAAAGAGGCATCGATGCTCATCTTACAATTATTGGGAAAAACACTGATGAGATTTATTGGCAAGAATTGCAATTGAGTATGAAACTACAGTGCTTAGAAAAATTTGTTATATTTTTGGGTCAGAAAAATTTAGATGAAATAACAGAGATATATCAATCCGCTGATGTTGGACTATTTTTATCTGCAGAAGAAACTTTTGGTTTAGCGCCATTAGAGATGCTTGCTAATGGACTTCCTCTTATTGCTAGTACTGTAGGCATTCTTGCAGAGCGAGAAAGTTTATTTTCAAGTGCGGGTGTTTGTTTTATTGATCCTTTAGATTTAAATTCCTCTGTAGATAAAATATACGATTACTTAGCTTCAAGCCCAGTCGTTGATTCCAACCTTATAAATGAGAACTTTTCTACAGGTTCAATAATTGAAAAATTCTCAGTTTTATATCGAAAGGTGCTAAGTAATGATTAAGCGATTGTTGCAATATGCTCCTGTACAGTTGGCTTCTGCACTCAGTGTCTTTTCATTAATTGCATTACAGACTCGATATTTAGGCATTGAAGAATACGGTATGTTGTCTGTTTATTTAGTGCTAGTCGAGATAACTAGAGCAATATATTCTCAATGGCTAAACACAGCTTTGATTCGTTACTACCCTAGTGCAGTAGCTGAAGATAAAAAAATCTATTCTAAAATTGTTTTCTCAGGGCTTATAGGATTATTTTTACCTGTTGGATTAGTCTTTGCTCTGATTGTTCTTGTCTTTTTTGATCAAATAACGGTTTTTATGATCGTTGCTTTACTCAGTATGTTGGCGCTAAAGTCGTTATTTATTTTTTTTCAAGAAATGGCTCGTTTGAACGAACAGCCAAAAAATTATCGCCGTGCTACCACTGCGCAATCGCTGCTTGCTATTGCACTCACATGGTTGGCATTAGCATATTGTGCATCTGTGCATGCCGCAGTTAGCGCTATGGCGCTAAGTTATTTATTGGCCATCCCTATCGTTTGGTTTCGTCCATCGTTCACATCCTTGACATTAACACAGCCTGTAGTAAGACATTTACTTAGTTATGGTTTGCCATTAATGCTTTCGGGGTTAATTGGTGTGGCGGGCGCAAGAATAGATCGTTTTTTTGTTGCATCTCAAATCGGCTTGACTGAAACAGGTGTTTATTCTGCATTATCAAATACCTTACTTGGATTGTTATCGTTAGTGTTTATGGTAGTTGCATTACCTCTTTACCCTGATTTAGCTAGTCAGGCGGACAACAAAACTAAATTGTATCTGGCTCATGAGCGTTATCAAGTCATGATGTTGTCCATATCGTTGCCTGCTTTGCTGGGATTATGTTTTATTACTGAGCCCTTAGTTCGATTATTTTTGGGTGAGGAGTTTTTAGTTTATGGATCTCAACTATTCTGGGTTCTAGCAGTATCCGCTTTTGTATTTAATCTTCGAGGGCATTATGTCGATCATGGCTTACAGTTTGCTTCAAAAACAAAAGTTCTCCCATATCTCCTTGTTTGTACGACAGCACTAAATATTTTATTATTATTTTTACTACTACCTATTTTTGGTGTTTATGGGGCTGCATATGCTTCCGTTATTAGCAATGTAACTGCATTAATTTTGTCATTTTGTTTTGCAAGGAGAGCTGGACACCAATATAGGTTCAGTTTTGATTTTATTAAAGTAATAATAGCAACGATGTTAATGGTTATTGCTCTAATATTACTCAAACAAAATTTAAACCTCGAGTTACAAGATTTTTGGCAATTAATAATTATATTAATTTCTGCCACCGTAACCTATACCTTAGCGTGTTTTTTTCTAAATCTACTGGGTTTAAAAAATAAATTACTTAATAGACTAAGAGGTATGAATGCATAGTATTTACTTTGTATGTGCAAGCGTCATATTTTTTGCATTTTTTCTCGGTGGGTACATGTTGGAAGGGATGGGGATTCAGTATGTCTCTACTGGCGGGAATCCTATACTAAAAATACATTTATATTCTTATATTATTTTTACTGCTGTAGTTGTGTTTTTTTTAAGGGAAGGAATACATAAGCAATTTTACCTGTTGAGAAGTTTTTTAATGCCCTGGTTAATTTCAGTTGGGTTAATAGTTTTTGTTATTCTCTACGGTTTAATGCGATATGGCACATCAGGCATGGCTTATATCATTGATACTTTTCTCACTCCAGTATTATTTTTTTTACTTTTAGCGCGTTTAAGTGACGAGCAGTGTAAACGGTTACTTTCTTTTTTGGCTATTATGCTGTTAATTAATTCTATTGTAGCTTTTTTTGAGTTTACTCTGGGTTCCCGTATTATTTCTACTGATTTTTCTGATTTTTCTGCATTTTCGTATTTTCGGTCATCAGCATTTTTAACCCACCCTCTTAACAATGCATTGGTTACAGCAGGCTTGGTATTACTTGTGTTTAACCGAACAAGTGTTCCAGCTGTAGTCTATTTTTCTATTACCATTTTGGCGTTGTTTGCATTCGGTGGACGAGCAGCTACAGGGACATTGCTCTTATTTTTTGCATTAGCTATGGTGCCATATTTATTTCGTTTTATTTCGTTTGGAGCCGCAGTAAGCAAACAGCGCTTTGCTACCATGGTATTTATTTTATATTTATCCATAATTGTGCTTATATATACACTTGCAGAAAGTGATATTACTGAAAGGATTTTGAGCAAATTACATATCGATGGAAGTGCATCAGCAAGATTTGATGTTTTTTATTTGTTGGATCAACTTACGTTTAGTGAGTGGTTTTTTGGAGCGTCTGAAAACTTGCAAAATGCCATTGAAGTTTATTTGGGTATATCAGTGATCGAAAATTTTATAATAGCTTGGATATATAAGTTTGGTTTATTTGGAGCAGTTCCTTTATTTTTTATGTTAATGTTAATTCTATTTAGCCTTGTAATTAGGGTGCAAGGTTTGGCTTTTTTTGCGGTTCCTGTTTTTTTGATTGTTTCAGTTTCTAATAATTCATTATCGACAAAGACACCAGCTTTACTCCTTATGTTCTCTGCTTTATATCTTTGCTTTAGATTAAAAGGGAAATATGAGGTTTAGCATGTATTTATATATTTTCTTTTAAAGAGGTAGCTATGCCTAATGCAATATTTTTTTATAGAATTGCAAGATGGTTTCATTTAAAACATATTCCTTTTTTACCTAAACTTATCCAGTTGTTTATTTTTTTAATATACAACTCGAAAGTGCCCGCAACTGCTGATATTGGGCAAGGTTCATTTCTTGTTGTGAAAGGAGTCGGTGTTGTCATTATCGATAATGCTAAGTTAGGTAAGCGTTGTCGAATAGGCATTGGGTGTAAAATTGTTGGAAAAGGACCCTATAAAAGAGTACCAAAAATCGGTGATGATGTTTTTTTAGGGCCCGGTTGCGTGATAGTTGGCCCTGTAGAAATTGGAAATAAAGTAATAGTTGCTCCTAACTCAGTAGTTACTAAAAGCGTCCCTAGTGGGTCTATTGTTGGTGGGATACCAGCATCAATAATTGGCAATATTCACGATTTAGAATATGACATATTTAAAAATGAAAGCTATCTCGATGATATCGCGCCATACATGATTAAAAATAAGGGCTGAAATGTTTACTAATTGGATATATCTAGAAGCTCCAGTCATTATCCAGAATTTATTATTATCTTGCCGCGCATTGGTTAGAAAACTTTTACGGGAAGGAAAGAGCCAATCAGCCCTATTAGTCGAAATCAAGCAAAACGAATTTGATTCGTTGGCAATAGAGTCATTTACCGCTGCTAAGTTAGCTCGTGTATTAGAGCAAGCTAAAAAAAGTGTTCCTTTTTACAAAGAGAGCTTACAACAGTTAGAGGTTAATTTAAATAATTTCCCAATAATCAATAAATTTGTTGTTAAGACAAGGCGCGATGATTTTTTATCTGATAATTATGGTGGTGTTGTTATTACAGGAGCAACAAGTGGCACGACAGGGACACCATTAGTGATTAAACAAAGTATGGAATCAGTAATTCGTGAGCAAGCTTTTGTTGCTCGTCATCTTGAATGGGCAGGATTAAAACCTGGCGATAAGCGAGCTTGGATTCGTGGTGATATGATAGTACCTTTTGCACAGAAAAAAGGACCATTTTGGCGTTATTCATGGTTTGAAAATATGATTATGCTTTCCTCTTTTCATATGTCACCCAGTCATTTAGAGGGGTATATAAACGCCATGGTTGATTATGGTGTGCAGGTAATTCAAGCATATCCTTCATCAATTGTGACTCTAGCGAAGTTTTTAGACATCAACGATAGCTACTACCCCGGTGAACTTAAATCCATTGTGACATCATCTGAATCGCTTAGCCAAGATGATAAGTTGTTGGTAGAAAAAAGATTCAAATGTACCGTTTTTGATTGGTATGGTTTATTTGAACGAGTGGCCGCTATCGGCAGTTGTGAGCAAGGGCGATATCATATTCTAACGGATTACGCCCATGTCGAGCTATTACCTACAGGTGAAACAGATGGTGGTAAAGCACGAGCTGAAATAGTTGGCACAAACTTTAATAATGAGCTTTACCCTCTTATTCGTTACCGCACCGGTGATCATGTTTATGTATCAGAAGAACAGCAATGTCCTTGCGGCCGTATCTTTCCAATAATTGACAGTATTGAAGGTCGTGTTGGTGACTATTTATTGGGTGAAGACGGACAAAGAATCCACATTTTGAATCATATTCCTAAAGGTGTGAATGGGTTAATTGCAACACAGTTTATCCAAAATAAAGCCAATACCATTGAAGTTCAAGTTGTGGTCGACATTGCTTTATTTGATGTTCAGCAGAAACAGATATTGATCGACAATACCAAGGCTAGACTTGGTCAGACAATGGAAGTTTTTATAAACGTTGTCGATACGATACAGAAAACTAAAAATGGCAAGACGAGACAAGCTATTTGTACGGTTAAGGAGTCATGAGTTGAGAAGTGAAATTAATCTAACCGTGGCTACCGGTATGCATGAAATGGGTGGCGTGGCGACTGTGTTAAACGTCTTGAATGGAGGTTTCTTCCAGAAATGGAATATGCGCCTCATTACCACTCATACCAATAAGTCTTCTTTTTTTGGGATGAACAAACTGATACTTTTTTGTATTGCCATAGTAAAGCTGGTTGGTTGTTTAGCTGTTTATAAGGTTGGTGTTGTTCATATTCATATGGCTTCTCGGGGGAGTTATAAAAGAAAGTCATTGATGGTACGATTGGCAAAACTGTTTTCAACAAAAGTAATATTGCATCTCCATGGTGCTGAATTTCAAGAGTTTTACAACAATGAGTGTAATGCTGCTAAACAGCGCCATATTAGGAAAACGTTTGACCTTGTTGATGCGGTTATTGTGCTATCGTCTCAGTGGAATTCATGGGTCCTGACTATCATGCAACATCCTGAAAAAGCACATGTTGTTTATAATGCTGTTGAAACACTTGAGCTGGATAGATCATCGATAGAACAAGGTTGCATACTATTTTTAGGTCGTTTAGGTGAACGCAAAGGTGTAAACGATTTAATTAACGCTTTTGCAATTGTAGTTAAGGCCATACCTTCGGCACGCTTACTCCTTGGTGGTGATGGCGATATTAAAAAATATACACAGCAAGTTAAAGTATTGGGTATTCAAGATAGTGTTGATTTTTTAGGTTGGGTAGCTGGTAGCTTTAAAAATGAATGCCTTAGTAAAGCGGATGTTTTTTGTTTGCCGAGTTATAACGAAGGCTTCCCTATGGGAGTACTTGAAGCTATGTCAGCAAATATACCTGTCGTGGCTTCTAACGCAGGAGGCATCTCCGATGCTATTTCCGACAAAGTTGATGGTTTATTGATTGAAGCGGGGGATGTTGAAAATTTGGCTAAGCAGCTTATTGAAATTATTATTAATAGAGAATTAAATCAAAGATTATCAACATCTGCAAAAAATAAGTTTATTAACAACTTTAGTAAGCAAGCAGTATTTCCCGTATTAGATAAAATTTACTCGGAGTTATTGAAGTAATGATGGATTTTGATAGTAGAGTAGGAAAAATTTCATCAATCACCTTACACTCTGCAGAAAGTAAAGGTTTCGCTGGTTATGATCCTTTCGATGGTTTAAATAGTTCATTCTTCAAATACTTCCCTACGTTAAAGAAAGGACTATTCGGGTTAGTTTGGACTCAATTAAATAAACGCTCTGTTATTAACTTTAGGCCTCTGCTTGGTGTGCCACCAAAAAGAAACCCAAAGGGAATCGCATTGTTTTTAATGGGACTCTTAGAAGATTACCATAGAACGTCTGAACAAGAGTTTCTAACTAAAGCAATTGATTTAGGTAACTGGTTACTTACTCAACAAAGTGATATCAGTGAATGGAATCACTCATGCTGGGGCTATCACTTTGACTGGAATGCTCGTGCTTTTTTTGTGCCTAAAGGCAAGCCAAACATTATAACCACTATTTATGTGGCCCAAGCTTTGTTTGCACTAAGTGAAATAACAGGTGATAAAATGTACTTGGTGCCTGCGCTTGATTCAGCCCATTTTATCGTTAAGACTTTATACCGTGAACTTGATGGTCGTCAGTTCTTTGCATATATCCCTGAAGAAGATGCATTTGTACATAATGCGAGCTTGTGGGGGGCAGCCTGGGTGGCTAAAGTGGCCATGATTACAGGTAACGATGAATATAAGCAACTTTCGTTAAATACAGCAAGGCAATCGGTTTCAGAGCAAGGTGAAGATGGCTCTTGGGTTTATGGTGCAAGGCATCACCATCAGTTTATTGATGGTTTTCATACCGGTTATAACTTAGAGGCGTTACGTTTATTAAGTGATACTTTACAAACCGATGAATTTGAAATTTCAATAGCATTAGGGTTAGCTTATTATAAAACGCATCTTTTTGAACATGATGGTACCGCTAAATATTACAATACCAACCAATATCCACTTGATATGCATTGTGTTTCTCAGGCGATTTTCACTTTAATAAAAGTAGGGAAAACTGAAAACGATTTTGATTTAACAAAGCGAGTTGTGAATAAAGCAATCGACACTTTATATTTACCGAGTAAACAACATTTCACTTATCAGAAAAATGCTAGATTTGTTAATAATATTAACTACGTAAGATGGACACAAGCTTGGGTGTATTACTCTTTTTCTTATTTTAATCGTATGAATGCTGAACGTCATAACAGTCCGGAATTAATTAAAACATGAAGCGTATTGAATTTTTAAAGTCCCCAATGGACATTGCCACTATGGCTGAAACAGTTGGTTTTATCGAAGCTAGAATTGATAACGGTGATTTTTTACAACATGTTGTTGTTAATGTTGCCAAAATAGTCAACATGCAAAAAGACCCTGTGTTAGCCGAGTCAGTTAATGCCTGTGATGTGATTAATATTGACGGTATGGGCGTGGTATTTGGCGCTAGATTTTTAGGTCATAACGTACCTGAGCGTGTTGCCGGAGTCGATTTGTTTCATGAATTATTAAAAATGAGCGCGAAACGAGATTTTCCTGTGTTTCTTTTAGGGGCAACAGAGGATGTTGTGACTACAACAGCTGAGAAAGTTCAATTACTTTATCCTACCTTAAAGGTTGTGGGCTTTAATGATGGTTATTTTTTTGGGAAGAAAGAGGGTGAGGAAGCAGTAGTAAGTAAGATCCGCGAGTCGGGTGCTAAATTATTATTTGTCGCTATTACTTCGCCTAAGAAAGAGAACTTTATTAATAAGTGGCAAGACAAGCTGGGCGTTGACTTTGTTATGGGTGTGGGCGGCACCTTTGATGTTGTGGCAGGTAAAGTGAAACGTGCACCGGTGTGGATGCAAAATTCAGGTTTAGAGTGGCTTTACCGGGTAATACAAGAGCCAAGACGGATGTGGAAACGTTATTTTGTGACTAATTCTCTTTTTCTCTATTTACTCATTAAAGAAAAACTCCTTCCAAGCAATGATGCTTAATTTATTGATACTTAGGTAAATCACATGGATCGTCCTTCTAAATTCCAATTTGTTGGCTCTTCTTCGAGCTTTTTATTGCGCATTATTGATATCTCGTTAATGGTCTTTGCATTATTAGCCGTTATGCGCGGCTATAATGTGGCATTTAATAAAGACTACTTATTAACCTTAGCCGGCGTATTATTGCTGTTTAGTTATATTGGTGAATCTATAGGGTTATACCGCTCCTGGCGTTTAGGTAAGTTTGCTCACATGTGCCGCTTATTAATCGGCGTTATCACCATTTGTTTTTTATTAATATTTGCTTTGCTGTTTTTATTTAAATATACCGAGTTATATTCGCGCGTGGTAATGGTCGGCTGGTACTCGTTTACGGTAGTGTTGTTACTGAGTTGGCGCTTGTGTGTACGTCAAATTAAGCGCATACGCCGCAGTAAAGGCTTAAGTGTTGAGAAAGTGGCGATTGTTGGCTTAACCGAAACCGGAATGAGCCTTTATAACGAAATTTGGAAACATGATGAATTGGGTTTTGACTGTATTGGCTTTTTTGATGACAGAGAGCCTGCCAGGATTGTGGATTTAGAGCCTAAGTTAATTGAAGGTAATATAAATCAGGCCATAGAATTGGCTAAGAGTGGTGACATTCAAAAGTTGTATATTTGTTTACCCCTATTGGCGGAACAACGTATCGCAGATATTATTCAGCAGTTGGGTGATAGTACCGTTGATGTGCTCATTACCCCTGATTTCCTTCTTAAGAATCTTATGAATGGTCGTATTGGCAGTGTCGGCGATATGGATACGATTAGTGTGTTTGAGTCGCCTGTCAATGGTATGAAACGCTTTTATAAACGTAGCTTTGACATTGTATTTAGTTTTTGTGCCATAGTGGCTATTTCGCCGGTTTTGTTAGCTGTGTCGATTGCGGTATATATGTCTTCTCCTGGGGCTATTTTGTTTAAACAAGACCGATATGGGTTAGACGGACGCAAAATTAAGGTGTGGAAGTTTCGCTCAATGACGGTGACAGAGAACTCCAATAAAGTGGTGCAAGCCAGTAAAGGCGATGCGCGTATTACCAAAGTTGGCGCGTTTATTCGTCGTACGTCATTGGATGAGTTACCGCAGTTCTTTAATGTATTAAAAGGCGATATGTCGGTGGTTGGCCCACGCCCACATGCTGTGGCACATAACGAAGAATATCGTAAATTAGTAACTTATTATATGCTGCGCCACAAAGTACTTCCCGGCATTACCGGCTGGGCACAGGTAAACGGCTGGCGCGGCGAAACAGATACTTTAGATAAGATGGAAAAGCGCGTCGAGTACGATTTAGCCTACATCCGCAACTGGTCGCTCTGGTGGGATGTAAAGATTGTATTTATGACGTTTTTTAAAGGCTTTGTGGGTAAGAACGTTTATTGATCTTAGGTGGTTAGTGCGAGGAGCTAGGTACTAGGAGCTCGCAAGCTCGTCTGAGAGCGGACTTCGTCCTTCTAGGTTCTAGATGTTTAGTTTTTCATTCCGGCAATGATTTTAAGCCGGAATCCAGGTGTTGATTTTCATTACGTCATTCCGGTAATGATTTTGAGCTGGAATCCAGGTGTTGGCTTGACACTTTTAAGCAAGGTCAAAAGCAACACCTGGATCCCTGATAAGAGATCTCAGGGATGACGAACGAAAAGATGAAGGACTTAGAAGGTAAAGCATTGTCATTATCTACGTCATTCCGGCAATGATTTTAAGCCGGAGTCCAGGTGTTGATTTTCATTACGTCATTCCGGTAATGATTTTGAGCCGGAATCCAGGTGTTTGCTTTGCGCTTTTAAGGAACATCAAGAGAAACACCTGGATCCCTGATAAGAGATCTCAGGGATGACGGGCTAAAAGATGAAGGGCGTAGAAGGTAAAGCATTGTCTTTTTCTACGTCATTCCGGTAATGATTTTGAGCCGGAATCCAGGTGTTGGCTTTACGCTTTTAAGCAACGTCAGCTGAAACACCTGGATCCCTGATACAAACACTCAGGGATGACGGGCAGTAGGACAAAAGCCTAGAACCTAAAACCTATTACCTAGTACCTGTAAGTGAAGCGTTCCATAAATCGTTATCTGTCTATTCTATTCTATTCTATTCTATTGTTTTAAATTTACTCACTGCCGTACTTCGGCTGTGTTAATTGCATGTATATATTTTATAAGGATATAAGTCATGAATGTACCATTTAAATTGAGTTGCATGTCTATTGCTGTAGCTTCAATGCTAATCGCTAATCCCACATTGGCGGCAGATGAAAAAGCGGGTGTAATACGTACTGAGTCTGGTATCGATTTTACGCCAGGCTTTAATTCTGGATTAAAGTATGATGATAACATTACCAGTGCCAATGCTGCGTCTGAAAAGTTTGATAGCTGGGCTATAACCGTAACACCCGCATTACAAGCACAGTTAATTGATGGCCAAACCACATTTACAGTCGATGCAGCACTTGAATATGGTGATTACTTCTCTAGCAGTGACGATAATTATTTAGATGGCTTGCTAAAAGCAAAAGCAGAAGTCGATGTGAACCAATCAAGACGATTTGGTTTCGATGCAGCGTATATTGTTGGTCATGAAGACCGAGGTAGTGGGATTTTTGAAGGTACCAGCGGTGCAGATCAAAATGAACCTAATGCGTATGATATTGCAAGTGTTGGTGGTTATTATGAATACGGCGCGAAAACAACGCCTGCTAGAATACGTGCTAATGCGAGTTATTTAACTAAAGAATACAGCAATTTTGAGACTATTACTCAATTCCGTAATTACGATGATACAAAAGTTGGCGTGACATTTTATTACGACACTCAAGCATCAACCAGTATGTTATTAGATTTTCAAAGTGTAGATACTGCTTATGATATGGTTGACCCTACCGGTGACCGTGATAATAAAACCAATACCGCATTGCTTGGTGTTGAATGGGCCGCCACAGCTGCCACAGAGGGCAGTATAAAAGTCGGTTACCAACAAAAAAGTTTTGATAATACTGAACGTGATGATTTTAATGGTCTCTCCTGGGACGCTAAAGTGACCTGGAAACCATTAACATATTCGGCTTTTGATTTTTCTACAGGTAGAGCCAGTCGTGACCCTAACGGTGTCGGTGACTTTATTCGTGGTACAAGTTATGCGGTTAAATGGCACCATGAATGGAGTGAACTATTTACTTCATCATTGGGTTTCAAACAAGTTAATGATGATTATACCGGTTTGGATCGCGAGGATAAAAGTAAAGTGTATCAAGTGGGTGTGAATTACTATGTGACTCGTTGGTTAACCTTAAACACAGGTGTGGATATCTTTGAGATTGACTCTACCGACAGTCAATTTACTTACGATAGGAACGTGTACTTTATTAAAGCAGAAATGACCTTATAGGAAATCCATGAAGTATTTAGCAACATTTATGACAGTAGTATTTATGCTGTTATTGGCATTAAAGCCAATAACAGCGAATGCTGAACCACAGAGTTATCGTTTAGGTGCTGGCGATACCATAGTGATTAAAGTCTATGGTGAAGAAGCATTAACCTTAGAAACTCAAGTTACCAATAGCGGTACCATTAATTATCCTTTTTTAGGTTCATTAACATTAATTGGCCTTACCATAAAACAAGTAGAGCAAATTGTGTATAAAGGCTTAAAGGGCGATTATTTTGTTGAGCCGAATGTGTATGTAGGCATGGTTGAATATCGACCGTTTTATATCCATGGAGAGGTTAAGCAACCAGGTGGTTACCCTTATCAACCTGGCATGACTGTGAATCAAGCAATTGCTTTAGCCGGAGGGTTAACTGAACGCGCCTCACAAGATAAAATTGCCATTTCTCGTGAAGGAAGTAAAGTCGATTCTGAACGAGGCACGATAAATAGTGCTATTCAAGCTGGCGATACCATTACCATTGAACAGAGATTTTTTTAAATGATCTTCCAAGAAAGACGACAAAGTGCCTCTCCTAATCCTGTTTCTAATCCATCAGCATTACAAATGGAACAACTTATCGACATTAAAAAGTTGATACAGCCGATATTACGTTTTAAATGGCGTATTTTGACTTTTGCTTTATTAGTCACAGCACTAACAATATTTGTTGTGTTGAGTATGACACCAATTTTTAATGCTAAATCGACTTTACTTATTGAGTCTGAACAAGCTAAAGCGATTAAAATAGATGAAGTCTATGGTATTAATTCTGGGCAGCAAGAATACTATTTAACCCAGTTTGAAATCATTAAATCACGTTCTATCGCTGAGCGTGTGTTTAATGATTTGGAGTTGATTAACCATCCGGTATTTAATCAACCTCCGAGTTGGTTTAGCGAGTTAAAATCGCAATTAAACTTTATACCACAGGAAATTGTAAGTGATAGTCAGGCTAGTCAAGCTATCGCTAAACATCGATTGATAGATGCTTTTTCCGCAAATATTACAGTGTCACCTGTCCGTAAAACTCAACTAGTTAATATTAGTTATGAAAGTGCAGATCCAGTATTAGCAGCTCAAGTAGCCAATACTGTAGGTGACATTTATATTTTAAGCCAACTTGAAGCTAAGTTGGGTATGACCCAAAAAGCAAATACCTGGCTTGGTGGTCGTTTAGAAGATTTACGCTTAAAGCTAGATCAGTCTGAACATAAGCTCGAACAGTTTAAAGTTGAGAATGGCTTAATTGACGTTGAAGGTGTCACAGCGCTTGATGCTAAAGAACTTGAGCGTTTAAGTGACGAAATTACCGTTGCGCGTTCACGCAAAGCACAAGCAGATAGCTTTATGGCGGTAGTGAAACGTTATGGCGCGACAGACATTAGCCGATTGGAAAGTTTACCCGAAGTGACAGCACATTTATCGATCCAAAATGTGAAACGCGAAGTGGTAATGGTTGAACGTAAAGTATCTGAATTACAACAGGTTTATGGACCTAAACACCCTAAGATGATTGCTGCTCAAGCAGAACTTCAGACGGTGCAACAGAATTTACGCAAACAAATCAGTCGTTTAGTGCAGGGTATTGAAGACGAAGCACAAACCGCTGCACAAACGCTACAGGCTCTTGAAGCGCAATTTAGCCAATCAAAAGGTTCATTCCAAAATCTCAGTACTAAAGATACCGAATTTCAGCGATTATTACGTGAAGTTGATACCAACAGACAGTTATTTGACAGCTTTTTATCTCGCCAAAAAGAAACTGAAGTGACTGGCGATTTTGACTCTCCTGTGGCACGTTTTACCGACCGTGCAGTAGTGCCACTACTGCCTGAAAAGCCTAAAAAGAAAGTCATTGTTATTTTAGCCTTTTTGGCCAGTTTAGGTTTTGCCATTGTGTTGGTATTAGTACTTGATGCATTAAATGATACGGTAAAAACCAGTGATGATGTTGAAAAGCTATTATCGCAGCGGGCGCTGGGTTATATCCCTAAAGCCAAAAAAGGCACAAGTTATGATGATATTAACTTCTCTTTTTATGATTCTAATATCCCTTTGCATGCTGAAGCGGTCAGAACGATAAGAACCTCCATGTCGTTAATGGCGATGGGTAGTGAGCTTAATGTCATTGAAGTCACATCATCTAACCCTAATGAAGGCAAAACGACTACATCGATGAACTTAGCCTTTGCCTATGCCACTATGGAGAAGGTGCTTATTATTGATGCTGATTTACGCAAATCGAGTTTAGGTCTGCGTTTTGGTCTACCGACTTACCAGCCTGGGCTTGCCAATGTGTTATCGGGTACTGAAAGTATTCAACATTGTATTGTTAAGGACGTGAAGCCAAATGTTGATGTTATGCCAGCAGGTGCAGTGCCGTTAAATCCACAAGAGTTATTGGCCTCATCTCAATTTGCAGAATTACTCACAGAATTAAAAACACAATACAGTAAAATTATTATTGATACGCCGCCGGTACATGCCGTGAGTGATGCATTAATTATTACTTCGTTATGTGATGCGACAGTATTAGTGGTAAAAGCGGCTCATACTCGCAGTGAAGCCATTAAGTTAACCTTGGCCAAGCTAAATCAAGCCCGTAGTAAAGTATTTGGTGTGGTATTGAACCAATTTAATACTAAAGATGCTGCGCGTTATCAAGGTGATTATGGTTATTATCAAGCCTATGGTGCAGAGTATGCGAGTAAAACGCCTGCTGAAAGCAGCAAGGAAAATACCAAAGCATGATAGATCTGCACTGCCATATTTTGCCTAATATTGATGATGGCGCTAAGTCTATTGACGAGGCGATCAGTTTAGTGAAATTGGCAGCAGAGCAAGGGGTGTCGCGTATGGTCGCGACTCCCCATATCCATTTAGGTATTTTTGATAATAATTTACACACTATTAATGCTGCTTTTGAGTTGTTAACGTCGAAATTAGCATTAACGGATCTGAAAATTGATATTCGTGCTGCTGCAGAAGTAAGAATTTCACCTGAAATTATGTTGTTTATTGAACAACAGCAATTGCCTTTTTTAGGCCAATATCAGCAAAAAAATGTATTATTACTTGAGTTACCCAGCAGCCATGTTCCGCCAGGTACAGATAAATTAATTAGCTGGTTGTTAGCAAAAGACATATTACCCATGATTGCTCATCCCGAGCGAAATAGAGAGTTGCAAAGCCACCCTGATAGAATAAAACCCTTTGTACAAACCGGTTGTTTATTACAGCTGACGGCAGCATCATTGTTAGGTGATATGGGATTATTACCGCAACAAACCAGTGAGTACTTTTTAAAACAAAAATTGTACACCATTGTGGCTTCGGATTGTCATTCTATCAATCGTCGTCCGCCAAAATTGAAGTTAGCCTATGATGAAATTAGTGCTTTGGTTGATGAAGATTATGCCTACTTAATGACGACAGCTACCCCGTATAATATTTCTAATTCACTATTTGAACAGTCGAGATAATTGATGAGTAAAGTGGTTTGGTCAATGAGACGAGCAGGGTATTTTCTGATCATAATAGTGTTAGTAGGTTTATTACCTATATTACTGCAAAAAGGCTTAGCCAATGCTTATCATTTCAAATCTCGATTTTATATTGACCAATGGCAGCAAAACGCAACGCCCACAAAATTACAATATTCCAATGCCTTATTAGCTGCTGATTACGCTTACAACATTGACAGTCAAAACCCTCATTATTTATTAACGTTAGCGAAAGTAATGGAGTGGGGCATTTTTTCAAATTTAGCTCAAGTTAATATTCCTGTTTTTAATCGTTTGTATTTGGATGCAATCGAACAGCGTCCAAATTGGCCAAACGCCTACAGCGATTACGCTTATAATCTAGCTTTTATTCAGCATGATGTTGATCAAGCCTGGCTGTATTTAGATAAAGCATTAGTATATGGCCCTTATACCCCAGAAGTGTTGCATCAAGCCTTGGCAATAGGATTCTCTTCATGGGGATATTTGTCTGTTGAGCAGAAACAGCTGGTATTTGCTGTTGCCCGAAAATCTGTTATGGCAAATTGGCGCATGCGCAATGACTTAAAGCAACTTGCAATGCAGTACCAATTAACCTCGGTGATTTGCACTTATTTGAAATATTCAACTCCAACCTTAAATGCCGTTGATGTGAAGTGGGTTAATAAGGACATGTGCCGTTAATGAACGCCCAACACTCTCAAACCATAAATATGCGCTTATTTGATAAAATCATGATATTGATTATCTGTGCATTAGTGATATGGATGCCAATACCATTGGGTAGCAATCGAATTTGGGCATTAGCTATATTAGAGTTTGCTATTGTCAGCTTAGCGATTGCGCATGTAGCATATTGTTTTAAACATAATAGCCTGTTGTTACGTTATCGATGGCAAAAGCATTTACTCATTGCTCCAAGCTTATTATTAGTTTATTTGTGTTTACAGTTGTTAAATTGGTTCCCTAATATCGATACGGTAGATGCTTACCAAACTGCACAACAACTGTTAAAAACCTTTTGCTTTATCTTGTTTATTCTCCTACTAAGCCAGTATTGCCAGCATCCACAAGCTTTACGATGGTTGTTAATCGCTATTATTCTGTCAGGTTGTTTGCAAGCATTTTACGGCACGCTTTTGAATTTACTACAGTTAGAATCATCACCTATTTTTGGCTATCACGATGGCGACAGAGCAAAAGGGTCATTCGTTTACCAAAACCACTTTGCTAATTATTTAGCGCTTTGTTTGAGTATTGCTTTTGGTTGGCTGTTATCAGAATTAAAAACCACAAAATATGAGTATGATCTAAGGCAACGATTGGTTGATCTGTTATCAACCTTATTTAGTCGGAAACTCATTTTGCGTTTAGCCATTGTTATTATGGTTATTGGCCTAATTTTAAGCCGTTCACGTATGGGCAATGCCGGTTTCTTTACTGCACTAGGTGCTGTGTCGTTATTGTCGATGTTTATTTATCGTCGTCCACCAACTTTATTTAAACCCTTAGTGGTGAGTATCTTTATTTTAGACCTGTTAATTGTCGGTTCTATTTTCGGTGTTGATAAAGTAAAGCAACGTTTGGAAGATACCTCATTTAGCTCCGAGACTCGTGATGAAGTGGTCATTGATAGCATTCCTATTATCCAGGATCATTTGTTTACAGGTACCGGTGGTGGCAGTTTCTACACTATATTCCCACAATATCAGCCTCAGTTTTATTCTGGTTTTTATGACCATGCCCATAATGATTATATTCAGTTTGCTGTTGAGTATGGGGTGGTAGTGACTGGATTATTAGGTTTGTGGGTATTGTACTGTTTATGGTTAGCGTGCCGAACCATGTATTTACGTAATAACAAACTCTATAAAGGCATCGCCTTTGGCTGTGCGATGGCCATAGTGCACATGCTGATCCACTGCACGGTTGACTTTAACTTGCAATCACCTGCTAACACCATGTTATTTCTAACTATTTTAACGTTATGCTGGTTAGTTCGTTATCTACCATCTGACAACCACAAAATCGCAAGATAATCGGAAATAGGTGTTGCTCCACCCGCACGTCATCCCTGAGATCTGTTATCAGGGGTCCAGGTGTTGCTCGTCATTTCGTCATCCTCGAGTGCTCGTATCGGGGATCCACGTGTTTCTTAGATTTAAGGTTCTAGGAGCTCGCAAGCTCGCCTGAGAGCGGACTTCGTCCTTCTAGGTTCTAGGTAAAGCTGACGCTACACTATTGTTTCTTTATCTCATTTGCTCGTCATCCCTGAGTGCTTGTATCAGGGATCCAGGTGTTTCTTTTGACCTTGTTTAACAGCGTAAAAGCCAACACCTGGATTCCGGCTTAAAATCATTGCCGGAACGACGTAGTCGTGGACGGTTCTTGATACTAATTCTTTACCTTTTTATTTTTTGATATTAGCTCACGCTAAATAAGGATATTTATGAAAGTTGTTATACCCGTTGCCGGTTTAGGCACTCGTATGTTGCCTGCAACTAAGGCTATCCCGAAAGAGATGCTGCCTTTGGTCGATAAACCACTCATTCAATACATTGTTGATGAGTGTGTGAGTGCTGGGATTAAAGAGATTGTTTTGGTGACCCATGCCAGTAAAAACGCGATAGAAAACCACTTTGATAAATCATATGAGCTAGAATCAACGCTAGAGAAGCGTGTTAAGCGTCAGTTGTTGCACGAAGTACAAGCCATTTGCCCTAAAAATGTCACGATTATGCATGTACGCCAGGGTGAAGCTAAAGGGCTAGGCCATGCGATTTTATGTGCTAAACCTTGTATTGGTGATAATCCATTTGCAGTGGTATTGCCTGATGTTATTTTAGATTCATACTCTGCTGATCAGCGCACTGAAAACTTAGCATCAATGCTAATTCGTTTTCGTGAATCGCAAGCAAGCCAAATTATGGTCGCGCCAGTACCAGATGATCAGGTTCACAAGTACGGTATTGCTGACTGTGGTGGTGAAACGATTAACCCTGGTGACTCTACTAAGATTTTTAATATGGTTGAGAAACCTGAAACCGGTAAAGCGCCATCGAATTTAGCCGTTGTCGGTCGTTATGTACTATCTTCAAAAATTTGGGACTTATTAGCGCGTACACTTCCAGGTGCTGGTGATGAAATTCAGCTCACTGACGCTATTGATATGTTGATTGAATCAGACACTGTTGAAGCCTTTAACATGACCGGTAAGTCACACGATTGTGGTGACAAACTAGGTTACATGAAAGCCTTTGTTGAATACGGTTTGCGCGACCCTAAACTCGGCGGTGATTTTAAGAAAGAGTTAGCAGGCTTATTAGAAGAATACAGATAACCAAGTCTGTAATTCATTGAGTGATAAGCTTTTCTTCATCCGCTCGTCATCTTTTCGCCGTCATCCCTGAGTGCTTGTATCAGGGATCCAGGTGTTGCTTATCATTTCGTCATCCTCGAGTGCTTTAATCGGGGATCCAGGGGTTCTTTTGACCTTACGTAACAGAGTAAGAGCCAACACCTAGATTCCGGCTCAAAAGCATTGCCGGAACGACGGGGTAGTGAGCGTCATCTGAATACGAATGAGAAATTACGGATTAGTGGGCGTCACGTGAATACGAATGAGTAAATGATGTCGTTTTGCTCCACCCGCTCGTCACCCCAGAGTGCTTGTATCAGGGGGCCAGGTGTTGCTTGTGACCTTACGTAACAGAGTAAGAGCCAACACCTAGATTCCGGCTCAAAAGCATTGCCGGAACGACGGGGTAGTGAGCGTCATCTGAAATACGAATGAGAAATTACGGAGTAGTGAACGTCGTCTGAATATGAATGAGTAAATGATGTCGTTTCGCTCCACCCGCACGTCATCCCTGAGTGCTTGTATCAGGGAGCCAGGTGTTGCTTGTGACCTTACGTAACAGAGTAAGAGCCAACACCTAGATTCCGGCTCAAAAGCATTGCCGGAACGACGTAGTAGTGGACGTCATGTTAATACGAATGAGCCATTACGGAGTAGTGAACGTCGTCTGAATATGAATGAGTAAATGATGTCGTTTCGCTCCACCCGCACGTCATCCCTGAGATCTTCTATCAGGGATCCAGGTGTTGCTTATCGTTTCGTCATCCTCGAGTGCTTTTATCGGGGATCCAGGTGTTTCTTGTGACCTTGCGTAAAAACGTAAAAGCCAACACCTAGATTCCGGCTCAAAAGCATTGCCGGAACGACGGGGTTGTGAGTGTCGTCTGAATACGAATGAGAAATTACGGATTAGTGGGCGTCATATGAATATGATTGAGCAAATGATGTCGTTTTGCTCCACCTGCCAGTCATCTCTGAGTGCTTGTATCAGGGGGCCAGGTGTTTCTTGTTATCTTGTGACCTTGTGTAAAGAGCCAACACCTGGATTCCGGCTTAACGGCATTGCCGGAACGACGTAGTCGTGGGTGTCGTCTGAATACGAATGAGAAAACGACGGAGCTAACACCTGGATTCCGGCTCAAACGCACTGCCGGAACGACGTAGTAGTGGGTGTCATGTGAATACGAATAAGAAAACGACAGAACTAACACCTGGATTCCGGCTTAACAGCATTGCCGGAACGACGTAGTGATTACTTGAAAAATGAAGTAGGGCGTCTCTGTGGTGGAGTGCTAGCAGGTATTGTTGAATTGCTTTAAACCTGTTATTACTTGTTCTCTCCTGAACTCGCAATTAAAGGCTTTTGTTCCTGGAAGCAACATTGTTAGTGTGATGTGCTAATCTTTGAACACATGCTGCAATATGGATTAAGTCAGATTTACGCTTTATTGAAACTTATTTTATTGCGCTATTATTCTGATGGACCACAATTTAGTTTGAGAAATGTTCTGTATTTGATTAAATGAATTACTCATAATAATAAAAAAATGAGACATCGATTATGGTTATGGATACTTTAGTATTACTAGGACAAAATAATATACAGAATCGTATATTTAGTAGTTATATAGAACAAACGTTAAGCCAGCGTGTAATCATTAGCAATGGCTCGGTATTGCAGAACCTCAACAATACTGATAACTACTTAATAATATTAGATATTTCAAGCGTTAGCGATACTGAGGTTGAAGACTGGCAAAGAATATTACACTCTTTGCCAGGCGATACATCTATAATTCTACTCAATGTAGATGATATCCATGACAAGGACAATATTTTACTTTGGCCTAATTGTGTTGGGATTTTTGCAGCCGAAACGTCTTTAGATGAGTTCATTTTGGGGATGAAAAAAGTGCTCAAAGGTGAGTATTGGCTCCCAAGAACGCTGATGGCTGAGTTGTTACAACATTACCGAGCCGATGTTAAACCAACTGACGATTCTAAGATGTTACTCACATCAAGAGAGCATGACGTATTAGCCTTGTTACCTACTTGCAAATCCAACATCGAAATGGCAGATGCGCTTTTTGTTAGTGAGCATACTATTAAGTCTCATTTGTATAAGATATTTAAAAAAATCAATGTTAAAAATAGGCTACAAGCGATGACCTGGATTAAAGAAAATCTTTAACCTGTCATTGGCGCTTCTATAACCTAGCATTATCCATCCTCATCACTCATTACTTATCCCATTGGGGGTAATGTAAATGTGCACCTCATCGGTATACTTCCCTCCTGGTTTCTTCTCTGTATTTCCCACGACTATTTTTAATGGCATTCTATCGCCATTTATCCCCGTCGAATGACCTGAGTAATATTGTGTTGAATGATTGTTTAGATCAATTTCATTGCTGTTAAGCGTTAACTGATATGCAATATCCCATTGGGGCGATTGATTGTTATGACGCAAGTGTCCTTTGTTGACCGAGTCGAATGACAATGAGTAGCCCGAGGTGCTTTTAACGAGTAAGTTGGGCGATAGATCAACGACTTTACCCGTTGTTAATTCTCCTAGGTCAAGATGATAATTATTGTCTGCAAGACCATAAAAACTGATTTTTACGGCACTGTCTATATTGGTTGAGACAGCTTGTGTTATTTCATCTATGACATTGGTCGCTGATAAACTAGGTAATAATTTTGCTTCGAGTAAAGCATCATATTGGCCTTGAGGAGCAAATTGCTTGCCAGGGAAACGTAACTGAAATCTAAAAGTGTCCTTATTGGGCGTAACTTGTCCATACCAATTGTTATGTTGTACCCCGCTAATGGAAGATTGTGGGTATGGTTCAAAGACTAATGCCTGGTTATTCAATGAAACCATTTGACGTGTTGTGTCAAATGTCGACACCGCCACATAGAATGCACATTCTTCTGGATTCGATTCGAGACTAAACGTGGTCTTAACCTCATATTGCTGCGTTAATGCAAAAGCTTCAGTTGAGAAGACGTCATAGGCTCTAGCATTACTATTGATGAGATTGATTGATTGCAGTTTTGCTTCGCATGAGTACACCGTAGAGGTTAAAAATGACAACATCATTGCACCAACACCCAGTAAAACGCATTTATTTAGTTTTTTATTCAACATATATAGCCCCTAAGCGTAATAATGTATCGCTATCATCCTGGACGGTTATCGTAAATTTTCTTACTGTTTCAGTATTTAATTCAATTGTATAAGTGCCTGGTTTTATGCCTGATATGGCGAATCTACCCGTGCGATTAGTAAAGAATAGCAGCGGTTCAAATTGCTTCGCATCATTGAGCACCGCTTTACCAGAAATTAATGAGATAGGCTCTTTAGAGTGTTTATCGACCAGCGTGCCTATTACAGTAATGGACGCATTCGAACCTATTTGTAAATTGTAACCTTGGGCGTAGCCTGGTGAGAGCATGAAGACGCCGGCACCTAAATCATAGCCAATGGGAAGATTATCAACTTCGTAGTTTAATACTTGTTCGTTATAGGCTGCCAAATCTGGAATGAGCATTGGACCAAGATTGTCACTATAAACTCTGGCACCAGAAATCGTCGGTGATATTTCAGCATAGTTATCATTAATACTGGCGTGCTGTTTAATAATAGCGAAGCTTTCTCTAATGGGTCTTCCTATTGCAAAACTATTACCAGAAAAAGCAATACCTGATGATGCCCTTATCTGACTATAATGATTATTAGTGTCATTTGAAAAATCTGTATACCTAGTTGTATGTTGAGCATTTAATACAAAGCGATTGGCGTCGTAATCTATACCAGCATCAATATCCATATCTGAATCTTCTGCATGGCTTGCGCCTGCAAACATAGATATTCCTCCGCTGTTGCCTATATTTTTTCTATAATTGTATTCAGAGCTTATTGCTTTTTTATCGCTTTGATAACTTGATATCACTCTAGCGTCTAAGCCAAGTGGCCAACTTAACGTGAATAGACCTGATAAGTCTGATTTATTATTCAAAAATTGTTTATGTCCTAATCTAAAACTCCAATTAGCCTTCGTGTCAAAAAGTTGGCCTGATACAGAAGGACTGACGATCCAATAACGCTTATCGTAATCATAACTATGTACATAACTTGTACTTAATGATGCTCTGAAGTTGGAATCAAAGTTATAACTTAATCGTGTAGAGATAAAATGTTGATTGATATTAATTGGCTCATTCGTAGTTATGAGTGTGTCATTTCTTGCGCCAATAAAAAACCGAGAATAATAATCGTAATAAACATTGAATTCCAATGGGCTACTTTTTTCAACTAATCCCATTAAGTCGTAACCAAGACTAAAAGCGGCTCCTTTACCTAGGATATTGCTATCACTGTAGTTGGATTTTACATCAAACAACCCTATGCCAGTGGCAAATAAGTTTCGTAAACCAACTTGATAACTGGATTGACTAAACTGAAAGTTAACACCTAGAGTATAAGAAGTATTTATGCCGTACTCGAATTTTGCATTGATAACATATTCATCAAAATCATATTCAGGCTCGTTATCTGTTACATTACTTTTAAATCCACCATTAATATTATACTCAAATTCACTTTCTTTTAGTAAATCCATACCTGTGGCTATTGAAAAGTTTACTCGTTCTTCTTGCCCATTAGAATCGGTAATAATTAGCTCAAGATCACTTAGACCGTCAGACAAAGGGATATCTTGTAAATCATATGATCCAGCGCCTAGTGTGAGTCTTTGGACCACAACGCCATCTACCATGACATCTACCGTTGAAGACCGCTGTAATGTAAATTGTCTTGAAGCCGTAGGCCTTACATTTTTAGTTGGGATAACGGCGAAATCTCTACTAATTTGTAATCCTAAAATGTCCCCACCATCTTGAAAGGTCGCGCCATTATAATAATAGTCACCTAGGGTAATACGTGTTCCTTGCGCTGGCAGATCGATGTTAACTCTTGACCCCTGGCGAGCATAAAAATTTTCTTGATTTTGATTGTCGCTATAGATGGATTCATATTCTAAAACAATATTGCTATAATTAAGTGCTGAATTTAACGTATAGTTTTTATCATAAAAAACATCATTTTGTGGTGAGTTGCTCTCACTTCTTGATACTGCCCCAGATAAATTCATGTATCCATTAACTTTACTTGGCTCTATATAAGTTCGATTGTTTTTTTCTCTATCAAAATCAATTGTGCCCATTTTTAAGCTGTTTTTATCTGGTGTGAGTACCAATTCCAGGCTCGCCATGTCGAATGTTAATGTGACACCGAGTTGAGCAAAGTCAGTGTCACTTATGAATCCGTCTTTTTTTAGTGCTGTTAATTTGGATAAAATATCATCGCTTAACGTGTTTTTTAACAACTCTATCGTGGGTTCCGCTGACATTTTAATTGTTTGTTCTTTAGTGATTGTTATTTCTACATCACCGATAATGCTATCGTTAAGCCTTAACAAACTCATAATAGTAAAATCTCTACCATAGGGATTTATTAACTCTTCGGATTGCACGGTATTGCCGATAATCATGGATGTAATGAAAAAAATGAAAAACAGCTTAGTTTTCATTATTTTTTCTCGGCGTTAATAATGAATGAGTCTCCCTCATGCCAATCACTGCCCATTGGTATTGTGATTTTTCGTATTGAGTGTGGTGGGAAAAAAGTGTCGCTCATACTGTTATTAGTAGGTTCAGATAGTTTAGTAAGGTTTTTATTAGTCTCGTTTATTTTTACTATCTGATTTGTCTTTAAATAATGATAGCTATTGCCATTGTTTTTAACATCAACGCTTATTATGTTCTGCTGCTTATTTGTTGTTAGTGTGTCGGGTAAAAGAGATAAACTTGCTGTTAACCCAACAGAGCTGACGTGCACCACAGTATTAAAATGCACAAAAATTTTAACGCCACTTTCATCTGATAACGATTCTAATGGCTGCGTAATGTGTGGCTGGCTGAAACGAATAAAATAACTTTTAGACAAAGGGATATTTTTATCACCATTCCACTGAACTCTTATTGCTTTTGCTTCTCCGGCCTCTAGCATCATTGCTGGTGGAAAAACCAATAAGTCCCTATCATTTTCTATAGGCGTTAAGCTAAAAAGTGGTTTACTATTTTGGGGGTTGAATATAAGTTCATTGATACTTATTTCTACAGGGACACGAGTGTTTGATGTATTTCTGACTAATATTTGTTGATAGCTTGGTTTGGCGTCTGTTTTTAATTCAACGGTTAATGGTGATATTTCTAATGCGGATGCAGTGAAGCTAATGGATATAACACAAAAATTCACTATTATCGTGACTAAGGCATTGACTGTTTTTGCCACTAAAAAATCAGCTAATGTATTGACTTTATTTATGCAGCCTTCAATGTTTATGTTGTCCATAACTTTTCCAAATTAATCGTTATTTTTTTTGATTCCAAAATATTTCAATTTTTGTTTTACTCATATCTAGACCCTCAACTTGTTTTACCTTAAATACCCTGGATGCATTGGGTAAGATTAGTTTTCCATCAACAAATTGGCTAATGTTTTTACGATTTAAACGAGTTGAATTTATTCCGTCGGATAAGAGCCATTCTGTTTCTGTGACTTTCGCAAATCGATTACCACTGTTGATGACTTCTAATGTCCATTCATCGCCTTCTTTTTGCAATGTAGTGGTTTGTAATTTAGCCTGAGCATTTAAGGGTACAACATTGAGTAATGTATTGAAGTTAAACGCCAGTGAGACCTCAGAATTACTTTGATCAGCTAACTCGACTGACATCTGATTGACTTCAATCGAATAAATTTGAGACTGGGTGAGCTGCGGCTCACCTAAATAGCGAACCATAATAGTTTGCGTTTTACCTGGTTGTATAACTGCAGTCATCGGAATGACTAATAAGTCATCGTCAGCAGGAGTGAGTGTATTATTACCAAATTTATCTTGGGATACTTTTTTTGGTAAAAACTCTAAGGTAAGAGGAAATGAATCTGTGTTTTCAACTCTCAATGAATATTGTGAGTTCTTTCCTGTAGGCTCAATTTCAGCAGACATAGGCTGAACCTGGTAAGCCTGAGTTGTAAAACTTAAAAATAAAATACTTAAAGTAACCCATTGGCTTATTATTTTTCTTAACATTAACTTATCCATAAGCTATATTTTCCTTAGCTAAAAATGCGAGGGGGAGAGTGCCCTCGCATTTTATTTTAAATTATATTGCAGAAATTTGAATAGTTAACTTGTCATAATATCCACCAGCCCATGCTCCTGAGGACGTAGAACCACTGGTTGGTGCAACAACTAGAGTTGCTGTTGTACCATTAAGCAGAGCTGAACCAGCATAAGCTTTTGATACGCTTTTATCGTTACTTCCAGTCGCACCATTATTAGATAAATCCAATACAAGTGGTGCCAAACTACCAGGTGTTAACGTTGCAATATATGGAATGACTAAATCTTCAGAGTCAGTACCTTGTAAACCACCCTCACTACTTGTCATAGTTACAGTAGCACCGTCGAAGTCATTACAGGTAAGATTAATGCCATTAATCGTACCACTGGCGCCCCCAGCTAATGAATTGATAGCAGTGCTCGAAGAGCTTATAGAGCATACAGTTGCGACATTACCGCTAAGATCGATATCCACAGCGCTTGCTGAACCAACAAATAGTGTTGCGATAGACATTGCTGCTAAAGTAAATTTTTTCATGATAAAACTCCATTTTATTCTAGATTATTACTGCATAATGACACCGGTTCATTGTTATTAATTAACGGTGGTTTTCTTCTTGTAAAACAAGAATTCTTAGTTTTCGTTATTTACGAAATTTGGATATACATCAATATGTAATGTATCTTTGTATTCTCCTGAATATGTAAAATCATCTTTTAGATTTAAGGTTAATGTCCCTACTGTATTAAAAGGGATGTTGTTACCTGTATTAAACCTTTGCTCTGTAATCATTTCTGATGCATTTTTTTTAACTACAAAGTTGAGTGATTGAAATGCTACTTCAATACTGTAATCAACTAGTATGCTATTATCTCGATGCTCTTTTAACTTTAATCCACCAGAGTCTGACCTAATCGCTAAAGACATCTTTTGGTTACAGTCGACTTGTAAGTTTGCTGAATGTGTTTTTACATGGCTAAAGTCAAATGATGTCGCTGCTAAGGCTTCTATAATGCATTTGTCTTTTATTTCCCCAGTTAAATAAAGTGTCAGCGAGTCGTTTGCTTGAACGCCTTGAACGCTTAATATCAGGCCGAGAGTTATATACATAAATATTGAGGACAATTTGAGCTTAATAAATTGCCACATTCTATCCTCCATGACTCAAGTGTTATTTTAGTTTTGTTTTTTGTGACTTATCACTGAGTTTTAACTGTGAATAACTTTCGACAGGGAAGAGATTAATTTAAAATTTTTATTAAAAAGGTTGATTTAAGGTATGAATTTTAAAGCTGGCTAGTTAGATAAAGGATTTTTTCCTCAAATTGTTGTGAATGTCGCTTGGTTTGATAGTGCACCATTAATGATAGGAAGTCGTAGGCTTTTGCTATACTTTTTTATAATGTGGTTAAGTTATGTTAAAAGTGATTTAGATTTAGTGATGTTGATGTAAACGTCTTGTAATCAATGGTTTAGTGTTTTTGTTTTGTCTTTTTTGTAAATAATTAGTCTATTCGTATATTTTTTTGCTCATCACGATTGTTGAGTGAAGTATGGCGTAACCTATATTTTTTCAATAAAGTATGATCATACTTTGTGGTTTTTGTATGAATTATAGTAATACTTATTAGTGATTTTAGTATGGTTAAAACTGTTCTCGACAGCCGTTTTTTTGTACATTTATTGTTGTTTTTCTCAGTCTGAGGCTCATAAATTTGAAATCACGAGCTTTGATTTTGTCTTTATCGTCATTCCTACTCAATATTTCTTAGGTTCGAGGCTCTAGATTTAGTCCCACCTGCACTGAATATGAATGAGCAAATGAGGTAGCTTGACCTCACCCGCCCGTCACCCTTGAGATCAGTTATCAGTGAAACAGGTGTTACTCCATCATCTCGTCATCCCTGAGATCTCTTATCAGGGATCCAGGTGTTTCTTAGATTTAAGGTTCTAGGAGCTCGCAAGCTCGCCAAGCGCGGACTTCGTCCTTCTAGGTGCTAGGTAAAGCTTGGCCTCACCCGCACGTCATCCCTGAGTGCTTGTATCAGGGATCCAGGTGTTGCTGTTGACCTTGTGTAAGTGCGTAAAAACCAACACCTGGATTCCGGCTCAACAACATTGCCGGAACGACGAAGTGGGTGGTGTTGCTTGTGACCTTACGTAACAGAGTAAGAGCCAACACCTGGATTCCGGCTCAACAGCATTGCCGGAACGACGTAGTAGTGGGCGTCATCTGAGTACGAATGAGAAATTACGGATTAGTGGGCGTCATCTGAGTACGAATGAGAAATTACGGATTAGCGGGCGTCACGTGAATACGAATGAGCAAATGATGTAGTTGGCTTCACCCGCCCGTCATCCCTGAGATCTTTTATCAGGGATCCAGGTGTTTCTTAGATTTAAGGTTCTAGGAGCTCGCAAGCTCGCCTGAGAGTTCTAGGTTCTGGTTCATCAGCACGTCATCCCTGAGATCTGTTATCAGGGATCCAGGTGTTGCTTGTGACCTTACGTAACAGAGTAAGAGCCAACACCTGGATTCCGGCTCAACAACATTGCCGGAACGACGGGGTAGTGAGCGTCATCTGAATACGAATGAGCAAATGATGTCGTTTCGCTCCACCCGCACGTCATCCCTGAGTGCTTGTATCAGGGATCCAGGTGTTGCTTGTGACCTTACGTACCAGAGTAAGAGCCAACACCTGGATTCCGGCTTAACAGCATTGCCGGAACGACGGGGTAGTGAGCGTCATCTGAATACGAATGAGTAAATGATGTCGTTTCGCTCCACCCGCCCGTCATCCCTGAGATTTGTTATCAGGGATCCAGATGTTGCTTGTGACCTTACGTACCAGAGTAAGAGCCAACACCTGGATTCCGGCTTAACAGCATTGCCGGAACGACGGGGTAGTGAGCGTCATCTGAATACGAATGAGAAATTACGGATTAGTGGGCGTCACGTGAATACGAATGAGTAAATGATGTCGTATTGCTCCACCTGCCCGTCATCCCTGAGATCTGTTATCGGGGATCCAGGTGTTTCTTTTGACTTTGTGTAAAAGCTTAAAATCCAACACCTGGATTCCGGCTAAAAAGCATTGCCGGAATGACGGACTGTAAACCTGGATTCCGGCTTAACAGCATTGCCGGAATGACGGACTGTACACCTGGATTCCGGCTCAAAAGCATTGCCGTAATGACGGACTGTACACCTACGTTACGGCTCAACATCATTGCCGGAACGACGTACGAAAAACCGTAAGCGCAGCGTTCTGTATACCGTTATCTAGTCACTAGAAGGACGGAGTCCGCTCTCAGGCGAGCTTGCGAGTTCCTAGAATCTCGGTCCTAAAACTCACATCAATGCTTTGCCTTTTAGCAATTTGCGCAGCCACATTCTATTGGGGCTGAGCAATGCTTGTAACTCCAGGTTGAGTGGTGACAGCTCGCCGCAGAGGTTTGCGGCGAGGCATTCTGCTACCAGTGGGCCTGAGCTTAGGCCGCGTGAGCCTAGGCCGCCTAAAACATATAAGCCGTCATGAATTGGTGCTGGTGTGGTTTGCCAGTAACGTTGCCATTGGCTAGGTTTGTCTTTTGATTGTTGCTGCAGGGCGTATCGATTAAATAACTCTTCAACATCAGTTGCGCATCCCATTACTGGGAAGTGGTCGCGACTGACCATCCTCACGCCGACTCTGGCGTCATTGTTTGAAACATCAATATCGTTAGGCCAGTTTGAATTGGGGAAGCTTTGCTTCATCTTCAAGCTATTTTCGTGCTGTTCTTGTGGGCAAAATGCTAAGTGTTTAGGGTCTTTAACATAACTGGCGCCGACACAGTGTAATTGATAATGTTGCGGGGTTAAGTATCCATTGGCACAAATGACGGTAGAGAGTTGTGCCAATTCTCCTTGTGCAGGGACATGGCTCACCTGGCCTCTAAATCCGGTGATTTGAAGTTGTTTGGTTTGTGGGTAATCGGTAAGTTGTGCACCAGAAGCGACTACTAATTGTTGATGTGTTGCGATGGGTAATTCGGCGTCATCGGTAAACAGTTGCCAACCTTGCGGGCTCGTTGCAATCTTCTTTATATGACTATTATAGACAACCGTTACGCTAGCTAGCGTTTGTGCTTTGGCGATTGCTGCTTGTGCAAATTCAAACGGGCAAGCCCAGCCACCAAGTGGATAATAAAAGCCTGATTTGTCGATATCGAGATTGGCGAGCTTGCTCGCGTGTTTGCTATCGACCGCTAACGCGATTTCGGCTGGCCAGTCTTGACCGTCGATGATTTTGGTTAATCTGGTTTCACTGCGTTCATCAAAACCTGTGTGTAATACACCGCACCATTGATGGCCAATAGTAAAGCCATCACTCACTAACGACTCAATTTGGCGGCGACTGAATAAAAACGCTTGTTGGAAAAACTGACTTAATGGCCCGTTCTCGGGTGTGAGTAATGGGTAAATCGCGCCTTGCTTATTACCCGATGCGCCTTGACCTAATTGCGCGTCTTTGCAGTAAATTATACTGTTTTTACCGCGTTGTGCCAGTGACAACGCAAGGCTGGCGGCGGCAATACCACCACCGATAATGGCAATAGGGTGGTTGTCGTTAAAGTGCTTGGGTGTTGGGTTATAGGCAAACTGTTGATTAAGTTGGTGGCTTAATGCCTGGCGCTCTGCAATGGCGATGTCATCAATCGGGTTTTGTGCTATTTGCGTATGGGCTGAGCGAGGATTAAATCCACATTGACTGAGTTGTTTGCTTATTGCTTGTATCGCTGTGTCTGTGAGTGGCGTTTTTGGCGCAACATAAAAACTCGCATCATCAAGACTTAGTCGACCGCATTGCCATAAAACGGCTGAGTTGAAATAGTGATCCTTACGGCTTGATTGACTCGTATCGGGTAGCGCAAGCCAATGCTGAATTTTTTGTGATTCTGGCGTTGCAATGGTTTTTAATTGCTTGAGTGGGTCGCCATAATATACATCGACAGTAAGGCGTGTATGATTAAGTGTGAAACGCTGGCAACCATTAATCGCTGCAAGTTGTGTATTTAGCAGTGCCTGAGCATGAACCGCTAATGGATTGCCTGGGCTGAGTAACCCTTGCTGTGACCATATTTGTTCAAGCTGCTGACGATTGATAGGTTGTTGTGCAAATACAATAAGATGCACTCGATTTGTGGTATTGTTTTGCTGATACTGATTTTTATGCTCGATTGCAGCTTGTAGTAAGAGGATTTCATGGCCATCGGCAAAGCCAAATTGTCCGAGGGTGAGTAAATGAGTGTGTTTATTTGCACTGTGTTGAGCGTCACTGGTTTGCAATACTTTATCGATATACTGCTGTACAGATTGATAATATTGATTGTCAGCGTCGCTATTATTACCCAACAATGGGCTTTTATGCAGAGGTTGTTGGGTGTCAGATGCAGATAAAAAAGTGCTTTTACTCAAAATATTTTACTCAGGCCACATAACTTGGCATTATTTTACCTGCGTTTATGGAAAGCTGACCACTTAATTGCTTCAAAGCAGCTATGATTGCCGCAATTAAGTACCGACATGTACCAAATGGATAGCAAAAAAATGAAAAGAGTCGTGATCACCGGAATGGGTGTTGTTTCAAGTATCGGTAATAACAAGCAAGAAGTGACCGAGTCACTTAAAGCAGGTCGTAGCGGTATTACCCACTCTGCACAGTTTGAAGAAATGCAACTACGCAGCACAGTTTGGGGTGATATTAAATTGAACCCTGCTGACCATATTGATCGTAAAGCATTGCGCTTTATGGGCGATGCAGCTGCTTATGCTTATATTGCCATGCAAGAAGCGATTGCTGATGCTAATTTGACTGAAGAACAATATTCTAATTTCCGTGTTGGCCTTGTCGCTGGTACGGGTGGTGCGTCGTCTAAAAACCAGGTTCAAGCAGCTGATACGTTACGTGAAAAAGGCGTTAAACGTGTTGGGCCGTATATAGTGCCACGTATTATGGCCAGTACTGCGAGTGCTTGTTTGGCTACACCATTCAAAATTAAGGGCGTGAACTATTCAATTAGTTCAGCTTGTGCAACATCAGCACATTGTATTGGCCACGCTGTTGAACTTATCCAAATGGGTAAGCAAGATATGGTTTTTGCTGGCGGTGCTGAAGAAGTTGATTGGACGTTAACCATGGGCTTTGATGCAATGGGTGCGTTGTCGACTAAATACAATGCCACTCCAGAAAAAGCGTCACGTACCTATGATGCTGACCGTGATGGTTTTGTGATTTCGGGTGGCGGCGGAATCGTTGTTGTTGAAGAATTAGAGCATGCACTGGCACGTGGTGCGAAAATTTATGCCGAAATCATTGGTTACGGTGCGACATCTGATGGTTACGACATGGTTGCTCCGTCTGGCGAAGGTGCTGTACGTTGTATGCAAATGGCTCTTGCCGATGTTGATGCGCCAATTGATTATATTAACACTCATGGTACCTCAACGCCTGTGGGTGACATGCGTGAGCTTGAAGCGTTACGTGAAGTGTTTGGCGACAACATGCCTGCCATTGCGTCTACCAAGTCATTAACCGGTCACGCCTTAGGTGCAGCAGGTGTTCATGAAGCGATTTATAGCATGATCATGATGGAAGACAGCTTTATTGCCCCAAGCATTAACATCGATAACCTTGATGAAAAAGCCGCTGGCATGCCAGTGGTACAAGAAATGCGTAAGGCAGACTTAAACACCATCATGAGCAACAGCTTCGGTTTTGGTGGCACTAACGCAACATTAGTAATGCGTAAGTACAAATCATAATATGCACTAGCAGCCTCGTCTGCTAAGCACTTAAGAAAGCCAGCATTGGAAACAACGCTGGCTTTCTTGTTTTTGGTTTTGGTTTTTGGTTTTTGGTTTTTCGTTTACTTCGTTCCGGCAACGGTGTTGAGCCGGAATCCAGGTGTTTAGTTTGTCATTCCGGCAATGCTTTTAAGCCGGAACCCAGGTGTTGCACTCATTCATCTTTAGTTGATGCCCACTACTACGTCGTTCCGGCAACGATTTTAAGCCGGAATCCAGGTGTTGCTTTATGCTTCTACACAAGGTCAAAGGAAACACCTGGATCCCTGATACAAGCACTCAGGGATGACGAGCGGGTGAGGCCAAGCTTTACCTAGAACCTAGAAGGACGACGTCCGCACTTGGCGAGCTTGCGAGCTCCTAGAACCTTAAATCTAAGAAACACCTGGATCCCTGATACAAGCACTCAGGGATGACGAACGGGTGGGGCAAAAGTTTTTGTACTTCGACATTCCTGCAACGGCCACTACTACGTCATTTGCTCATTCGTATTCAGATGATGTCCACTACTACGTCGTGTGCTCATTCATATTCAGTTGATGCCCACTACTCCGTCGTTCCGGCAATGCTGTTGAGCCGGAATCCAGGTGTTGTTTTATGCTTTTACACAAGGTCAACAGCAACACCTAGATCCCTGATACAAGCACTCAGAGATGACGAACGGGTGGGGCAAAAGCTTTTGTACTTCGACATACCTGCAACGGCCACTACTACGTCATTTGCTCATTCGTATTCAGTTGACGCCCACTATTACATCTTGTTCTCATTCGTATTCAGATGATGTCCACTACTACGTCGTTCCGGCAACGCTGTTTAGCCGGAATCCAGGTGTTGCTTTTACGCTTCTACACAAGGTCAACAGCAACACCTGGATCCCTGATACAAACACTCAGGGATGACGAACGGGTGGGGCATTCAAATAGCGCCCACTACTACGTCGTTCCGGCAATGATTTTAAGCCGGAATCCAGGTGCTGCTTTTCCGCTTTAACACAAGGTCAACAGCAACACCTGGATCCCTGATACAAGCACTCAGGGATGACGTGCGAAAAATGACGGACTAAGAGTTTAAAGCATTGGTTTTTCCTACGTCGTTCCGGCAATGATTTTAAGCCGGAATCCAGGTGTTGCTTTTATGCTTCTACACAAGATCAACAGAAACACCTGGATCCCTGATACAAGCACTCAGGGATGACGGGCGAAAAATGACGGACTAAGAGTTTAGAGCATTGATTTTTCCTACGTCGTTCCGGCAATGCTGTTGAGCCGGAATCCAGGTGTTGGTTTTCCGCTTCTACACAAGGTCAACAGCAACACCTGGATCCCTGATACAAGCACTCAGGGATGACGTGCGAGTGGGGCCAAGCTTTACCTAGAACCTAGAAGGACGAAGTCCGCGCTTGGCGAGCTTGTGAGCTCCTAGAACCTTAAATCTAAGAAACACCTGGATCCCTGATACAAGCATTCAGGGATGACGAACGGTGAGGCCAAGCTTTACCTAGAACCTAGAAGGACGAAGTCCGCGCTTGGCGAGCTTGCGAGCTCCTAGAACCTTAAATCTAAGAAACACCTGGATCCCTGATACAAGCATTCAGGGATGACGAACGGTGGGGCAACACCTAGCACCTAGCACCTAATCCCTCTAGCCTGTAAGTGAAGCGTTCAAGCCTGACAGTTTTTCTCGTCCAATTTATGGCTTTGGTATAAGATACGGGCCATAAAAATGCGATGTGAAGTCGTTAAATTCGCTGACAATAAGATACCCGATGAAAATAATTGCTGATGAAAATATGCCTTATGTCGATGCCTTGTTTGGTGACCTGGGTGAGATTGAATATGTGAATGGCCGCACATTAACGCCTGAGCAAGTGCGTGATGCTGATGTGTTGTTAGTGCGCTCTGTGACTAAAGTGAATGCGGCATTACTCACAAATGCTCACAAGCTTAAGTTTGTCGGTAGTGCGACGATTGGTACCGATCATGTGGCGGTAGATTATCTTGCTCAGCGCGGTATTCCATTTACCAACGCACCGGGCTGTAATGCCACTGCTGTGGGTGAATATGCGTTCATTGCCATGCTAGAGCTGGCACAACGCTTTGGTGAATCTTTACAAGGTAAAGTTGTGGGGATTGTTGGTGCGGGCAATACCGGTACTGCGGCGGCTAAGTGTTTGCAAGCGTATGGTTTGCAAGTGTTGCTTTGCGATCCTGTAAAAGCTGAGCAAGGCGATAGCCGTGAATTTGTCTCGCTTGATACGCTAATTGCTCAGGCTGACATTATTAGCCTTCATGTACCTATCACTAAAGACGGCGAGCATAAAACCTGGTACTTATTTGATGAAGCACGCTTAAACCAATTAAAACCCAATACCTGGTTACTTAACTGTTGCCGCGGTGAAGTCATTGATAATCGAGCATTGATTAAGTTTAAGCAGCAACGCGACGATGTAAAACTGGTATTAGATGTGTGGGAAGGTGAGCCACATCCGATGCCTGAGTTAGTTGCGTTAGCGGAATTTGCGACTCCGCACATTGCTGGCTACAGTTTAGAAGGAAAGGCGCGCGGCACCTTTATGTTGTATCAAAAGTTATGCGCCGTGCTGGGCATTGAAGCGACTAAGTCGTTAACCAGTTTGTTGCCGACTTTTCAGTTTAACCAAATAGTCATTCAAACAGCGTTGAGCGAAGCGCAGTTATTGTCTTTGTCGCGTTTGGTGTATGACTTACGTGACGATGATCGAAAATTCCGTGGTTGTTTTAACACCCCATCTGGCTTTGATTTAATGCGTAAACAACATACTTATCGTCGTGAATACAGTGCGATTTCATTAACTCAAATGCAATTAGCTGAGCAACGTGGCGCTATTAATCAAACTATGCTGACTGCGTTAGGCTTTAATTGATTTAGCCAAGACTAATTTTATGAGTGAATAAGCCTGTAAATAGCCATTTAAGGCTTAAAAGTAACGATATTTACCCAGTTGAGAAAAAATCACTACAAAGCAGGTCTTTTTAATACATTAACCCTAGCAAAGCATCACTAAACTAGGGTAGATTGATTGTTCAAACTGGATAATAGGAGTCGAGCGTTAATTATGTCTCAGGAATTTAATGTAGTCGTTTTAGGTGCATCGGGCGCAGTGGGTCAAACTATGATTGAGATCCTCGAGCAGCGTAATTTTCCGGTTGCTAAGTTGTTTCCATTAGCGAGCAGTCGCAGTGCTGGCGAAACGGTCAGTTTTCACGGTAAACAAGTTGAAATTCTTGACGTAGAAACGTTTGATTGGAGCCAGGCTCAAATTGGTTTCTTTTCAGCTGGTGGCGATGTGTCTGCTAAATGGGCGCCAATTGCGGGTGAAGCGGGCTGTGTTGTTATCGATAACACTTCACATTTTCGTTACGACATCGATGTGCCTTTAGTGATCCCAGAAGTGAATCCAGAAGCCATTGCTGATTTCCGTAATCGCAATATTATAGCTAACCCAAATTGTTCAACTATTCAGATGTTGGTTGCACTAAAACCCATTTATGATGCGTTTGGCATTTCACGTATTAACGTGGCTACATATCAGTCTGTGTCTGGTACGGGCAAAAAAGCCATTGAAGAATTAGCGGGTCAATGCGCTAAGCTGCTTCAAGGTTTGCCTATTGAACCGACTGTTTATCCAAAACAAATTGCGTTTAACGTATTACCGCAAATCGACATGTTTATGGAAAATGGCTACACCAAAGAAGAAATGAAAATGGTGTGGGAAACGCAGAAGATTTTTGGTGACGACGAAATCGTGGTTAATCCAACAGCCGTTCGCGTACCTGTTTTTTATGGTCACTCTGAAGCGATCCATATTGAAACTCGCCAACCTGTTGATGCAGAAGATGTTAAAGCGGTTTTACGTGATGCTCCAGGTGTTGAATTATTTGAAAGCGACGACGAGTACCCAACTGCGGTTACTGAAGCTGCCGGCAATGATCCTGTGTATGTAGGGCGTATCCGTAAAGATATTTCTCATTCTCATGGTATAAATTTATGGGTTACTGCCGATAACATTCGTAAGGGTGCGGCATTAAACAGTGTTCAAATCGCTGAAATTTTGATTAGAGATTACTATTAATTGAGCGTTGCTCAATGCTAATCTATTAATCATTAAGTGATTTAGTTTAAAAAGCCTGCAGCTAGCAGGCTTTTTTTGTTTTACTTGCGCCAGTAGTAGCAGGGGTGGCGGATCTAGTTTATAGTCGTAAACGTATCATTTTTAACATCTATACTGCTTTTTTAAGTGCAAAAGTTAGCGCCAAACCGATGTGATTTGATATAGTGATGACATATACCCAATCTACTTGATGATGCATGTTTCAGAGCTTCACCGTGTTTTCAATACTAGGCGCGTTAATGCAGTAATGTAGGTACCTTATAATTTAGCGCAACAACGTAGTGGGAACACGGTGAAACTCCCAAAGGGCAAGTTTTACACGCGTTTATGCTGTGTTATTGATTTTAGAAAGGGAATAACCATTACCCGCAATCGTTTTTTGCCAAAACGCGTGTAAATTCTTGCTGAAATCGAGCTGCTTCAGGTTGATTGGGTATAAATACTAACGATAAAAATTGCCTACAGCCTGTTGCCATGATGGTAACTCAATAGCGCTTAAAGGGAAGGATTGGATGACTTTGCGTACTTCTTATATTTTGGGTTTAATTGCCTGTACGACCGTTGGCTTAACCAGTTTACAGCTTATTGATTCTGCTCAGGCAGAAACACTAAAAATAACCGGCCCTAATGGCGAGGTTAAACAGCAAGCTAAACGTCAATACGGTCCTACTACCTCTAGAGACACTTTCTGGAGTATTGCCCAAAAAGTTCGTCCTAATGACCGTGTGAGTGTTTATCAGGTCATGGCAGCATTGTTTGACGCCAACCCACATGCCTTTAGTGGTAATAATTACAATACCTTAGAACGTGGGATGATTTTATTAATCCCGTCTGCCGATGTTATGGCTGCCATTCCTGATAATGTCGCTCGCCGCCGTGCAGAGCAAGATGATCGCCGCGTGACTCGCCAAACCCCACCGCCTAGAGTTGTGACACCTAAACCCGTAGTGACCAAGCCGCCAGCAATTATTGAAGTGGTTAAAAAGCCTAATGCTGATAAACCGCTGCAAATAGTACAACAAACACCTACCGTTGAAGCACCAACCCAAGCAATAAAGCCAGCCAATGCCACAGAAGTAAACGATCTAAATTCGGTACTCGATAAAGCCAATGCCAAAGCGCTAATGCTGACCGATGAGCTTGCACGCGCTCAAGACGATTTGATGATCAGTAACAATGACAATCAAGTGCTGAAGAATAAAATCGGCCAGATGTCGTTAAATATTTCATCGCTTGAAGAAGATTTACAACTGTTAAACGAAAAACACGACAAACTCACCATAGAATACGAAAAGCTATTGCAGCAAGTGGGTAACGTTGAACCTGTAGTTGAAGAGCCAGCAGACTTTTGGCGCAGCTTAATGGACAACACATTAATGCTGATAGTGGCTGCATCTGTGCCTTTGTTATTGTTATTTGGCTTATTATTTTGGTTATTGACTCGCCGTAAAAATAATAAACAAGCTACTGCAGAAGACACGCCACAAACCGAAACCGTTGCTAAGCAATCTACTGCTCCTGTGGTCGATGAAGATGATAATGCTGACGAGATGGTTATTCACCTCGACTCAGATGACGATGAATCAATTGATGATTTATTAGATTTAGACAGCGTTGATTTACAACCTGAAGTGTCACTGGCCAATGATGGCGAAATGGACATGGAATCAGACATGTTTATTGGTGAAGATGATGAAGCAGAAGATGACGAAGGCTCATCTCTTGATGATCTTTGGGCAGAGGCGATGGAAGATCAAGACTCTGAGCTTGAACCTCTTGAAGATGATGACGATCTCGACAGTTTATTAGCGGGTTTAGATGCAGCACCTGCTGCAACGATTACCGCTCCTGCACCTGAAGATGATTTAGACAGCTTACTCGCCGACTTTGATAGCGACAGCACAGATAATGACCTACTTGATGCCTCAGCAGAAAATGACATTGATTCGTTATTAGCTGAATTTGATATGCCAGCAGAGCCTAAGTCAGAAATCGCTGAGCCTGAAGCCGTCGAATCTGAAGAAAGTGTATCAAACGACGATGATATCGATTCGTTATTAGCTGAATTTGATATGCCAGCAGAGCCTAAGCCTGAAGTCACTGAGCCTGAAATCGTCGAACCTGAAGCAAAAGCTCAAGAAAGTGTATCAAATGACGATGACATTGATTCGCTACTCGCTGAATTTGATATGCCAGCAGAGCCTAAGTCAGAAATCGCTGAGCCTGAAACAGCTGAACCTGAAGCTCAAGAGTCGGTATCAAACGACGATGACATCGATTCGCTATTAGCTGAATTTGATATGCCAGCAGAGCCAAAGTCAGAAATCGCTGAGCCTGAAACCGTCGAACCTGAAGCTCAAGAGTCGGTATCAAACGATGATGACATCGATTCGCTATTGGCTGAATTTGATATGCCAGCAGAAACAGAATCTGACAGCACTGAGTCAGAAGCGTTAGATGCGGTAGCGTCAGTTGATGATATTACTGAAAACGATGAAACTTTAACATCGGATGCCGATGAATTATTAGCTGAGCTTGAGCTAGAAAATCGCGATGATCAGCCGTCAAGCGATGAAGACATTGATGCGTTATTAGCCGGTTTAGCCGTTACGCCAACTAATGATAGCGATGAAGATGCCCCTATATCGCCGCTAAATAGCGAAACTGTTAATGCTGACGATGATTTGGCTGCATTAATCGCCGCAGAGCTTCAAGATGAACAGGGTGATGAAGACACGCAACAAGCGGAGTCTGACGAGGATATAGATGCATTATTGGCGAGTTTAAATGAGCCTGTTATTGAATCCACTGTTGCGGATATTAACCCTGAAGCGGATGATTCTGCTTTGTCTGAAGAGCAAGATTTAGCCGCGCAAATAGCAGCAGAGCTTGAAGATGATTCAGATGACGGGATAAATAACCACAGTAATGACATTGAGACTGATGACGACATTGATGCGCTTTTGGCCAGCTTAAATGAGCCGGTTGTTGAACATACCGATAAGTTAACGAGCCTCGATTCTGAGACCGATTCTGATTCTGACAATGATACAGACAGCGACGAAGATGACATTGCTGCGCAATTAGCCGCAGAACTAGAAGATGATGAAAGTAACACCGCCGCAAACCTGATGAACAGCAGCGACGATGATATTGATGCTTTGTTAGCGAGCTTTAATGAGCCAGAAATGGCATCACCGCTCGAGCCGCTTAGTGAAGAAGAGTCCGATTTTGATACCAACAGCCTTGAGAATGCTCAAGGTGTTGCACCTGAACCAGAGCTTGAAGAACCTGATCTAGAACTAGAAGAGGCTGAACTAGAGTTAGAAGGGCCAGAACGAGAAGAAACTGATGAAGCGTTAGACCGTTCATCAGAGAGCACGCCGCTTGACGATGATACTGATGCGTTACTCGCCAGTTTTGAACAAGACATTGAAGATGAATATGCCACGCAAGTATATGACCCTGATGTGCAACTTGATGCCGAAGACTCTGCCGATATTGACGACGAAGATTTGTTTAATGAGCTTGATGAATACTTAAATGATCTCGATTTAAACAGAGCAGAAAACACAATCGATGACAGCACTGAAAACGGCACTGACAACAGTAAGCCTGCCGCGTTAGTTGACGATAGCGACAAGGCATTTTTTGATGCTGAGCTTGATGCGTTATTGGCGCAGAGTGACGACGATGACAGTCGTGAAGAGACCATCGATGCAATTGAAAGTAATGTTGAAGCTGAGCTAGGGTCTGACCTTGAAAGCAACAATGACGATGACGGATTAACGTTTACTCTCGATGACGATTCAGACAACTCTGATGATGAAAACGATGACACATCAGAAGATGAACTGAATGCGCTTCTCGCAACAATGGGCGATGATGATGTATCTATCGATGCACTCAGCACAAACGATGATGTAAAAAATGCCAGTGACCAGCTTAAAGAAGAACACACTCAAGGTGCAGCAAAAGCAAACAAAGACTCTGGCTTTTTTAATGATTTAAAAGCCAATAAGCCAAAGCCTGCCATGCTCGATTGGGAAAGCGACTTGCTTAAAGCGGCAGAAACCGCAGTGGATGAGCAAGAAGCTGAACCGAATGTGAGTGATGATGACTTACTGGCTGCATTTTCACAGTCATTAAACGATGATGACGGTGACGATTACACCTCAGAAGATGAATATATTCTGAGCGACGATAATTTAACGGTTGATGAGGCATTGGCTGCACTTGATGAAAAAGAGCGCAGTAGAACACCTCAGTTTAGTGTCAGTGATGACGACCTAATGAGTTTTGAGCGCGAGAATGGTTATATCGATATCGATAAACTATTAAACGATGCCGACGAAGACGACGATAAAACCGATCAATACAAAGACGTTGATGTTGATATGGGTGAAGTGAACTCGTTAATTGGCAATGCCGATATGATTGATGTTGATGATGAAGAAAACTCGGTTAATGCAAAATTAGACCTAGCCCGGGCTTATATCGAAATTGAAGATCAAGATAGTGCCAAAGCATTGTTGAAAGAAGTCCAAATAGACGGCAACGATCGCCAACAAGCAGAAGCGGCAAACTTACTTAAAGGTTTTCGTTAGCCACTAATGTGTTGAGCTTCAATTGATTAAACGGCGCAGACATCTGCGCCGTTTTTTATTAAAAATAAGTGCTTATGTCATCCCCGAGTGCTTGTATCGTGGATTCGGGCCCGTCATCCCAGAGTGCTTGTATCAGGGATCCAGATGTTTCTTAGGTTTAAGGTTCTAGGAGCTCGCAAGCTCGCCAAGCGCGGACTTCGTCCTTCTAGGTTCTAGGTAAAGCTTGGCCCCACTCTCACGTCATCCCTGAGTGCTCGTATCAGGGATCCAGGTGTTTCTTTTGACTTTACTGCTTGTGTAAGTGCGTAAAAGCCTACACCTGGATTCCGGCTTAACAGCATTGCCGGAACGACGGAGTAGGTGGTGTTACTTTTGGCCATTAGCCGTCATCTTTTATTCGTCATCCTCGAGTGCTTTAATCGGGGATCCAGGTGTTTCTTTTGACTTTTTCTTAGATATTTAAAGCTAACACCTGGATTCCGGCTCAACAGCATTGCCGGAAAGACGAAGAGGGTGGTGTTACTTTTGGCCTTTAGCCGTCATCTTTTTATTCGTCATCCCTGAGATATGTTATCAGGGATCCAGGTGTTTCTTAGATTTAAGGTTCTAGGAGCTCGCAAGCTCGCCAAGCGCGGACTTCGTCCTTCTAGGTTCTAGGTAAAGCTTGGCGCCACTCTCACGTCATCCCTGAGTGCTCGTATCAGGGATCCAGGTTTTTCTTTTATCTTGGATATTTAAAGCCAACACCTGGATTCCGGCTCAACAGCGTTGCCGGAACGACGGAGTAGGTGGTGTTTCTTTTGACTTTATCTTGGATATTTAAAGCTAACACCTGGATTCCGGCTCAACAGCATTGCCGGAAAGACGTAGTAGTGGGCGTCATTTCGTATTCAAATGAGCAAATGGCGGAGTAGTGGGCGTCAACTGAATAAGAATGAGCAAACGATATAGTAGTGGCTGTTCTGGCTGCTCCACCCGCACGTCATCTCTTGCGTAAATGCGTATCAATTTTTGTTGAAATCGAGAATATTCAGGTTGATTGGGGATAAGTTTGAAAGTAGGGCGCTATCATGCCATTTACTTATCTATTCATTAGAGTCGGCAAGAGTGCCTATATCCAATTTCATAATGGTGCAAATTGGTATAAACTTCGCGCCATTAATGAGTAGAGGAAATTGTTATGCGGGTTGCGTTAGGTATTGAATATGATGGAAGTGGTTTTTTCGGTTGGCAACGCCAGGCGGATGTCGATTCAGTGCAAGCTCAGCTTGAAAAAGCGTTAACTTATGTGGCAAATGAACCCATAGAGGTTTTTTGTGCAGGCCGAACCGACTCGGGTGTGCATGGTACAGGCCAGGTAGTGCATTTTGACACTACAGCAGACCGGCCATTAACGGCCTGGACTTTGGGTATTAACGCCAATTTACCCGACAGCATTGCCGTGCGCTGGGCAAAAGAAGTCGACGACAGTTTTCATGCACGTTTTAGTGCAACCGCTCGCCGTTATCGTTATGTGATTTACAATCACCAACTGCGCCCGGGCATTTTACGCTCAGGTGTGAGCCATTATCACGGCGATATTGATGAAACATTAATGCATCAAGCAGCACAATTACTCTTGGGTGAGCACGACTTTACCAGTTTTCGTGCGGTGCAATGCCAGTCAAACACTCCGTTTCGTAACGTTCACAAAGTCAATGTCACGCGCCAAGGCATGTATGTGATGGTTGATATTCAAGCCAATGCATTTTTACATCATATGGTACGCAATATTGTTGGGTCGTTACTCGAGATTGGTTTAGGTAATCAACCTATCAACTGGATAAGTGAATTACTGGCATTAAAAGATCGCAATCAAGCAGCGGCAACTGCAAAGCCCAATGGTTTGTATTTAGTAGATGTGACGTATCCAAAGCAATATCAAATCCCTAAATTGGCTCTTGGGCCATTGTTTATGTTGGATTAAGTTAAGCGTCAGTCAAACAAAGTGAGATATTATATGTCGGCTATTAATGAAATGCATATTCCTAACCTGCAATCGAGTTTAGACCAATGGCTAGACTATTTATTGGCTATCCACCCAAGTGAAATTGACATGGGGCTGACTCGTGTTGAACAAGTGGCTAAGCGTTTAGCATTATTAGCATTAGCGCCAACAAAAGTTATTACTGTGGCGGGCACAAACGGCAAGGGCACCAGTTGCGCTATGCTTGAGTCTATTTTGCGCCAATCGGGCTTAACTGTGGGCGTGTATAGCTCGCCACATTTATTGCGTTACAACGAGCGAGTGCGGATTAATCAGCAAGATGCCAGTGATGCATCTCTTATTGAGGCATTTTGTGCCATTGAAGCTGCTAGAACAGATATTTCACTGACTTTTTTTGAATACGCGACCTTAGCGGGCTTATATTTATTTAAGGCTGCCAACGTGGATGTGGCCATTCTTGAAGTTGGATTAGGTGGTCGTTTAGACGCAACCAATATTATTGATTCAAATGCTGTAATACTGACCTCAATTGACCTTGATCATCAAGAGTATCTTGGCGATACCCGTGAATTAGTCGGCCGTGAAAAAGCCGGGGTTTTTAGGCCGCATTGCATTGCGGTAGTGGGTGAGCCTGAGTTACCTCAATCAGTTAAAGATTACGCTGAATACATGCAAACGGAACTGTATCGGGTGGGTTTTGAATTTGATTATCAAGTTTCTCCAACGGATGCGGCAATATGGCATTTTAAATCGAAACAACATCATTATGACAACTTACCGGTACCGCGTTTACCGTTACCGAATGCTGCTAGTGTTGTCGCTTTAGTGAGCCAGGTTTGGCCCACAATTACTCAGCAACAAATTAGTGATGGTTTGGTCAATGCGCAACTTGCTGGGCGCTTAGAGCAAGTGAGTCAGCAACCTTTTGTGTTACTTGACGTTGCCCATAATCCTCACGCCGCTCGGTATTTAGCAAAGCAATTACAGGCTTATCAAGGCCGACGTATTGTGGCATTGTGTGGCATGTTAAAAGACAAAGACATCAAGGCTGTACTGGCACAATTAGCACCACAGATTAACCAGTGGCACTTAGTTGGATTAGACAACCCTCGTGGAGCGTCAGCTGAGCAGCTATATCAAGCATTACCAGATGATAATAGCCGTACAACTGCCGTACAATATAACGATATCGCTAGCGCTTGGCAGGGAATACAACAGTCAATATCCAAAGACGATGTGGTTATTGTGTTTGGTTCTTTTTATACTGTTGCAGGTTTTAAGGCTGTGTAAGTCTTTTTAGCTCATTATTGGTCAGTTACTGATTAGTGACTACTGACTACTGACTACTGACTAGTGAGTTTAAGTTCGATAGAGCATTATTTTAAAAGGGAATTCGCTTTGAATCGTCAATTTCAAAATCGTTTGGTGGGCACCATTGTGCTTGTCGCGTTAGGGGTGATTTTTTTACCCGACTTATTGGATGGTAAAAAAACTCAAGTTGTAGAGGAATTTACTGAAATTCCATTACGGCCATTAGCCAACAGTCACAATAATTCAAATAACACTCAAGCAACTAAACCGGCCGAAGACACGGTTGAAGAGTTTCAGGTGCTAACCATAGCTGAGCCGCAAGACTTGGGCAGTGATGTGGTTGAACTTGGTACTGAAGAGCCTGTAGTGGTCGCTAAAAAGGTTGAAAGTAAACCTGTTCAAGCGGCGCCGGCTAAAACTCAACCTAAAACTGAGCCCGTTAAAGTGGTAGCTCAAGCTAAAGCGCCGGTAAAAACTGCCATTACAGCCGGGTTTACTCTACAGCTCGGTGGATTTAACAACGCTGCCAATGTCAGTGCATTGATTGCTCAGTTGCGTAAAGCGGGGTTCACGGCCTATACATTGCCAGCCAAACCTGTCGATGGCAGGTTAACCCGAGTGTTTGTTGGCCCTGAAGTTTCTGAGTCGAAGCTTAAAGCACGCCAAGACCCCATTTTCAAATTAACTGGGTTAAAGGGCAAGATCATTGCCTACAATCCTCAAGAACAATAACTCGTTCAGACGGCAGTACAGTTGCGTGGTTGAAATTAGCAAATTGATTGTTCGCAATCACGCATGAATAATTTGAACAATCAGGGGTGAGAAACATCTCAGTCTCTGTTAGAATCGCGCCGTCTTGAACCCTATACCGGATCCCCATTTTCATGGTTTGGATTGATTACGCAATTATTATCATTATCGGGTTATCAACTATTATTAGTTTGATCCGCGGATTCGCAAAAGAAGCCATGTCACTTGTGGTTTGGTTTGCCGCTTTCTTTATCGCTAGCCAGTTTTATCTCGATCTTGCCGCGCATTTAACTCAAATGCAGGACGAGTTAGTTAGAAACGGTGTCGCGATTGCCATTCTGTTTGTCGTTACCCTGATCCTAGGGGCATTAGTCAATTATTTATTAGGTCAGTTGGTGTCTAAAACTGGCTTGTCAGGCACAGACCGAATATTAGGTTTGTGCTTTGGTGCCATCCGTGGCGCCTTGATAGTTAGTGCATTACTGTTCTTTATGGATGCATTTACTGCATTTCCAGACACCGCTTGGTGGAAAGACTCAGTACTTGTACCCGAATTTGGCGTGGTTATTCAGTGGTTTTTTGACTATCTCGAAAACACCTCAAGCTTTGTACCCAAAATATAATTATAAACATAGAACACCTTACAGTGAGGAACCTTACCCATGTGTGGTATCGTCGGAATAGTAGGAAAATCAACAGTTAACCAAACCATTTATGATGCGCTGACTGTGCTTCAACATCGTGGACAAGATGCTGCAGGTATTGTGACTGTAGACATCAATGCGTTTCGTTTACGTAAAGCGAATGGCTTGGTTAAAGATGTGTTTGAACCTAAACACATGCAACGTTTACAAGGCAATGCTGGCATTGGTCATGTGCGTTATCCTACCGCGGGTAGCTCTAGTGCTTCTGAAGCTCAGCCATTTTATGTTAACTCGCCGTTTGGTATCTCGTTAGCGCATAACGGTAACTTAACCAACACGATTGAGTTAGCTGAAAGCCTAGTTACAAAACGCCGTCATGTGAACACCACATCTGACTCAGAAATCTTACTCAACTTATTAGCAGACGAACTACAAGAAACGCGTAGCTTGTCATTAAGTGCTGACGAAGTGTTTGATGCCGTAGCCAAAGTCCACGCCCAAACCCGTGGTGCTTATGCGGTAGTCGCAATGATTATTGGCCAGGGCCTAGTTGCGTTTCGTGACCCATTTGGTATTCGTCCTTTAGTGTTGGGTAAACACGAAACGGCGACGGGTACTGAGTACATGGTCGCGTCAGAAAGTGTTGCTTTAGACGCCGTTGGCTTTGAAGTGATGCGCGATGTTGCACCAGGTGAAGCTATTTACATTTCACTTGATGGTCAGTTATTTACTCGCCAATGTGCTGTCGACCCAAGCTATGCACCGTGTATTTTTGAATTTGTGTACTTTGCCCGTCCAGATTCAAGCATCGACAAAGTATCGGTTTATGCAAGCCGCGTAAACATGGGTGCTAAGTTAGGTGAAAAGATTAAGAAAGAATGGGAAGATCATGACATTGATGTGGTTATTCCTATTCCAGAAACCTCGTGCGACATCGCATTAGAAATCGCACGTTGTATGGACTTGCCGTACCGTCAAGGTTTTGTTAAAAACCGCTATATTGGCCGTACCTTTATTATGCCTGGTCAGCAAGAGCGTAAAAAGTCTGTACGTCGTAAGCTCAACGCGATTAACACCGAATTTAAAGGTAAAAACGTGTTATTAGTCGATGATTCTATTGTGCGTGGTACCACGTCAGAACAGATTATCGAAATGGCACGTGAAGCAGGCGCGAAGAAAGTGTACTTTGCATCAGCGGCACCTGAAATTCGTTTCCCGAACGTGTACGGTATCGACATGCCGACTTCTAATGAGCTTATTGCTCATGGTCGTGATGCAGATGAAATTGCTAAAATCATTGGTGCCGATGGCATTATTTTCCAAGACTTAAGCGACTTAATTGAAGCGGTAAGAATGGAAAATCCTGAAATTAAGCGTTTCGAAACGTCAGTATTTGACGGTCACTATATTACCAACGACGTGAATCAAGAATATTTAGACCACTTGACTCAGTTACGTAATGACGATGCCAAAGCCAACCGCAGCAAAGATATCGGCACTAACTTAGAAATGCACAACGAGTGTCATCCATAAGTTAACCCAGATTTTGTGAGCGAACAAACCAGCATGAAAATGCTGGTTTTTTTATGGGTGTTAAAAATTTTAAGTGCTAGAAAGCTAGAAAGCTAGAAAGCTAGAAACCTAAAATGCTAAAACCAAAACCAAAACCAAAACCAAAACCAAAACCAAAACCAAAACCAAAATCAAAATCAAAACCAAAATCAATAGCAACACCTGGATCCCTGTTAAAAAATCTCAGGGATGACGGCATAAAAATACGTCATTCCTGCAATGATGTTGAGTCGCGACCAAGATGCTAGTTTCTTTACGTCGTCCCGGCAATGCTGTTGAGCCGGGATCCAGGTGTTGTTTTTTGGCTGTTAAGTGAAATCAACAGCAACACCTGGATTCCTGATAAAAGATCTCAGGGATGACGGCATAAAAATACGTCGTTCCTGCAATGATGTTGAGCCGCGGCCAGGATGTTAGTTTCTTTACGTCGTCCCGGCAATGCTGTTGAGTCGCGACCAAGATGCTAGTTTCTCTACGTCGTCCCGGCAGTGCTGTTGAGCCGGGATCCAGGTGTTGTTTTTCTTTACGTCGTCCAGTAACAAAGTTGATCAGGACACTTGTGTTAGCTTTAGGCTTTTAAGCTACATCAACTCGAATATTTACAAAAAAATCGTTTGATAGTCTTGTAGCGCTTGTGCTGCTTTTTGGGGATTAGACAGACTTATCTTTTGATAATGTGTCAGCACTTTATTTAAATAACGCTGAGCAATATCGCGTTGCGCTTCGGAGCTGCATTGCCACATTTTCCCGCCCACCGGGCTTATTGGCGAGGTTGCTAGGGGCGTTGCTATTGCCGAGTCTACTTTGTTGCGAGATACATACAAAATCTCATAAAAGCGGCGATTTTCTTCAAGCAATTTCTCATCAATTAAACGACATTCAAGCTTGATAAGCTGCTGGCGTAATTCGTACTGGTGGTGCACTGGGCAGAGCATAAAATCAATTTGCAGTTCAGGGTTATTGCGGCAAATTGAATTAACAAGCTCGATCATCAAATCTCCACCCACGCCTGCGATAACAACCAGTGGCGTTTCTGGCAGTGGCGTTTCTGGATAATCTGATAAGGGGATCTGTGCGACATCGATACAATGTACATGCCATTGAGGAATGAATTGGCGCGGATAAAAGCGTTGCAACTTGTCTTCTAATTGTTGCATTAAGCTGGGCACAATATCGACAAAATGAATCGTCGGTGCCGCCTGTCTTGATAATAACGCCGCACCCAATAAACCATGATCGCAGCAACAATCCCAAATGTGCGTATAGCCTGTTGGGATCATGTCATTGAGCTGAGTTAAGCGCTGGCCAAGTTTCATTATATTATACCAATTCCATTAATTATGTGACCAATCAGAGTCACTCAGATTGTTCAGTTTGAGGCGCATTGTTGAAATAATGGTTATTCCCTTCTAAGACAATGCAACAAAGAAATGAACGGTCTGAGTGTCTCCTGCAAGGCGGGTTTCTGTGCCTTCTATGCTGCTTAATAGCATTTTGTCGTACGACTGCATGGATGCAGAAGGTAGAGCAACGCAGGAGCAGTTGCCGAGAGCAACTATGTCTTCAATCCTATTACTTGCCTAGAAGGCACAGAATTCCCGCTGAATGACCAGATAATTAGTGGAATTGGTATTATTCGTTTAGACAAATAAAACCCGCATTGTAATGATTTTTACGCTCAATACTATGCAATTTGCAGCACGTTAAATTTACAGGTAATCTATACTGTAATTTTATACAGTTAACTGGCGCGATTTATGGTTGTGCTTACTGAATCTTTGCGACCTGATAATGGATTATGATTTTATATATTGCTGAAAAACCCAGTCTGGGCCGAGCTATTGCCGATGTATTGCCAAAGCCTCATAAAAAAGGTGATGGTTTTATTACTACTGCCAACGGGGATTGTGTGTCCTGGTGTATTGGCCATTTGCTCGAACAAGCTGAGCCAGATGCCTATGATGATGCGTTTAAGTCATGGAAACTTGAACATTTACCCATAGTGCCACAAACCTGGAAGCTACAGCCAAAACCTAAAACCCGCAGCCAACTGACCGTGTTGCGTAAACTGGTTAAGCAAGCATCATCAATTATCAACGCGGGCGATCCCGACAGAGAAGGACAACTTTTAGTCGATGAAGTGATTTCATATCTCGGCGTAAAAGGCGACAAACTCAATCAAGTTCAGCGATTATTGATTAGCGATTTAAACCCGCAAGCCGTAAAACGCGCGCTAGGGCAGTTACGAAGTAACCGTGAGTTTGTGCCGTTATCAACCTCGGCATTAGCACGCAGCCGCGCAGATTGGTTATACGGCATGAACATGACGCGCGCGTATACTATTCAAGGGCGCAAAGTCGGCTATCAAGGTGTGTTGTCGGTTGGCCGAGTTCAAACGCCTTTACTCGGTTTAGTGGTGCGCCGTGATGATGAAATTGCTGATTTTATTCCTAAAGCATTTTATGAGGTGTTAGCCCACTTATTGACCGACCAACAACACGCTTTTACGGCCAAATGGAAACCGAGCGATGCATGCCAACCTTATATGGACGAAGATGGCAGAGTATTAGCCAAAGGGTTAGCCGAGAATGTGGTTGCTCGTATTAATGGCAAACCGGCTGAAGTGACTAAATTAGAAGCCAAAGACAAGCGTCAAAATCCGCCATTGCCTTACAGTTTATCTGCACTGCAAATCGATGCTGCTAAACGTTTTGGCTTGTCAGCTAAAGAAGTGCTAGACACTTGTCAGAGTTTGTATGAGCGCCATAAGCTCATTACTTACCCACGTTCAGACAGCCGTTATTTGCCCAAAGATCAACTTGCATTAGCCCCCAAAGTATTAGATGCCGTGCTTAAAGGCGCTTCTGGGTTAGTTGAAGGCTGCGATGCGCCAAATGCTAAGCTTAAATCGAAAGCCTGGGATGACTCTAAAGTCGATGCTCACCATGCAATCGTGCCCACCGAAAAAGTGGCTAATTTATCAGCATTATCAAGTAACGAAGCTAAGTTGTATCAGCATGTGGCTCGCCAATATCTCGCACAATTTTATCCCGCTTATGTGTATGCAGAAACCGCCGTTGAAGTGACCATTGCTGGCGGCTTATTTACCACCAAAGCGCGCCAAGATAAAACGTTAGGTTGGAAGCAATTGTTCAAGCGAACAACTGCAAACCAAAGCAGTAATCATTCAAACAACAATGACGATGACGACGATAATGTACAGTCGCTACCGCCGCTGGTAAAAGGCCAAATACTCCAATGTGAGCGTGGTGAATTATTAGAAAAAATGACTCAAGCGCCAAAGCATTTTACCGATGCCACCTTATTAGGCGCCATGACGGGCATTAGCCGTTATGTCACAGATAGCAACATTAAAAAAATCCTTAAAGAAACCGATGGTTTAGGCACAGAGGCCACCCGTGCAGGCATAATTGAATTACTGTTTAAGCGCGGGTATTTAGTTCGTCAGGGCAAAGCCATTAAAGCGACGCCAGTGGGCGTTGGCTTAATACGTAGTTTGCCAGACTCGGCCACCACACCCGACATGACTGCATTATGGGAAAACAGCCTCGATGCCATCAGCCAAAAACGCTTAAAGTACGATGCCTTTATGCAACCATTACTCAGTCAGTTAGATGGTTTAATCACCCAGGCATCGAGCCAGTTACCTTCGGCATTACAAGGTGTCGCGAGTGCGGCACCAAAACGGAGTTTTAAAAAGCCGTATAAAAAGAAGCTCAAAGCAAAAGTGAAATAATTTAGGGTGTTAATTGGTATGATAAAAGAATTGCACAGTGTCAATGTCAGAGTGAACTTTTATGTCATTAATTACATACTGTAAGTATACAAATATAGATATAGATACAAATTAAAGGAGGGTGTATGAAAAGCACATTATTGTTAACCATCTTGGCCGCAAGTTTATTGTCTTATGCGTCTAATGCCACTGCAGATAAAACCATTTTGGCTGGTGGATGTTTCTGGTGTATGGAGTCTGATTTTGAAAAGCTTGATGGTGTTACTGATGTGATTTCAGGATTTACCGGCGGAAACATTAAAGACCCTATCTATAACGGTAACCACCGAGGTCATTATGAAGCGGTTGAAATCACTTATGACCCTAACAAAGTGAGCTACGAACAATTGTTAGCACATTACTGGGTTAACATTGACCCTTTTGATGCACAAGGGCAATTTTGCGATAAAGGCTCGAGCTATTTAAGTGCCATTTTTGTGGCAAACGACACTGAAAGAGCGATTGCACAACAGTCTAAAAGCAAAGTCGAAAAGCAGTTTCCTAATAATAAAGTGGTTACGCCTATTTTAAATACGTCGATATTTTATCCGATAAAAGGCGATGAGAGTTACCATCAGGATTACTATAAAAACAACCCTATTAGATATAATGCTTATCGCTGGAACTGCGGCAGAGACAAAAGGTTAGCAGAGATTTGGGGTGATAAAGCGACACATTAGGTTTTTTGATGGCCTGTGACTGTTGACCTTTATAGCCACAGACCATGCTGATTGGGTATAAAGATTAATCCAACACGCTTTTATCTAAAATGCCTTTAGCGATTAATTTTTGTAACAACGCGCGGGTCTGCTGCTTGAGCATGTCGCGTAATAATCGAGTGGCAGGGGTGATGGACTGTCTGCTTGGAAATATTAACCACAATTCAGTGGATTTGACCTGGTAGTCTGACATGATGCTAACAAGGTTATTGGCCAGTAAATCATGTGCTAAATCTAAGCATGATTTTGCGGCGATGCCTTTGCCGCTGACACACCAACGCCTGACTAAGTCAGCATCATTGGCGACTCGATTGCCCGATACTTTCACTTTAATACTGTCTTCGCCCTGGTTAAATTCCCATATGTCGTGGGTTAAGTTTTGTAGTTGATACAGTAGCGCATTATGTTCGGCTAAATCTTGCGGGTGTTTAGGTGTGCCATATTGGTCTAAATACGTTTGTGAAGCGCAGATTAACCTTGGCACATTGCAAATTTTAAACCCATATAAATTTGCATCATTAGGTGAACCGTAACGTAGTGCTAAGTCGACTGAATCTCGATAAAAATCAACGTTAGTATCACTAATGCTGACACGTAAGCTCACTTTTGAGTGAGTGTCCATAAAGTCGTCAATCCAAGGGGTAACCACATTACGGCCCAAATCGGATGACACCGATAACCGTAAGTCGCCGTCAACAATGTCTAGCTCACCTTTCATATTCTGTTTGGCTTGCTCAAGCATCAACATGGCTTGTTCGCATTGCGGAATGTACTTTTCACCTGCACTCGATAAGCGTAATTGACGCGTGGTGCGAATAAACAACTCCGCACCTAAATGGGCTTCAACTCGCTTTAAAGCCGCACTGGCTGTGGCTGTTCGCATGTCTAAATTGGTTGCAGCAGCGGTAATACTGCGAAACTCAGCCACTTTTATCACCACTTGTAAGTCTTCTAAAAGCATGATTGCCCATTTTTAATTGATAATGTTTCAATTATTATGCTGTTTATGTGAGATAAAACAAGCGCTAATATAGTTCCATTCAGTTTGAACATCATTTGCCGATTTGCACAACAGGAACCACATTATGAAAGCCATTGGATATAAGCAGTCTTTACCTATCACAAACCCTGAATCATTAATCGATGTCACGTTAGCGCAACCTATTGCTACAGGTTATGACTTATTGGTTAAAGTGAGCGCCATAGCAGTCAATCCTGCCGATTATAAAGTGCGCTTAAACATGCCTCCTGCTGATGGGGAAGTTAAAGTGATTGGTTGGGACGCGGTTGGCGAAGTGATTGCTTCAGGTGACAAGGCAAGTCAATTTAAACCCGGTGATGTGGTGTATTATGCGGGCGACATTACCCGACCTGGTAGCAATGCTGAATATCAGTTAGTTGATGAACGCTTAGTGGGTATGAAGCCTAAGAGCTTATCAAATGCAGAAGCCGCAGCGTTACCTTTAACAGCTATCACTGCATGGGAGTTATTGTTTGAGCACTTAACCATTAAACAGCAAAGCCCTGGCTTAACTGATAAATCTAACGAAGTGATTTTAGTGGTTGGCGCCGCGGGTGGTGTGGGTTCTATTTTTGTCCAAATTGCGAAAGCCATTACCGGAGCCACTGTTATTGCAACCGCATCACGCCAAAGCTCAAGCGATTGGGTTAAAAAGTTAGGTGCAGATTATGTTGTTGACCACACCAAGCCACTGACGGCGCAAATTGAGGCGTTAAATATTGGGCCTGTAACGCACGTAGCAAGCTTAAACAGCACAGACACTTATTTTGAAAGTTACACTGAAGTGCTTGCACCCTTTGGTAAAATCGCCATGATTGATGATCCTCAAGCGCTGGATGTCACTAAACTTAAGCTTAAGAGTTTGTCATTACACTGGGAGTTTATGTTTGCTCGTTCAATGTTTAAGGCGGCAGACATGCAAGAGCAAAGTCGCTTACTCAATCGCGTCGCAGATCTTGTTGATCAGGGTTATATTCAAACCACATTAGGCCAACACATGGGCGAAATTAACGCCGCTAACTTACGCGCAGCGCACCAAGCGTTAGAAACAGGCAAATCAATCGGTAAGATTGTACTTGAAGGGTTTTAATTGTTTGCGTTAGATTTGATTGTTTATTTTATATTATTTATTTGAAACAGGATTCAACATGTCTCAGTTAACTATCGTTGCCAATATTACCGCCAGAGCAGATAAAATCGAGTTAGTGAAAGCCGAATTATTGAAATTGGTTGATGTGACTCGTGCTGAAGAAGGCTGTATTAACTACGATTTACATCAAGATAATGCAAATCCAGCGCATTTTATGTTTTATGAAAACTGGCAAAGCCGTGAATTATGGCAAGTTCACATGGGCAATCAGCATATCGCTAATTTTGTGGCAGCCACTAAAGATTGTATTGTTGAGTCGATGCTTAACGAAATGAGTGTTATCAGTTAGTTTTTTATGTTTGTCCTTTAGCCTCTCTTAGCAGAACGTAAAATGTTCTGCTTTTTTTGTCGATTTTTTTCAGCAACTTGTGAGACACTCAAGTGATGTAAACTACAGGTAGCTAGTTATACCATTCCACATTAATAAGTGACCAATCAGAATGCGTCCAGCGGTTTTTGATTAAGGCGTCGCTATGTAGTAATGGTAGTTCCCTTTCAAATAGCGAGAACGCAGAGCAAAAGCCGCTGGGGCATTCCTTTGTGGCGAGTTTTAAAAGGGCTTACACTGCGTTGCATGACTTCGAAAGAGAATAACTATTCATTCAGTCATTCGCCTTGTTTAAGCCCTTTTAAATTCTCGCTGAGAGATCACTTACTAACGCGGAATGGTATTAAGATGGACATTAGATTTACACAACTGCAATGCCGTTCATCGAGTGTTACTCTGGCGATTGATGAATGGCTAATCGCATCGCAACAATCGTGGGGTGTATTTAGCACCGAAGGCGATGTTGGGGCAATATTAGGCCAACTATTAACCCACACGCCTCACCATCAACCACTCGATTACTCAGGCAATATTATCGGTGCAGATCCGTCTCAGGTCGCCGTGGTGTCTTTGCTGGCACAACAAGCGCTGCTTGAAGATATTCTTGAGCAAGATGACAGTGAGTCACTCGGTTACACAGACCCTAAAACCACGGTGTTTGGAGTGATTTATGGGCAGTGCCATGATAACGCCATGACGCACAAGTTGTTGCAAGAGCTTGATTTAACCCATTTAAGCCAAAGCAGTTTTACTCAATTATCGACAGGCGAAGGGCGCAGAGTCATGCTGGCTCGCGCCGTTGCCACCCAAGTGCCTTTTTTAGTGCTAGACGAACCTTATGCTGGGCTCGATGTTAATCATCGACACACCTTAACTGAATATTTACAACAGTTATCGCATAGCATGCAAATCTTAGTTGTTGTGTCTCGGGAAGAAGATTTACCTCAGTGGATTGAGCATGTTGCCTTGTTTAGTCACGGTAAGTTAGACAGTGTGATGAGCAAGCCTGAGTGGGATAACCACCCCGTTATTAACCAGTTAACCGCACAGTCTGGGCAGCAAAGTGAAGAATTATTAGCACTTATTCGACGTCATCGTCACAGTGCCAAGTTTGCCGACCCGGTATTTGAACTACACAATGGCCGAGTGGCATACAGCGATAAAGTGATTTTCTCTGGGGTGAATTGGCGTATCGATAATGGCGTACACTGGCAAGTGAAAGGCCCAAATGGCTGTGGTAAAAGTACCTTGTTAGGGCTTATTTTTGGTGATCATCCTCAGTGTTACAGCAACGATATCGATATTTTTGGTAAAAAGAGAGGCTCGGGCGAGAGCATTTGGGAAATCAAACAACATATTGGCATGGTGTCGTCAGCATTGCATATGCAATATCGGGTTAATTGCAGTGCGCTAGATGTGATTGTGTCAGGCTTTTATGACTCAATCGGTTTGTACCAAAAGCCTACGCAACAGCAAGTGGCTATCGCAACCGAATGGTTAGCTATGTTACATATGGGACATTTAGCTAAAACCGCATTTAAACAATTAGAGTATGGCCAGCAACGTTTATTGTTAATTGCCAGGGCTATTGTTAAGCAGCCAACCTTGTTGATCCTCGATGAGCCCTACCAGGGTTTAGATTATTTAGGCCGTAGGCTGATTAGAAACTCTCTTGAATTGATAGCCAAAGAACAGTTAAGCCAATTACTTTATGTGTCACATTATCAACAAGATAGCCTTGATAGTATTGAGCACTACATTGAGTTTGTGCTAGATGATGCCCAGCAAGGCTATCGGGCAGTGGTCAGCGGACCGACGTTAAAATAACCTGATGTGATGGTCACTTAAAAAACAGTCAACTGAGGTTGGCTGTTTTGTTTTGAGCTGTTAATCGGTATGTCTCATTATTAATAAAAAATTGAAAATGTTTCAATTTTTACCCTGTATATGGCGACCAAAGTTAAGCGTACAATAACGACATTAAGTATACCTCGTTGCAATATGTTTACGCCGAGGTATGCCGGAGTTGTTATGTTAATTTGGGTCATCCCGAGTTCAGTTTTTAAGGTTACGCGTTATGTTACTTGATACACCCATTTGTGATTATGGCTGGAAAGCACCCAACTTCACCTTAAAAAACCCTCTTGGTGAGGCGTTTACCATGAGTGAACATTTAGGTGATAAAGGTTTATTGATTATGTTTATTTGTAATCATTGCCCTTATGTTAAAGCCATTGCGACTCGCTTAGCCAAGGACACCAAACTGTTGATGGCAGAGGGCATTAATGTCCTTGCTGTGATGTCAAATGACTATCATCAAGTTGACTCTGACTCGCCAGAAAACATGCTTCGTTTTGCCGCGCAGCATGGATTTACTTTCCCGTACTTAGTGGATGAAGACCAGCATGTAGGTCAACAATATGGTGCGGTGTGTACCCCAGACTTTTTTGGCTTTAATGCCCAGGGTGAGTTGCAATATCGTGGCCGCCTGGATGATGCCAGGTTACAAAATGATCCTAATCGTGTCCCAGAGTTGGTGAATGCTATGCAATTAATTGCTGCCATCGGTAAAGGGCCTAAACAGCAAACCGCCAGTATGGGTTGTTCAATTAAATGGCGTTAATGCCCTTGAAAACACACTATTAAGCACAATATATGCGAAATACATATCAGCCGAATTTATTGTTAATCATTTAATTTATTGAAAACGTCTTATTTTATCTTTATGGAGCATCACATGACTCACGCTATTATTTCTGATTTAGAAAAACGCTACACCGCAAAACGCTACGATGCGACTAAACGCGTATCAGCAGCTGACTTGGCTGTTATTTATGATGCAATGGTGTTGTCACCTTCATCAATTAACTCTCAACCATGGAAATTTATCGTGATTGAAAGTGATGAAGCTAAGCAACGTCTACATGACTCATTTGCCAATAAGTTTCAGTTTAACCAGCCACACGCGAAAGCAGCTTCACATACGGTATTGTTTGCCTATAACCCTAAATATACGCGTGAAGATTATGCCAAAGTGGTAGACCAGGGCATTATTGACGGCCGCACTAAGCCTGAAGATCGTGAAGGTGCATTTGGCGGATTGGCATTTGTTGATTTAAACACCGATGAAGCGGGCAATAACGCTGCCTGGACTAAGTCGCAAACTTATTTAGCACTGGGTAACACCATGCACACGCTAGCACGTCTTGGCATTGACTCTACGCCGATGGAAGGTGTTGATAGTGAAATGTTAGGCCAAATTTTTGCAAAAGAATTAGACGGTTATGTCTGTGATGTGGCGTTAGCCTTTGGCTATCACCACTCAGATGAAGACTATAACGCTAAACTGCCTAAGTCTCGCCTAGCTGCTGAGCAGGTATTGCAAGTATTGTAATGGCCGTTTCGTTATAAAACGGTATCATCCCCATAAAAAAAGGGGCATAAGATTTAGTCTTATGCCCCTTTTTTATTCTTTCTTATTTCTTATGTCTAATTCTTATTTCTTATCAAATATTAACGCAAACAATGGCCGCGATTAAGGCTAATGAGTTTGTCTAACACCCGCTCGCCGTCGATTCTAATGCCGTTGTGTTCATACTCTGAGGTGAGCCAATATTTAAGATGACCCACTTGCTTGGCTGTTTCTAAGCTGTATTGCATTTCAACAAACATATCTTCGCTGTATATCGCGGCGGCAACGGGCACTTTATTGGCGGCAAGTTGCTCAAGATTGTACAGGGCTGGCCAATCTTTTTTCGCGGCGATTAAATTGGCCGCTTGTTGCAGTGGCTCAAGTTGTTCAAATTGAGAAAACATCCATGGGTACACCATTTCGCCGGTAAAGAATAAGGATTTACCTGGGCTGTAGTTAAATTGGCTGTATTGCGCACGCACTCTATGCGCAGCCCAGGCGGATGCTTGTTGTTGGCAGTAAATTGACTCATGCATTAATGCGAAAATGGGGTTGGTGTTGTAATCGAGAAATTGACTAAATTGATGCAAAAACAACGGGTTTACATCAACACCATGAGGCGTGTCTATTAAGGCCTGTTCCAGCAAATAATAAACAGATTCGGGCCCTTGTTCCATGCCCAGGTTAATGCCTAATAGCTGGAGCATTTCTACGGTTAATAACTCACCCGTACCAAGGTACACTTTATTGTCGAACAGGTATTTAGCCAGTGTGTCGACTAAGACTCTGGCATCGCTAAAACGGGTGAAAAAGTCATTGTTTTTGGCGATAACACGCTGATAAGTGGCCTGGTAAACCTCATCTGCAGGACGGGTTAATGAGGGGATGCCCCCTGTGATGTAGGCTTCTTTTAAACCTTCTGGTGCGGCAGATAAATAATGTAATACACAAAAGCCGCCAAAGCTTTGGCCTAAAATACTCCAGGGCTCACCTGGAGATAATTTAGTGCGAATATACTCAGCATCGCGAATAATGTTGTCGGCACGGAAAAAGCTTAAATAGTCGGCCTGATCGGTGGCGCTCATGTAACTTAAACTAGTGGCATTAACGGGAGTCGATAACCCTGTGCCACGTTGGTCTAGTAGCAGTACCCGATATTCTTTTAGTGCGCGTTTAATCCAACCACTATTACTCAGAGGTCTTACTGCGCCAAAGCCCGGGCCTCCCTGGAAAAAGACTAAGTAAGGCAGTTGCTTGTGTTGGTTTTCAACGCTAACCAACTCTCGGGCAAATACGGTAATTTGCTTGCTGGGACTTTGTTGGTAATCCAGTGGCACCGAGAAAAAATGTTTACGAGCTTTGATGTCTGATAAAGTCATATCAATGTGCATACATATCCTACTAAGTCTGTGGGAAGCATTACGAGTCGCTGTGAACTGCACGATTATTGTTATATCGGTTCAGTTAATTAAGTGCTTAGCACTGAGCAAGCGGCTCGTTAATTACCCATGGGTGATTAAATTGGGCGCTATCGCATTTATAGATTGTACATCAACAATGTAAAGCTTGATGGGTATCACATTAAAAAGCTATCTAGATCAATACTGCCTAGGTAAAATTAACGGATAATCAACATATGAGTATAAGCGTGAGGTTGTCGATGAAGTATCAAATTATCCCCGTTACTCCTTTCCAGCAAAACTGCAGTGTTATTTGGTGCGAAAAAACCTTAAAGGCCGCGGTGGTTGATCCTGGTGGTGATATTGAAAGGATCATGGCTGAGATCACTAAGTTAGGTTTGAGCGTGGAGAAAATTTTACTGACTCATGGGCATATCGATCATGTAGGCGGTGCGGCGAGTTTAGCGGCAACATTATCAGTACCAATCATTGGTCCGCATGAAGCCGATAAATTTTGGTTAGATAACCTCGTTAAGCAAAGTCAGAACTTTGGCTTTGCGCGGGCTGAAGCATTTGAACCAACGCAATACCTTAATGAAGGAGATGAGGTGACTATTGGCGAGCAGACCCTCAGTGTGTTGCATTGCCCAGGTCATACACCCGGGCATATTGTGTTTTATAATGCCCAAGCTAAGTTAGCCTGGGTTGGTGATGTGTTATTTAGAGGCTCTATTGGCCGCACCGACTTTTCGCAGTCTAATCATCAAGACTTACTGCATTCCATTACCACTAAATTGTGGCCTTTAGGGCAAGACGTCAGCTTTATTCCTGGCCATGGGCCGATGTCGACCTTTGCTGATGAGCGCCAGCATAATCCGTTTGTCGCGGATCAGTTATTTGATTGATAACTGCGTTAACACTATGCCAGCAGTTTGGTTAAGTCATTGTTAAAATTACTTACTTTTTAACCTTTACGTGTATTTATACATAAATTGAAACTAATGATTCTTTGCATTGTAAAGGCAGTCTGTTAGCTTAGTAGACTGCGTTTATTAAGATGGACAGTTTTCATGGTTCAACACCTTGTTGATTTACTCGATACCTGGTTACCTACATATCAAGAAGATTGGGTTTTAGCGGTTTTAACTCAAGTGCAAGGGTCTTCATACCGTAAGCCCGGCGCTATCATGTTATTTCATCCCATGGGGAAAAGCCTGGGCATGCTCAGTGGCGGTTGCCTTGAGGCTGATCTTCGCCGCCATGCTCAACGTGCGATTCAAACCCAACAAGTTCTGCAATTAACCTACGATGCCACAGACGAGTCTGATACCAGTTATCAGCTAGGTTGTGGAGGCATTGTCAATATTATGATGGTGTCGCTGAATAAAGCGAATAATTACCTCGGGCTCGTTAAAGTTCATGACGCGCTAATGCGTGGTGATAGTGGTACTTATCAGCTCAATATTGCCGAGGATGGTGCGTCAAGCCACGCGGTGTCGGGATTGTTTGTTGAACAACAAAGTGGCTCGCCAACTGCGATCACCCTAAACACTAAAACTCAAAAAGAGCAGCAACAGCACAATACTGTATTGAATATCCCTCTTAGACCGCCGGTGCATATCGGTATTTTTGGTGGTGGATTAGATGCTCAACCCATAGCGCAAATGGCACAAACTATGGGTTGGAAAGTGTCGGTATTTGACGAACGCACCGCTTATGCCCGTACTTATGACTTCCCTGGTTGCCAAATTATTAAACATCCAACGCCAAGTATTTCGCAAGATGTACTCAAGGGGTTAGATGCGGCTTTTGTGATGAGCCATAATCTGCAAATTGATGCCAAAACCTTAAAAGCGTTGCAACCGTTGGGATTGGCGTATATTTCGTTATTAGGACCGGTTCATCGGCGCGATAAAGTGCTCGATATCGCTGAGCTAAGTGTTGATGACTTTAGTGGTTATTTCTCTGCACCAGCAGGTTTAGCATTAGGTGGTGAATTACCCGGTTCAGTCGCCTTAAGTATTTTATCTCAGTGTCATGGTGTGTTGTATCACAGCAAATTGACCAGCCTTGATTGCGTGATGCTGTAAGGATGACTATCTCGTCATCGCCTCATATTGTGAGTGTCATTTTAGCCGCAGGTGCGAGCAGTCGCTTTAACGGCAGTAAAATCACCGCTAAAATTCAAGACGGTAAAAGTGTGCTATCCCATAGTATCGCCACGCTTAATCTACTCAGTGCAACAGCCAATATCGCCGCGCCCGTGGTGATATTGGGCGCGCATATTAGTGATGAGGTGATGGCGATTACCGCCGATACTCCGCGGATAATTAATCCACATTGGCAGTTAGGCTTATCAAGCTCGGTTAAACAAGCTGTGGCCTATGCTATTGAGGCAAAAGCCGATGCATTATTGTTGGTGTTAGCCGACCAGGTTGCCTTAACGGTGGATGATTATGTGGGCTTGATTGAGGCTTATCAGCACAATGGCCACACTAGCTGCAGTTTTTATCATCAAGATGTCGGTGTACCGGCTATTTTTATTGCTGACGACTTTACTGGCTTACTGTCGATTGACGGCGATAAGGGCGCTAAGAGCGTGTTAAAACGCCATGCCGAAAAGAATAGTTTAAATATATTGCCCATGGAAAATGCCCAATTTGATATTGATACACCTGCCGATTTAGCCTTGTGGTTGCATCAACAATAATTCGTTTAACTGAACTTGAGCTAGTTCAGTTAAGTTTAATCTAATTCAAGTAACGTTAATAAACCTGTCTACGACGATATCCGTAAGCTGTTGCCACAAATACAAGCTATTTCAATAAATACAAGTAACTGCATTTTTGTTCTTAAGTTTATATCAGTAAGACTTTTGCCTAATTAAGGAGTGATTATGACAACCACAATACAAAAACTACTGGTCAACGGTAAGGACTTTACCCTTGATGCCGACCCAAATATGCCCGTCCTATGGGCTTTGCGTGACATCCTAGGTTTTACTGGGACCAAGTTTGGTTGCGGCGCGGGCTTATGTGGTGCGTGTACTATCCATGTGGATGGCAGCCCAATGCGCGGTTGTTTAACCAGTCTTAAGCAAGTGCAGGGCAAACAAGTTACCACCATTGAAGGTCTAGAGGCTCAAAAACTCAAGGATGCGTGGTTACAGCACAATGTGCCTCAATGTGGCTTCTGTCAGGCAGGGCAATTAATGTCTGCTGCTGCACTGTTAAAAACCACGGCTAAGCCTACCGACGCACAAATTGATGATGCGATGTCGGGCAATATTTGTCGTTGCGGGACCTATCCCCGCATTAAAGCGGCGATCAAATCAGTGACGGAGGCATAATCATGACGACATTTACCGCAGTTGAAAATATCAGCCGTCGTAACGTGCTTAAATTGTTTGGTGCCGTTGGCGGTGGTTTAGTCCTTGGTAGTACCAGTTTGGCCTGGAGCCCAATGGCGCTAGCGCAAGACAAGCAAGCCACGATGAATTTGTTTGTTGCCATTGGCGAAGACGATAAGGTGTATTTAACATGCCATCGCTCTGAAATGGGGCAAGGGATTCGTACCGGTATTCCACAAATTTTAGCTGATGAATTAGAAGCCGACTGGGACAAAATTGTTGTTGTTCAAGGCTTAGGCGACAAAGCTTACGGCGATCAAAATACTGATGGTAGCCGAAGTATTCGTAAGCAATATAAAAAAATGCGTCAAATGGGCGCCATGGCCAGAACCATGCTTGAGCAAGCAGCAGCCGATAAATGGAAAGTGCCGTTAACAGAAGTGTATGCCAAACAAAGTCGAGTGCATCACAAAGGTTCAAGCAAAAGCTTACGTTTTGGTGAATTAGCGGTAGCAGCATCGGCCATTAACGTGCCCGATGTTGAAACACTGACCTTCAAGCCTGACAGTGAATTTAATTTTATTGGTAAGCCCAAAACTATCGTTGATATGGATGACATATTAGCGGGTACAGCCATGTTTGGTTATGACATTAACGTTGATGGCATGGTGTATGCCAGCATCACTCGCCCGCCTGTACTTGGCAGCGATGTGGCCACGTTAGATGATAGCGCAGCGCGCAAAGTGGCGGGGGTGTTGGATATTATTCAGTTACCTGTGCCTAAAGGCGCACCCTTATTTCAAGCATTGGGCGGTGTAGCCGTTATTGCCAGCAACACCTGGAGTGCGATGGAAGGGCGTAAAGCGCTGAAAATCACCTGGACAAAATCTGTCAATGATAGCCACGATACCACTCAGTATTTGGCCGATTTAGTTGAACGAGTTAAACAGCCTGGCAAAGTGATGCGCCAACTAGGTGCCAGTGTCGATTCATGGCCTGCTGAGTCGACAATTAATGCGGTTTATACCGTGCCGTATTTAACTCATGCCATGATGGAGCCACCCGTGGCTACCGCAAGTGTAACAGCGGATGGATGCGAAATTTGGGCGTCAACTCAAACACCACAAAGTACTCAGCAAAATGTGGCAGGTGTTTTAGGGCTAGCAGAAGATAAAGTCAAAGTGAACGTGACACTATTAGGTGGCGGATTTGGACGTAAATCCAAACCCGATTTTAGCGTAGAAGCGGCCATGTTATCCCAAAAGCTTAATAAGCCGGTTAAAGTGTCGTGGACCCGAGAAGATGAAATTCAAAACGGTTATTACCACGCGATAAGTGCGCAATTTTATCAAGCTAAGCTAGACAAAAACAATCAACCTCAAGCCATGTTAGCCCGGACGGGTTTTCCGTCTATTAGTTCTACTTTTGCTGAAGGGGTCGACTTACCCTCTGCTGGTGAACTTGATTTAGGCTTTGTTGATGTGCCATTGGCGTTGCCACAAATACAGCTCGAAGCAGTAAAAGCTAACGCCCATACCCGTATTGGTTGGATGCGTTCGGTGTGTAATATTCAACATGCATTCGGCATCGGCAGTTTTGTGGATGAATTGGCCGTTAAAGCTAATAAGCCTTGTTTACAAATGTGGCGTGAAATGCTCGGTGAAGCCAGAAAAGAAACCTTAGCAGATCAAGGTTTCGAGTACGGTAATTACGGCGAAACACTTGAAGACCATCCTATTGATGTTGGCCGTTATCATAATGTGCTAGATATCATGGAGGCCAAACTGGCTAAGCAAGCTCCACTGTTGAAAAATCAAGGTTGGGGTTTTGCTATTCATCGCAGTTTTACAACCTATGTAGCCATAGCAACGTTAGTAGAAGTGAAAGATGACAACCTTAAAGTACTTAAAAGTATCGCCGCGATTGATGCAGGTTTAGTGGTTAATCCAGACCGATTGAAGTCGCAAACAGAAGGGGCGATTATTTTCGGCTTAAGTTTAGCCATGATGGGTGAAATTAGCTTTAAAGATGGCCAAGTACAGCAATCAAATTTTCATGATTATCCCCTGCTGCGTTTACCACAAACACCGGATATTGAAGTGATTCATATCCAGTCGACTGCTAACCCCGCAGGTGTCGGAGAACCTGGCGTGCCGCCTGTTGCGCCAAGCTTAACCAATGCAATATTTGCCGCTACCGGCAAAAGGTATCGTGATTTACCGCTTAACAAGGTGTTATCGGTATAAGTTTAATCGATAAAAATTGTGAGCGTTAGCACTTAAGTTTTACACGCTTAAGTCGATAATAATAAAGCTAAATGCCTAAGTGTGTTGCACTTAGGCATTTTATTTTTTTAGCCGCTGTTCATCATTGAACAGATTCACTCAGCTATACTATGTATGTTTGATATAAATTGCCTTAGGAAGCGTAAAGATGAAGCAAATCCAGTTTAGAAAGATTGACGCAATCATGATTAAGTTCAGCCTAAACGGCAAATTTTGGATAGTGTGTTCAATGGTCGCTGCGATAACCAGCGTAATTGCACTACTCAATTATCAACAAGCGAACGATTTTATCGCACAGGCATCTCAAGAGAGAGTGAAAGCCAGTGTGCAAAGTTTTGCGACAGTGGCTAATAATCAAGGTTTAGCTGACGCGCAGCTGCAACAATTTGCTTCAGACAACCAATTGCAAGTCTCTGCGCGTGATAATACCGGGCGTAATGGCGATACCGTAATAGCATCAGCCAATGTCGGTAATCAATATATAAGCCAAAGCCAGAATGTGTCGCCGTGGGAGCAAGATGCAAAAGGCGATGCTCAGTTTATGTTGATCATTGCATTAGTGGGTTTGTTGCCGTTGTTTCAACTCAGTTACTGGATTTCAACCTCATTAGGTGGCGGCCTGTGGGATATGTACATGGCCATCAAGCGTTTGGCCGATGGTGATTTAAGCTTTAGGCTTAACTTTTTTGGCACTGATGATTTCAGTTTAATCGCGACCGACCTTGACCGCTGCGCTGATAACATGAGTGAAATGGTCAAGGCCATTCGCGATAATGCTCGAACCTTGTCTGTTGCGGCTGATGAGTTTAATAGTCAGGCGAACACTAATAAAGATCTTATCGACCAACAACATCATTTTTTAGATGCGGTATCTCATGCGATGGAGCAAATGACTTCTGCCATTGCTGATGTGTCGCATCATGCCGGTGAAACTTCATCGCATACCCAAAAAAATGCTAAGCAAATGGACCAAAGTCAGCACAAAATTGCCGATGCTGTACAAAGGGTTCGCTATTTATCAGAACGAATTGCAGAATCATTTTCGTCGGTTGAGCAATTGTCTCTTGATGCCACCCAAATTAATGATGCGGTGACCACGATTGAAAGCATATCGCAGCAAACCAATCTGTTAGCACTTAATGCTGCGATTGAAGCGGCAAGGGCAGGCGAACAAGGTCGAGGCTTTGCGGTAGTGGCAGATGAAGTGCGTACGCTAGCGGGCCGAACTCAAGAAGCAACAGTGCAAATTCAGAAAATGATTGAAGGCCTACAAAAAGGCACTAAAAATCTTACCGGTATTACCAATGTGATAGTTGAGCAAGCCGATCAAGGCAGCGCCAGCATTAAAGCCGTGGGTGATGATATTACTCAAATGGCAGGGTCGATTAACTCGGTATTTGATATGAGCAGCCAAATTGCCGCTTCTGCTGAGCAGCAAAGCATGTCTGCTGGGGATATTTCATCGCAAATTAATCATATTCGTCAACAATCTGAAATCATCAGCAACACCGCAAAACAGTCTAGCGTATTAGCAAAAGAGCTCAATGACTCATCAAAAGGATTAGCCGCTATGCTAAGCCAATATAAAATTTAAGATGGGTGAAATAAAACAGCTTTTGGTGAGGTCTTGTAGAGGTACTTAGACAATTTTGCTGATTAACATGCTAACAATAGGAGTGTAGATGATTGGTGTAAGCATAAATCGTGACAAGAAAAAGATGAGCTTAAGGTCGCTGCTAAGTCTAACCACTTTGCTGTTATTGACTCAACTCGCCAGTCAATTATTTGCTCAAAGTGTCAGCGCTCAGGAGTTGTTGATACTTAATCAACAAGGCCAGGCTGCGGTCAATGTGGTGGTGTATTTACAACCCAACAACGCGGATAATCGGGTTGTAACAGCGCAGCCTGCCAAAGCTGAAGTGCATCAAAAAGACAAACAGTTTTCACCTTATATTACCGTGGTGCAAAAAGGCCAAGAGGTCGCTTTTGTTAATGAAGATGATATAACTCATCATATTTATTCTGCATTAGGCCCAAAACGATTTTCATTTAAGTTACGCCACGAACAAGCGCAACAGTTAATCATGTTTGAAACAGCGGGTCATGTGTCGATGGGCTGTAATATTCACGACTGGATGTCGGGACATTTGCTGGTGGTTGATACACCGTTTTATGCCATCACCGATAGCCAAGGCAAGGTAGTGTTTAACGCATTACCTGAAGATGACTTTACTGTGAGTGTCTGGCATCCACAATTAAAGCTTAACGATAACCAGCAATTACAGACGTTTCATTTACCCAATAAGCAGCCAATAGTGATCACTTTAGAGGCTGAATTTGATAGTATTCCTAAACAACAAAGTTTAGATGAATTTGAATTCCTAGAAGGATACTAATATTGGTATTGTTTAATCGTCTGCAGACACGGATTTTTGCGTTTTTTGTACTGGTTATTATTGCGGTACTGGCCTTGTCTTTCTGGCTGTCATATCAATCCAATCAACGCCTCGAACAACAGTATGTCGCTAACCAACTCGAGGTGGCGAGTTTAGTCTTTGAGTCACAATACGATAATCGTAACTATTATTTAGCAGCGTTTGCATCTACTGCGGCTAAAGACTTCGCTTTAAAAGATATTTTTATCGATGGTGATAATCGTAGTTTTTTAGTGGCACTCAATAATCATCGTGGCCGTATCAATGCTTCACTCGCGATGGCGGTGTCGGGTGACGGTAAAGTGATTGGCCAATTGGTGGCCTCACAAGATGAGCTCGGTCAAGAAGTGGTAGCGCTTGGTTCGGAACAACATGAACCTTTTCGTTATAAACTCGACACTGAGTTTGATCAAATAAGTCCTTTCTATCTGCTCGATAACAAATTATATCAAATTAAGTTTTCCCCGCTAACCAGTGGCGGAAATAGTGTGATTGGCTGGGTGGGTTTTGGTTTTCTCATTGGCGATTCACTAGCAAACTCCCTGCAAAAACTCACCGGGTTAAACAGCGGTTTTATGTTGTTAGAAAAAGAGGTTATTACCCCAGTGGGTCACTCTGGTTTTCCGCTCGAGCGCCATGAAACGCAATTAGTGACCCAATATATTGTTGCAGACCAAGCCGACAGCAACTTTATTTTATGGAAACAATTTTTAGGTCATGTAGATGATAAATCCTTGCATGCTTATATGTACAAGTCGCGTTCAGATTTATTAGCATCAATCGAATCTCAGTGGTTACAGCAAGTGGCGGTGTTACTGTTAATGTTACCAGTATCATTGCTGTTGGCATTTTGGATTTCGAGCAGTATTACCCGGCCAATTAAACAATTAATAGAACAAGCCCGCTTTATCGCCAAAGGTAATTATCATTCTCATGTGAGCGTAGATTCAAGCGTTGAGTTACAACAACTCGCCAGTGAATTTACCTCGATGCAACAAGCTATTGTGGCGCGTGAAAAAGCCATTGAACATCAGGCGTTTCATGATCCGCTCACCAATTTAGCCAATCGTAACCATTTACAACGAGTCTGTGAGCCTTGGCTCGTTGAAGGTTCAACCATGGCGATTTGTTTAATTAATATCCGCCGTATGACCGAGGTGAATGTCACGTTAGGCCATGCGGTTGGCGATGAAGTGATTAAAGAGGTGGCTAAGCGGCTTTGTCATATCAACCCGAACGCCTTGGCGTGTCGTTTGTCTGGCGATGAGTTTGTGTTGGCGTTTAAAGAATATGAACATGAATCTTTTGAAGTGTTCTTGACCATGTTACAAGCAAAAATTGGCCAAGATTATCACTACCAAGATATTTTACTGCATTTACAATTTACCGCTGGAGTCAGCTTTTATCAGCCGGGTATTGATATTGTGACCTTGTTACGCCAGGCCGATACCGCGTTGCAACACGCTAAAATGAATAAGCGTGATTATCAAATTTATGATGCCAATATAGATAAAAATAGCATTGAGCGTTTTCAATTAATTAACGAATTAAAAGTCGCTATTGAGCAAAATCAATTGGTGCTTTATTACCAGCCGAAACTGAATTTAGCGAAACAAAAAATTACTCACGTTGAAGCATTAGTGCGCTGGAACCATCCTGCTCGAGGGATTATTCCGCCAGATACGTTTATTCCTATTGCTGAAAAAACCATGCAAATGGATGCTTTGACTCGTTGGGTTATTACCGAGGCTATGGCGCAATATCATCGTTGGCAAGCACAAGGTATAGACATGTGCATAGCGGTGAATATTTCAGCCGAAAATTTAAAAGATGAGCAGTTTTGCTACTGGGTGATCGATACCTTGGCACAACATAATGTCCCAGTGTCGGCGATGACGCTTGAGATCACCGAAGATGCCGTGGTGTCAGACCCTGAGCTGGCGGTTAAGCAACTGACTTTATTGCGTCAAAATGGCTTAACCTTGTCTATTGATGATTATGGCACGGGCTATTCATCATTAGCGCAATTAAAACAATTACCTGTCGATGAACTAAAAATTGATAAGTCATTTGTGCAAAAGTTACTGCAGACAAATGCAGACCAAATTATTGTGCAATCAACCTTACAATTAGCCCATAACCTTGGCCTTAAAGTCGTTGCAGAAGGTATTGAAGATAAAGAGACCTTACAATGGCTCACTGAGCGCGGCTGTGAAATGGGCCAGGGCTTTTATTTGTCACGGCCACTGCCAGAGTTGCAGTTTAACGATTGGTTAAGCCAGTCTGCTTATATATAGGAGTGATGATTATTGACTGTTATTGACCGTTTAATATTTCGCTTTATCTGTTTATCGGTGTTAACTTTTCACTCAAGCGCCCAGTCGATGGCGTGGAGTGAGGTTGAACATCATGTCAGTGGTGTAGTAGATACTCGAATAGGGTATGCCGACAGCAGCGATTCATATTTAAGCGGCGGGCTAGGTAAATTTAGTGCCAATAATGGTTCGCAGATAGCGTTGTCGCAATTAGGACTCAGTTATCAGACGCAATGGGGCGACGCGTGGTCTAGTCGTATTGTCGCGAATGGCTATATTGATGGCATCAATAATGGCCTTGGTTTAACCGAGGCACTAGTGCGTTATCGCGACATTCCAAGCGAGTCGGGTATTCGTCTCGATGTTGAATTTGGTTTAATGTATCCCAAAATATCATTAGAAAACGTCGCCACCGCGTGGGCATCGCCTTATAGCTTAACCTATTCGACCATTAACAGTTGGCTTGCTGAAGAAGTCCGGCATATTGGTTTATCAACCACGATAGAGTCTTTAGGCAAATACCGTCAATCGGCGCATGACTTTTCATTAACCGCCGAAGCGTTTATGTTTAATGACACCACGGGCGCCATGCTCGCGTGGCATGGTTGGACGCAAACATCGAGGCAGACTCTTCTACAAGAAACCCTTCCAATTACGACCATACCCGCAATGCAACCTGACGGTATGCTCGCAGATCAAGCGGCCAACTCAGATCCCTTTACCGAACTTGATGACCGTATTGGTGCCCATGTTGTGGCTAAGTGGACGTGGCGAAATAAAGGTAGCGTACAGGCTGGATACTATGACAATAACGCCAACACGCTTATTGTAAAGCAAGGGCAATATGTGTGGTTAACCAAATTTGGTCATGTAGGTGCCAAATGGTTGTTACCCTATGGTGTTAGCCTCATCAGTCAGTATATGCAAGGCAACACCTTAATGACCAATACCGACGGTTTGCCTGTGGTCGATAATGATTTCCACTCGGGTTATGTCATGGTGAGTAAACGTTGGTCGCAGCACCGTGTAAGCTTGCGTGTAGAAGACTTTTCTGTGACAGATAACGACGATACCCCAGAGGATGATAACAATGAGGATGGTCAGTCGTTGACTGTAGCTTATCAATATCAGCTGGATAAACCCTGGTTTATTCAACTTGAATACAATGTCATTGATTCGACTCGCCCAGCCAGGCGTTATATCAATCAACCTATCGAGCAGGTTGAGCAGCAATGGCAAGTTTCCAGCCGCTACTTTTTTTAGGTCCAATAAAAAATGCTACACCGATAATGGCGTAGCATTTTATTGTTGAACAAGCTCTAGCTAGACTGTCAGAGTCACAAGACTGCTTAACTTAATGTGGTCCAGATTGGCGCATGATCAGACGGCTTTTCAATACCGCGTAAATCATAATCAACGTCAGATTCAACAAGGCGAGCTACCATAGGTTGAGTGACTAAAATCACGTCAATTCGCAGACCGCGGTTATCATCAAAACCTTTGCTGCGATAATCAAACCACGAATAACGCTCAGTGCGAGTTGGGTGTAAGTGACGGAAACTGTCAACAAATCCCCACTGTTGTAAACGCGCTAACCATTCACGTTCTTCAGGCTGAAAGCTGCATTTACCGGTTTTTAACCAACGCTTTGCATTCACATCGCCAATGCCGATATCTAAATCAGTGGGTGAAATATTAATATCACCAATAATCGCGATGTCTTCATCTGGGGTGTGATGTTTTTCAAGATGTAATTGTAAGTCTTGATAAAACTTACGCTTAGCAGGGTATTTTGTTTCGTGATGAATGCTTTCACCCTGCGGGAAATAACCATTGAACACGGTTAACGTACGGCCATTATCTTGCTTGAATTGACCAATGATTAAGCGGCGCTGGGCATCTTCATCGTCGGTTTCAAAGCCTTTAATAATGTTAAGCGGCTCCGCTTTTGACAACATAGCCACACCATAATGGGCTTTACCACCATGATAATGCACCTTGTAACCCATGGCTTCAACATCGGCCAGTGGAAAGGCCTCGTCGTGCACTTTGGTCTCTTGTAGGCCAATAATGTCTGGCGAGTGGCTGTCGATCAGCGCTTGCAATTGATGCAAGCGTGCGCGAAGACCGTTAATGTTAAATGAGACAATCTTCATTAAGGCAATACTCGCTTAAATGGCTTAACGATAACGCTTTTGTAAACACCCGCGGCAATATACGGGTCAACATCGGCCCAGGCTTGTGCTGCTTCTAAAGACGGGAACTCAGCAACCACCAGTGAACCGGTAAAGCCTGCTTCACCTGGGTTTTCGTTGTCAATCGCTGGGTGCGGTCCAGCCGTTAATAAGCGACCTTCATCAGCTAGAGCTTGTAAGCGAGCTAAATGGTCGGCGCGAACTGATAAACGTTTTTCTAGGCTATTTTCTACGTCTTGAGATGAAATCATGTACCACATATTGACGGCTTCCTTGTTGAAATACGAATTGATGATCACTGACCATCTTCTGGTTTAATCGGCTCTTCTTGCATATTTTTATACAGATAAACAACGGTAATGACAGTATTAATTAACGTGAGGGCGGAGAGGCCAAACACTTTGAAGTTCACCCATGTTTCAAGTGGTAAACTAAAGGCAATATAAATATTGGCAATGCCACATAATACAAAAAAACTGACCCAATACCATGTGACCTGAGTCCAGATTTTGTCGTCTACGGTCATTTCTTTTCCTAACATGCTTTTCAGCGCAGGTTTTCCCATGACTTGTGACACAATTAATCCAATCGCAAATAAAGCGTAAACGATGGTGACTTTCCATTTGATGAAGGCGTCATCATGGAAAAATAAGGTTAACGACCCAAATACGGTCACCATTGCAAAGGTGGCTAGATGCATCTTTTCAATGTGTTTATACAATAAATAGGTGACGACTAATTGAATCGCCGTTGCCGCGATTAATACGCCCGTTGCGGTGTAAATATCGTAAAACTTATACACGGCAAAAAAGATCACTAAAGGTAAAAAATCTAACAGTTGCTTCATAAATATCTCAGGCAAGGAAAAAGGAGAACGATTGTCGCTAGTTTATTAATGGCAGATTGTACATGACGGGCAGATTTTTTTGAACCATTACACAAGGAGGATTAGGTGAATCTCTCTTCATACTCATCTCATGAGATAACGGTGATGTTCAACGCTCATTATGCCTCGTTAGATCTTGTCTAAATATGACAACATGGATGCATAAGTTAGAGTCAGGTTAGGAGCTCCACTATCAACCTTTCCATTCGCCTCACTATTAGTTTAACTGTTTGTTTCACATCTGCCTTACCGACAGCAAGTGGCACGCTAGCTGATAAATCACATTATCGTTATTTACAGTCTGCATAATAAAAATCAGGAATACCGAGGTACTCCTGATTTGTTAAAACGCGTACAACTGGGCGTAAACGGCTACGTTAAGTTGCCGCTTTCATCGCGCGGGTAAATTCAGCAAGCTTAGCCAACAGTGTGGCCTCGTCATGTTGATGCGCTTCAATGATTTTTACCACAGCAGACCCTGAAATTGCACCAGCAGCACCCGCGCTGATAGCGGCACGCACTTGCTCAGGCTCTGCAATACCAAAACCGAGCAACGGCGGTGGGGCATTAAACTCTGCAAGCTGGGCTAAAATATTTTCAATTGGTTGGCCTGCTTTTGACTCAGTACCCGTTACGCCAGCGCGCGATAGCAAATAGGTGTAACCTTCGCCACGCTCACTCACCAGTTTTAACGTGTCGGCGTCGGCATTAGGCGGAGCAATAAAAATCGGTGCTATGCCATGTGCTTTAGCCGCTTGACTAAAAGGTGCTGACTCTTCAACAGGCACGTCGGCAATTAATACTGAATCAACGCCCGCAGCTTCTGCTTTGGCGTAAAATGCATCAATACCATTAGCAAATACAAGATTGGCGTACAGTAATAATCCAATAGGTAAACCTGGATGTTGTGCACGGACTTTGGCGATTAGCTCAAAGCAATCATCAGGTTTAGTGCCTGCGGCTAATGAACGCAAATTGGCGCCTTGAATGACGGGCCCGTCAGCAAGTGGGTCTGAAAACGGAAAGCCTAATTCAAGGGCGTCTGCGCCGCTATCTACCAAGGTTTGAATAATTTTTAATGACAGCTCAAGGCCAGGGTCGCCAATGGTGACAAACGGAACGAACGCGCCTTTTTGTTGGGCTTTAAGGGCTGCAAATGTTGCCTGATAACGGTTACTCATTGCCGCTCTCCTTTTGTTTGGCTTCTAGAATATCTGCCACGGTGAAAATATCTTTATCACCACGTCCCGATAAGTTAACCACGAGTATTGTTTCTTTGGTGGCTTCTCTTGCCAATCGAACGGCATACGCCAGTGCGTGAGCTGATTCTAATGCAGGAATAATCCCTTCGCAGCGTGCCAAAGTTTGGAACATTTCTAGCGCTTCATCATCGGTGGCTGACTCGTAACGAGCACGGCCAATGGCGTTTAAATGTGCATGCTGTGGTCCCACTGACGGGAAATCAAGCCCTGCAGACACTGAATACGATTCTTCAATTTGGCCTGAACTGTCTTGCATTAACGGTGACTTCATACCAAAGAATATACCGGTTTTACCGTGTTTAAGCGGCGCGCCGTGCATTGGGGTGTCGATGCCTTTGCCGGCAGGTTCTACACCAATCAACTCAACTGATGGCTCGTCGATAAAGTCTGCAAACATGCCAATGGCGTTTGAGCCTCCACCGACGCAGGCGATAACGGCATCTGGCAAGCGACCTTCTTTTTCAAGAATTTGCTTTTTAGTTTCTTCGCCAATCATACGCTGGAACTCACGCACAATTGTTGGGAATGGGTGTGGACCCGCGGCGGTACCTAATAAGTAATGGGCTTTGTCGTAGCTGGCAGACCAGTCGCGCATGGCTTCGTTACAGGCATCTTTTAGGGTTGATGAGCCAGAGGTAACTGGGATAACTTCAGCGCCCATTAGCTTCATGCGAAACACGTTTGGCGACTGGCGCTCAATGTCTTTCGCGCCCATGTAGACTTTACACTTTAAACCTAAGAGCGCGCAGGCTAGGGCGGTTGCGACACCGTGTTGACCCGCGCCAGTTTCAGCAATAATTTCTTTTTTACCCATGCGTTTAGCCAATAATGCCTGGCCTAATACCTGGTTAGTCTTGTGCGCGCCGCCGTGGAGTAAGTCTTCACGCTTGAGGTAAATTTTTACCATTGGGTTCGGACTTAAGTTACGAGTTAAGGTCAATGCTGTTGGGCGACCCGCATAGTTTTTCAATAAGTCGGTAAATTCAGCTTGAAAGCTTTCGTCTTGCTGCGCGTCAACAAAGGCGGATTCAAGTTGCTTTAATGCTGGCACTAGAATTTGTGGTACGTACATACCACCGTATTCGCCGAAATAAGGGTTAAGCTTGAGCTCGGTCATAAATGTTCCCTTCGAGTAATCGTATTATCGCTAAAAATTGTGTCGTAATGTGCAAACTAGTTACGGCGTAATTGGGTGAATGCTTCAATCAGTTTTTGATGGTCTTTATGGCCAGGTGCTGATTCTACACCAGAGTTGATGTCTACCCCATAAAAGCCTTGCTGGCTGGCGTGGTAAACGTTATCTGGTGTTAAGCCGCCGGCCAACATGGCATCGGCTTTATTGTCGATGTCAGCTTGCCAGTTAAACGTATGGCCTGTGCCGCCAAATTGCTCGGCCGATTTACTGTCGTACAAATATCGGTCAGCACCTTGCGGTTTGTTTGCCACTGCACCGGTTTGACTGTCGATAGCAACCGCTTTCCAAATTTGTGTACTGAGCTGCTTTTGCGACAACAGTGCGCGCAGGGCATCAATTTCAAGTTCAGTTTCATTGCCGTGTAATTGCACAGCAAATAGCTTGAGTGTTTGCGCTAAACTGGCAATGGTTTCAGCCTGTTCGTTAACAAACACCCCGACCATATTGAGTGCAATGTGTTGTTGCTGCATTTGGGTAATGAGTTCGGCGGCGGTTTCTGCGCTGACGGCTCGTGGCGATTTAGGATGGAAGATTAATCCGCCAAATACGGCCCCCGCCTTAGCTGCGGCTGCAATGTCATCAATATGCGTTAAACCACAGACTTTGTTATTGCCATAAATAAGCTGACGACAGGCAAGGTCAATATCATCTTGTGCCATGATTGAACTACCAACAAGGTAGCCATCAACTAACGGGTTAAGGCGACGTGTTTGCTGGTGGTTATAAATACCTGACTCGCTAATTACCACTCGATCAGCTGGGATTTGCGGCGCTAAAAGTTCAGTGGTGGCTAAATCGGTACTTAAGTCGCGCAGGTTGCGATTATTAATACCAATAATCGGCGCATTAAGATCAATCGCGCGTATGAGTTCTGGCTGATTACTGACTTCCGTTAAGGTATCAAGTTGATACTTAGCGGCTTCGTCGGCGAGCAGGCGATATTGCTTATCATCGAGCACCGACAGCATTAATAAGATGGCATCAGCGCCTTGATGGGCGGCAAGTTTCACTTGATATGGGTCGACAAAGAAATCTTTACAGATAATAGGTTGAGTCACTCGAGCGCGAACCCGTGGAATGTAATCCATGTCGCCTTGGAAGAATTCTTCGTCTGTTAACACCGAAATACCCGCAGCATAATGATTGTAAATATCGGCAATCGCTTCGACGTTAAAATCGGGGCGGATAAGTCCTTTAGATGGACTGGCTTTTTTACATTCAAAAATAAACTGTGCATTTGGCGCTTTAAGCGCCGCGTATAAACTGCGATCAGATATTTTAGGCTGCAAACTGGCTTCAGGAAAGCGCAGTTTGAGGGCAGCAATATGGGCAACTTTAGTATCAACAATGCGTGTTAATACATTACTTTCTGGGTTACTCATTGTTTTCTCCAGCTTGGCTAGCAGCGGCTAAATCGGTTAAAAGTGTGTAGGCTTTGCCTGTGGCTAAGGTGGCTAACGCGAGCTGTGTGCCTTTAAGCACCGAATCACAAACTCCGCTGACATAAAGGGCGCAACCCGCATTGATGGCAACCGCATCACGATGGGCGCTCTGGCCTTGTCCTTGTAAAATGGCTTGAGTAATCAGCGCATTGTCACTGGGCTCGCCGCCTGTTAGCGCGGTGATATCAGCACGCGTGACCCCAAGGTCTTCTGGCGTGAGCTGATAAGTACGTACCGCGCCGTCTTTTAGTTCTGCTACATGGGTAATGTCATGTAATGCCACTTCATCTAAGCCGCTACCATACACAACCATGGCGCGTTTTACCCCAAGCGCATTGAGCACTTGAGCAATCGGTTCAATCAATTCGAGCGAGTAAACCCCAAGTAGCATTGACTCAGGCTTAGCTGGATTAATTAATGGCCCAAGCACGTTGAAAATAGTGCGGGTTTTTAATGCTGCTCTAACCGGTACCGCATGCTTTACGCCACCATGATAGTGCGGCGCAAATAAGAAACATAATCCAAGATCATCCAAGCATTGGCTTGCCGCTTCTGGTGCCATCGTGAGCGCGATACCACAATGAGACAGTAAATCAGATGAACCCGATTTACTCGATACACTGCGGTTGCCGTGTTTGGCCACTTTAGCGCCAGCAGCTGCGGCTACAAACGCTGCTGTGGTTGAGATATTAATGGTGTTATAACCATCACCGCCAGTACCGACAATATCGACAATCCCTGTGTCAATCGATGCTTTAGAGCGAGGGAACGCCTTAGCGGCTTGTCTTAATGCATCTGCTGCACCGGTGATTTCGTCAATGGTTTCGCCGCGCATTTTAAGAGCTACTAACATTCCAGCCATGGTGGCCGGTTCCATGTCACCTTGAATAATGGTGCTAAACAACGTTGATGTTTGTTCACGGCTGAGGTGTTGACCTTGATAGAGTTGGTCGAATAAAGGTTGTAAATTAGCCATTATGCGCCTCCTGTAGCCGTATTGTCTTGGGTTAAATAAGCCAGTGTTTGCGTTAACAATTGGCTACCCAAGGTGGTTAAAATTGACTCTGGATGAAACTGAAATCCAATAGCTTGATGTTGTGGGTGTAATATTGCCATCGGCATGTCATCTGTCGTGGCGATAACCTCGAGGCAATCCGGCACGCGAGTGGCCACTAAGCTGTGGTAACGGGCAACAGGCAGCGGAGACGGTAAGTTAGCAAACACGCCCTGGCCGTTGTGAAACGTCGGGCTGGCTTTGCCGTGTACTACAAAGGGGGCGCGCTCAACTTTACCGCCGTAATATTCCGCCATCGCCTGATGACCTAAACAAATGCCTAGCATAGGCACTTTGCCGGCAACCTTGCCGATAAGTTCCATCATGCAGCCAGCTTCGTGTGGCGCGCCAGGTCCTGGTGATAGCACTAAGGCCGCTTTGCCAGTTTCATTAATCAGTTTTTCAGCCAAATAATCGGCGCTAACATCGTTACGATAAATCAATACTTCACAGCCTAAACTGCGGAATTGATCAACGAGGTTGTAGGTAAATGAGTCGAAGTTATCGAGTAAGTATAATTTCATTTTAGCGCTCGCTAGTGGGTTCGTGTTGCTCATAGGCCACCTCCCATTTTAATGGCAGAAATCACCGCCTGGGCTTTTTGACGAGTTTCATCGGCTTCGGCTTGTGGGTCTGAGTCAAACACTACGCCGGCACCGGCTTGAATGTAAGCAACGTCATTTTTAACAAACGCTGAACGGATAACAATGCAGGTATCCATGTCGCCTAAACCGTTAACATAGCCTACCGCGCCACCATAACTGCCACGACGAGCTTGTTCTGCTTCACGCACCAATTGCGATGCACTTACTTTTGGCGCACCCACTAGGGTGCCCATGTTCATACAGGCTTGATATGCGTGCAGGGCATCTAAATCACTGCGTAACTGACCAGTAACACGACTCACAAGGTGCATTACGTGTGAGTAACGGTCAACTTTAAGTAATTCGGCCACTTTACGGCTACCGCTTTGGCTAATACGGGCAATGTCGTTACGGGCTAAGTCGACCAGCATTAAATGCTCAGACAACTCTTTTTTGTCTAAACGCAACTCAAGTTCGATACGGCTGTCTAAATCAAAGTCGATTTCGCCTTGGGCGTTTTTACCGCGCTGACGTGTCCCGGCAATCGGATACACTTCTACTTGATTGCTTGCAGCATCGTATTTCAAGGCACTTTCTGGTGAGGCGCCAAATAAGGTGAAATCCGGGCCGCGGAAATAAAACATGTACGGGCTAGGGTTGGTCAGTCTTAGTGCGCGGTATGCTCCTAATGTATTCGGGCAAGGCAAGCTGAAACAACGAGAGGGCACGACCTGGAAAATATCGCCAGCAACAATGTGTTCTTTTAAATCAATGACCGTTTTTTTGAATTGCTCGTCGCTGATGTTCACTTCAGCTTCTGCGTCAATCGGTGCTAATGCAGCGACATCGCCCAAAGTCTTACATTGCTGACTAACCGTGTCGATTTGTGTTTGCAGCTGAGCTGTAATCGTTGGGTCTTGATTAAATTGATGACTGACAATGTCAGCTTGCTGAGTTTGATGATCAATTAATATCAAGGTTTCTGCTAGATAGAACAAATAATCTGGGCAGTCGTTATTGGCATTAGGTGCAGAAGGAAGCGGCTCTACGGTGTCAATTAAGTCATATGCCAGTACGCCACCTAAAAATAAGTCTTCAAACTTAACTGCATGGTTAGTGTGAATGTGCTGTACAAACATCCGTAAACCATCAAGCGGTGAGGTCGATTTTAAGCGCGCATCTTCATCTTGTAACTCGGTGGCTTTTTGTAATGTAACGATTAATTGATTTGGCTGACGCTGTAAATCGGCGTAACTAAAGAACGTGGCAATCGGCTCTATTAAGCTGGCGCCGTTTTCAGTTAATGCACTAAACGTCAGTTGATAACCGTCACAGCGGATCATCATGGCGGCATGGGTTAACACGATGCTTTTAAGATGATCTTTACTTTCGACCTCCGCAGATTCTAGCAGCATAGTATGCGGCGCATTTTGGGTAACATGCTGATACAGATTTAACGGATCAGTATGGTAGGTTAACGCTTGTTTTTGCGTGCTAACCTGAGCGAGTTGGTTTGGTGTGATCACTGTAGTCGTCACTATGCTGTCGCTCCTTGTGTATTAATGTTTATCATCTGGTCACCTTAACTGCTGTTTAACCCGAGTAATCCTATGGGCCAAATAACAAGAAAGCCCACATCTCTGCGGGCTTTCTGGTAAAATCTTGTCTCTTAAAAATGAGCACAACGCTTCACACCACCCGTTAATTTGGGAAGTGCCACCACCAAGTAATGTGTAATGAAGCTAATGAGTGTGTCATTGTTAATCGCTATATTGAGTTCTGTATTTCGTGCCTATAGGAAAACCCAGCTGGGCTATAAAGTCAATTGAATATTACTCAAAAACACTGAAAAATGTATCCAGTAGTGTCTATTGTTGATTTATTGAACGCAAAGCGCTGCTTCACGCTAAAAATAGTTATTATTTGACACAATTAATTCACTAATCCCAGCAGTATTTTTATTGGTATTCTTGTACAATAAACAGATGATTACAGAGACTCTATTGGCCGATCTTCACAGCCACACGACCGCATCAGACGGTCAACTTACACCAACTCAATTAATTTCTCGCGCCATTGAAAAGGGCGTAGAGATGTTTGCGATTACCGACCACGATACCGTTGGCGGTTTAGCAGAAGCACACATTGCAAACCTTGCGCATGCAACGCCATTGAAGCTTATCAACGGTTGTGAAATCTCGACGCGCTGGAACAGTTTTGATATTCATATTGTGGGCCTTAACGTCGATATTACCCATACGGGCTTATTAGACTTTTTAACTCAACAACGCGAATTACGTGAAGTGCGCGCCCAAGAAATTGGCGAGCGTTTAGCCAAAGCAGGTATTGAAGGGGCTTATGACGGCGCCAAAGCCATTGCAGGCGATGCGGCATTAAGTCGTGGCCACTATGCAAGATGGTTAGCCGATCATGGCCATGCGACAGATATGCCCAGTGTGTTTAAAAAGTATTTAGCCCGCGGAAAAACTGGTTATGTGCCCAATAATTGGGGCGACATGGCCAATGCCATTGAACATATTCATCAAGCGGGCGGTGTTGCGGTGCTTGCCCACCCAAGTGGTTATAAATTGTCGGCAAAGTGGCTTAAGCGCTTAGTGCGCGAATATGCAGAAGCGGGCGGCGATGCGATGGAAGTTATTTTGGGGCAGCAAACGCTGGACGACCGAAATAATCTTATTGCACTGAGTAAACTTAATAACCTGCTTGCGTCTGTGGGCAGTGATTTTCATTTTCCTAGTAATTGGATTGAACTAGGCAAAAACTTATACCAACCCCAAGGTGTTGAGTGGGTTTGGCAATCTCAAAATTGGATGGAACGGACATGAGTCAATTTTTCTATATTCACGATGAAAACCCACAAGCGCGGTTAATAAACCAAGCCGTGGCGATTCTTAAACAAGGTGGGGTGATTGTGTATCCTACCGACTCGGGTTATGCATTAGGTTGTATGATTGGCGACAAAAATGCCATGACACGCATGGTGCGTATCCGTAAGATTGAAAACGACAATAACTTTTCGTTAATGTGCCGTGATTTATCTGAGCTGGCCAACTTTGCTCGCGTAGACAACCAGGCGTACCGCTTACTTAAAAGCTGCACACCAGGGCCGTATACCTTTATTTTTAAAGCGACCAAAGAAGTGCCGCGCCGTTTACAGTGCGATAAGAAACGCACCATTGGTATCCGTGTGCCGAACAACTTAATTGCACTTGCTTTACTTGAAGCCTTAGATGAGCCAATGATGACCACCAGTTTGGTTATGCCAAACGAGCAAGCAGCAGAGTCAGATCCTGAGCATATCCGCGATATTTTAGAACACCAAGTTGATGGCATTATTCACGGCGGCTATTTACCCGAGAAGCAAACCACCGTCATTGATATGTCAGAAGATGAAGTGGTTATTTTGCGTTACGGCGCAGGCGATACCAGTGCATTTGAATAAGCTCGCGATTTGTTTGAGTCCAAAGGGATAACCATGCAGGGCATTCAACAGAGCCTTCCACTCGCGGTGGTGCGCGGTCAAGCGATGGACAGCATGCCACTCGACTTGTTTATCCCGCCTGAGGCACTTGAAGTCTTTTTAGAAACCTTCGAGGGACCTCTGGATTTACTGCTGTACTTAATTCGTAAGCAAAAGCTGGATGTGGTTGATTTACCTATTCAGCAAATTACGCAGCAATATTTAATTTATATTGAGATATTGACCGAGGCACGGATTGAATTAGCCGCTGACTACCTGGTTATGGCCGCGACCTTAGCTGAAATTAAATCACGCTTATTGTTGCCCAAAATGGCGCATGAAGACGATGAGGAAGAAGATCCTCGCGTGGTGTTGATCCGCCAATTAAAAGCCTACGAGGTGATTAAGCAAGCCGCAGCAGATTTAGATGAACTGCCGCGAATTGAGCGTGATGTGTTTCAAGCCTCTGTGGTTGCAGCCCCAGGTATTAAACCAGTCGTTGTGCCACCCGAAGTGTCGTTAGCCGATATAGCCCGCGCTTTTGGCGAAGTGTTAAAACGTATAGATGCTAACGAAGACCATCATGTTAAGCGCGAACAATTATCAACCCGTGAGCGCATGAGCCAAATATTAGCAAAGCTGTCTAGCACTGAATATCTTGGTTTTGAGCATTTGTTTGATGTCAGTGAAGGTCGTGCCGGTGTGGTTGTCAGCTTTTTAGCGTTAATGGAACTGGTGAAAGAGTTGCTGGTGGAATTAGTGCAAAATGAACCGTTTTCGCCTATCTATGTTAAAGCTTTTTAGCGTTTATCTTAATGAGTCATTAGCACTATGAATCAAATCAATGCTATCCAGCTTAAACAATTAATTGAAGCCAGTTTATTTGTACTGGGTAAACCACTATCAATAAAAGTCTTAAAAGAAACCGTATTGGCTGACTTTAACGTGTCACGGGTGCGCATTCAAGAAACCCTCGATGAACTTCAGCTCGATTATCAAGATCGCGGAGTGCAACTGGTTAAGGTTGCCAGTGGTTATCGTTTTCAAACCCAAGAAATCCTCAGTCCATTCTTACAACCCTTATGGCAAGAAAAAACCCCTAAATACTCACGTGCCACCATGGAAACCCTTGCGGTCATTGCCTATAGGCAGCCGGTGACTCGTGGTGATATTGAGCAAATCCGTGGTGTAGCCATCAGCACTCATATCATTAAAAGTTTGCTTGATCGCAATTGGATTAAGGCCGTTGGCCATAAAGAAGTACCGGGACGTCCCGCGCTATATGCCAGCACGAATCAATTTTTAGATTACTTTGGCTTAAAAAAATTGGCAGATCTACCTGCTTTAACGGATGTTGCATCGTTACAAGCCTTATTTGATAAAGCCAGTATAGCCTTGGATAACTCTGAAGATGATAGCAGCGATAATGATACAGAAACGCGCATTGATAATAATGGCAGTGACACCATTGAAAACGCTAACAATGAGCACGACACTGAAGTTAATCAGTTAAACGATGATTCAAATGATGGCTTAGACAATCACTTAGATAATGACTTAGACAATGACTCAAGCGATGACACTGTCGATCCAAGTGATAACCACTTTACGCATTAGGCTAGCACGTAAACCTACTATCTCTCGTTAAGGTTTAGTATTTTATGTCCACACTTTATTATTGATGATAGCAGCCTTACTGGTTTGAACGGGCATTTCAGTTAGCATGTAATCGATTAATCGTTGGCCCGTTAAGCTTAAAAAGCGTCTTGATGGATAGACTAAAAACACCACACCAACATATGGTTGTAACTCGTTAAATAACCGAATTAACTTGCCTTGTTCAACATCCTCAACACAAATCCCATGCGGTAAGTAACCAATACCTCGACCTAGGCGAGTGGCTTCATATGCCAGTTGAATACTGTTGGTGCATAAATTGCCTTTTACCGCCTGCAGCACATCATTGGCTAATGGTACTTCGCTAAAGGTTTTACCATTGGGGAAACGAAACAAAATTGAATTGTGTTGTTCAATATCGCTTATGCTTTTTGGCGTACCCGCTTTTGCAAGATACTCAGGACTGGCAAAGAAACACATTTCTTCATAAAGCACTGGTTTTGCCACCATATCGAGTTCGGTAAATGTTTCATTCACCATAAACGCGATATCAATATTATTACGCACCATATGCAAAGGCTCGGTGCTGGTAATAATTTCAATGGTGAACTTAGGATTTTCATCCATAAAGGCAAATATTTTGTTCACAATTTGCATTATCTGCGGCACCGGAAACATCAAAATGCGTAAATGGCCCGTGAGCTCAGCTTTATTGTCGGTTATATCGGCGATGGTTTGATCAAGCTCGGCTAACATCACTAAGGTTTTTTCGTAAAACTGGCTGCCGGCAGAGGTGAGCGATATCGCGCGGCTTAAGCGATGGAACAGCTTGATATTTAATGATTCTTCAAGCGACAGTAGCCTTCGGCTTACCGTTGATTTAGGCAAATTCAGCAAATCAGCGGCTTCCAATATACTGCCTGTTTCTACAATTCGATGAAACAAGGCAATGTCTTCGGTTTTCATAGTAATTACTCGTAGATTAATCGTTAAGTCAAACTCAAATAATGGGATTGATGTTCCCAAACAAACCCATTTATTGCAACCATAAATCAGCGTATCGTCTACCTATTATTGTCAGAATTAATTATCAATCATTTAATACCATTCTTTTATGTCTGTTATCTGCCTAACTCCAAGGATTTATCGATGAAATATCACTCAATGTTACCGTTAACATTGCTTGCTACTGTGCTTTTTGCTGGCTGCTCTCAAGCAGAAAAGGCCGTAGAGAAAGAAGTCATTCGCCCAGTAAAGTTATTTGAAATCACTGAGTCAGCCGCTAATCAAGTGCATAAGTTTCCTGCGAAAGTGACAGCCAATAGCCGTGCTGAATTGTCGTTTCGAGTCTCAGGTCAATTGGTGAATCTCGAGCTTGTTGAAGGGGAAGTGGTTAAACAAGGTTTTTTACTCGCTAAATTGGATGATCGCGATGCGAAAAATAACTTAATGACCAGTGAAGCAAATTACGAGTTTTTATCGGCAGAGTTTACCCGTAACCAAGCAATGTTTAGTCGCCAACTGATATCTCAGGCCGAGTTTGACAGCAGTAAAGCGCAATTGAAAACCGCTAAAGCGGCATTAGAAGCCGCGAAGGATCAACTCAGCTACACCCGTTTAGAAGCGCCATTCAGTGGCACTATTGCGAAACGTATGGTCGACAATCATCAAATCGTCCAAGCTAATCAAGGGGTGTTAACCCTGCAAAATAATCACTTACTCGACATCAGCATTCAAGTGCCTGAAGCGATAGTGGCCAAGTATGCCCAAACGGTCACTCATGCTTTAAAAGCGAAAGTGCGTTTTAGCGCCATGAACGACAGAGTTTTTGATGCCTATTTTAAAGAATATTCTACCCAGGTAACCCCTGGTACACAGGCTTACGAAGTGGTGTTTTCATTAGAACAACCGCAAGATGTGCAATTGCTGCCGGGCATGAGCGCTGAACTTATCATTGCACAAACAACCCACGACCAAAGCGTATTTACCGCAGTGGTACCGATGACCGCTGTGGATAAAGATGACACTAACGCCAATGTTGTGGTGTGGAAGTATGATCCGCAAAGCGGTGAAGTGAGTCCGGTAAATGTGACTCTCGGGCGTGTGAGTAATGAAGGTGTAGAAGTGTTAACGGGTATACAAAAAGGCGATCTTCTTGTGGCTGCTGGTTTATCACAACTGTCTGTTGGCCTAAAAGTAAAACCATTACGCTGGCAGCGAGGAGTATAAGCGATGAGTGTTGCTGAGTACTCTATTAACAACAAAGTCATTAGTTGGATGTTTACCCTGTTACTGCTCATTGGCGGTAGCGTTGCATTTACCGGTTTAGGCCAGCTTGAGTTTCCAGAATTTACCATTAAACAAGCATTGGTGATTACTGCTTATCCGGGAGCCTCACCTGAGCAAGTGGAAGAAGAGGTCACTTTACCGCTTGAAAATGCATTACAACAACTTGATGGGGTAAAACACATTACCTCAATCAACAGTGCTGGCTTATCACAAATTCAAATTGAGATTAAAGACAGTTACGACAAACAGCGTTTGCCACAGGTGTGGGACGAAATGCGTCGTAAAGTGAGTGATACTCAAGGGCAATTACCGCCAGGTTCGTCTTCTTCGCAAGTGATAGATGACTTTGGCGATGTGTACGGTATTTTGCTTAACTTATCGGGTGATGATTTCAGTAACCGTGAACTGAGCAATTATGCTGATTATTTACGCCGTGAACTGGTATTGGTTCCCGGTGTAAAGAAAGTGTCAGTTATCGGCAATATTACTGAGCAAGTTGTCATTGAAATATCACAGCAAAAATTGTCTGCTTTAGGGTTAGATCAAAATTACATATACAGCTTAGTGAACAACCAAAACGTGGTGTCTAATGCAGGCAGCATTGTGATTGGTGACAATCGTATTCGACTGCACCCCACCGGCGAATTTAATTCGGTTAACGCATTGTCTCGTTTAGTGGTGAGTTCACCTGGCAGTACCGAGCTGATTTACTTAGGTGACATTGCTCGTATAGCTAAAGAGTTTGATGAAACCCCAAGTGTGATTTATCACAACCGCGGGCAATTGGCATTGAGCTTGGGGATTTCATTCTCAGGCGGCGTCAACGTGGTTGATGTGGGTGAAAAAGTCACCGAACGTCTTGAGCAGTTGGAATCACAGCGCCCCATTGGCATGGCGTTAGATACGGTATACAACCAAAGTCATGAAGTGGATAGCACGGTTCAAGGTTTCTTAATTAACTTGCTTGAATCGATTGCGATTGTTATCGCTGTTTTGTTGTTATTTATGGGCTTGCGTTCGGGCTTATTAATGGGACTTATCCTGTTACTGACCATTTTAGGTACTTTCATTATGATGAAGGTGCTGGGTATCGAACTACAGCTTATTTCACTAGGGGCATTAATTATTGCGCTGGGGATGTTGGTCGATAACGCGATTGTGATTACCGAAGGGGTATTGATTGGCTTGCAACGTGGCAAAACGCGCTTAGCCGCCGCAAAGCTTATTGTGTCGCAAACTCAGTGGCCATTACTCGGTGCAACAGTGATTGCCATTATTGCCTTTGCTCCTATTGGTTTATCGCAAAATGCCGCCGGTGAGTTTTGTCGCTCGTTATTCCAGGTGTTGATGATTTCGTTGTTCATTAGCTGGATCACGGCCATTACCTTAACGCCATTCTTTTGTAATGTGTTGTTTAAAGATGCAGAGCCCACTGACGAAGAAGTTGATCCCTACAAAGGGTGGTTATTTACTGCATACCGCGGCACATTATCCATTGTACTGCGATACAGAATAGCGACCTTGCTGTTAGTGCTGGTGATGTTGGCGTCGGCGGTATTTGGCTTTGGCTATATTAAGAATGTGTTTTTCCCTGCGTCGAATACACCTATTTTCTTTGTCGATGTGTGGATGCCAGAAGGTACAGACATTAAAGCCACTGAGCGTTTTGTGACTAAAATTGAGCACAAGCTTATTGCAGAAGATAAGCAAAATGGCACGGGTATGGTGCATTTGTCGAGCGTGATAGGTCAAGGTGCACAACGATTTGTTTTACCTTACCAGCCTGAAAAAGGTTATGCCGCGTTTGCTCAGATCATCATTGAAATGGAAGATTTAGATGCGGTTAGAGCGTATATGCCTGAGGTTGAGCGTTTTTTAGCGCAGAACTTCCCGCAAGCGCAATATCGTATGAAGATGATGGAGAATGGCCCGTCGCCAGCCGCAAAAATTGAAGCGCGCTTTTATGGTGAAGACCCACAAGTGTTACGTGCGTTAGCAACCCAGGCCAAAGAGATTTTCAATAACGAACCCTCAATGGACAGTGTTCGCCATGATTGGCGCAATCAAGTGCCAGTGATCCGCCCGCAATTATTGAATGCGCAAGCACGTGAAACCGGTATCAGTAAACAAGATCTGGATAACGCCTTATTGCTTAACTTTAGCGGTAAGCAGATAGGCTTATATCGTGAAACCAGTCACTTACTGCCTATTGTTGCCCGGGCGCCGGCAGAAGAGCGTTTACAAGCTGATAGCTTGTGGAAAATGCAAATCTGGAGTGCCGAGAACAATACGTTTGTCCCAGCGACTCAGGTGGTCAGTGAGTTTACCACTGACTGGGAAAACCCGTTGGTGATGCGCCGCGACAGAATCCGCATGTTAGCCGTATTAGGCGATCCTAAATTGGGTTCAGACGAAACGGCAGACTCGGTGCATCGTAAAGTGAAAGCGAAAGTCGAGGCCATTGAACTTCCTGCTGGCTATCGCTTTGAGTGGGGCGGCGAGTATGAATCTGCTGGTGAAGCACAAACGGCGGTATTTAGTTCTATTCCGCTCGGTTACTTAGCGATGTTTTTAATTACCGTATTGCTGTTTAACTCGGTAAGGCAACCGTTAGTGATTTGGTTTACTGTGCCACTTGCTGTCATTGGTGTCTCAGCCGGCTTACTGCTGTTTGACGCGCCATTTAGTTTTATGGCCTTGCTTGGCTTACTGAGCTTGTCAGGTATGGTGATTAAAAACGGTATTGTATTGGTTGAGCAAATAAACCTCGAGCTTCATGATGGCGCAGCACCGACGAATGCATTAGTGCATTCTTGTGTCAGCCGTGTTCGCCCTGTCATGATGGCAGCCATCACCACCATGTTGGGGATGATCCCGTTAATCAGCGATGCCTTCTTTGGATCAATGGCTATTACTATTATCTTTGGTCTTGGCTTTGCGTCATTACTGACTCTAGTGGTATTGCCTGTGATGTACAGCTTATTGTTTAACATCCGTTTTGACCGCCAAGATATTACTGCACATTAGTTTATCGTTAGGCTCATGATAAAACCGCTGACACATTTAACCGTGTCGGCGGTTTTTTTTGCTCGTTTGTCACATTCAGCGTATAATCTTGGCACTTTTCTAATTGTATGCGTCACAGGCGGGTACAATCCTAAAAAGACAATAAAGTAAAAGTTATTAACCTTTTGCTTTCTATCGAATTTCTTTAAAGAGTCCCCGCTAATGAGTGAAAAATTGCAGAAAGTCTTGGCCCGTGCAGGCCATGGCTCCCGTCGTGAGATGGAGGCATGGATTGCTGCAGGCCGAGTTAGTGTTGACGGTGAAATTGCTGGTTTAGGCGATCGTGTTGAGGCTGATGCCAAAATACGTATTGATGGCCGTGCCGTTTCATTAAAGTCAGCTGACGACATCGTTTGTCGTGTGTTGGCTTATCATAAACCTGAAGGTGAAATTTGCTCGCGCAAAGATCCTGAAGGTCGTACGACTGTGTTCGAACGTTTACCTAAAGTGCGTGATGCTCGCTGGGTTGCGGTAGGTCGTTTAGATATTAATACCTCTGGTTTATTGCTGTTTACCTGTGATGGTGAACTCGCTAACCGTTTGATGCACCCATCAAACGAAGTTGAGCGTGAATACGCTGTGCGTACTTTTGGTGAAGTGCCAGAAGCGGCAGTACAACGTTTACGCACCGGCGTGACCTTAGAAGATGGTCCAGCGCAGTTTGACAGCATCAAAGCGGCTGGCGGCGAAGGCATTAACCAATGGTGGCACGTGACATTACGTGAAGGACGCAATCGTGAAGTGCGTCGTTTATGGGAATCACAAGAAGTGCAGGTGAGCCGTTTGATCCGTGTGCGTTATGGTCAAGTTGAGTTACCAAAAACGTTGCCACGTGGCGGTTGGATTGAATTGCCAATTGACCAGGTTAACTATTTACGTCAACTTGCAGGACTTGAGCCTGAAACACGTTCATTATTGGGTTCTGACAAACACAGTGTCGCTCGCTCTAAAGTGAAAAGTGCTAAAATTCGTCGTGCGGTACGTAAACATAAAGTGGGTTCAAACCACGGAAAACCAACACGTCAACGTGACTAATCACATGATGTCGGTTTTACCTCTAAAGGTCGCGAAAGCGGCCTTTTTTATTGACTGTAATTTTATGTAATTCTGCTTGTTTAAAGTCCAATCTCAGATATGATCCGCACCATTAATTAAAACGTTCCGCGCAAGCTCTTTATGGGGCTTCGGTATTATTGTGAGTCATTGAACATGATGAAGAAATTGTTTGCTGGTTTATTGGTGTTATTTGTTGTTGGTTGTGCATCAGCGCCAAGCTGGGAAGGCATGTCAGAGCGTGAAATTAGCCAGTGGAAATCGATTGGTTTTGATGCCACTCAAGCTCAAAATTGGCGCGTTCGTGGTTTTGGTGCAACGGAAGCTGATGGTTGGGTTCAAGCTAACTTCAGTTTAGATACCGCAACTATTTGGGCTAAAGAGTCTTTTAATGTAGAAGAAGCACAAGTGTGGTCTGAAGCGGGCTTTGAAATTGAAGATGCAGTGACCAATCGCAGTAAAGGCTTAACACCGGTTAGAGCTAATTAATCTTACTGTTTATTCCGTATTTTGTGGTATTTTTTGTGAGTATTAAGCATGAGTGGGTTGCTGTTAACTCACTCAGTTTGCTGTAATTTAAATCGAATTGACGAATTTTGAAGCGTTCGGTTCGCTCAAGTAAATATTTTTGTTGCTTGAGGTCAAAAAAACAGTAAAGTATGCACCAAGTTAAACGGGACGTGAAAAACGCACCAGATTAACGTAGTGAAAATCAAAATTTAGTGCCTTGATATTTGATATCAAAACACAACAAGTTTTGCCCGAGTGGTGGAATCGGTAGACACAAGGGATTTAAAATCCCTCGCTGAATAAGCGTGCCAGTTCAAGTCTGGCCTCGGGTACCATTATAATCTCTATTTATAGAGAGTGGTGTAAAAAAGCCTCAACATGAGTTGGGGCTTTTTTACGTCTGAAATTTGGGTTTTAAGCTAAAGGTTAAAGGCTAAAGGCAAAATCCCTCGCGCTCTTGTTGAACATCAGGCGTGCAAGCGCAAGTCTGGCCTCGGGTACCATTATTGATATTCGAGCTGCTAGCAATAGGGAGTGGTGTAAAAAAGCCTCAACATAAGTTGGGGCTTTTTTACGTCTGAAATTTGGGTTTTATCGTTAAGGTTTAAAGCCTAAAGCAGCTCTGGTTGAACATCAGGCGTGCAAGCGCAAGTCTGGCCTCGGGTACCATTATAATCTCTATTTATAGAGAATTGTTTTGCGCTAAAATACGTTGACGCTGTTAATCAAAGGCCAGTTGCTTATGCTGCTGGTCTTTTTTTATGTCTGATATTTGGAGTTTTGAACGGTAACGAGCGATGAGAGATAATGAGTCCAGATGCTAGGGTGGACGTTTTCCTGCGAGTTCGCTACACGGCTATAAGGGCGAGTTATTTCAGTTATTCGAAGTAAGGCAGGATAGCCGCAGTTATAGTCACTAGCAGCGAAGCGCTCTAGCCGCTAGTGTTTATTACATTTAGTGTCTCGGCTAATCGTTTATCAATGCTTTTAATGCTGGTGAAGCTTTAAAGCTTGGCTGATTAAATCCTGCTATTTCCATCGCTTCACCCGTTTGAGGGTTTCGGCCTGTTTTAGGTAAATAGAAGCGTAATTCAAATGTACCAAATTGTGGGATATAAATTTTCTCGCCTTCCGCTAAACCTTGATGAATAACACGTAATATCTGTTCGAGATGCTGTTTCGTCTCAACTTGAGAGGTGTCCATTTTTTTTGCCATGGATTGGATGAGTTGCTTTTTATTCATAGGGATCTCTACTGCTTGAATGCGTCAAGCGCTCCTTATAACAATTCGAGATCTGTGTTCCTAGTTGTCTGTAGATAATTTAATGTTAACTGGCTATTTTTTATATAAATGATTGAAAATTGAACGTTGAAGTAACGCTTTGGTATTAACTTTTGTTGTTAAAATGTTTCTGTCATCCAAAGTAGGCCATTATTTGCAATAATGATTATATTCGTTTCACTGCAAGGGTAAACGTGACAATATTGAGGTGTCGAAGGCTATGGGGAACAGCATGTTGAGTCAAGCTGCGCGATCTATTCATATCAGTATCATCGGTGTATTACTCTTGTGTATATCGCCATCTTCTTTGGCGAGTGAACCACATCATTACGACAATCTCATCCAGCATCTGCAATTACAATATTTGGCTGAACCTACAGCGCAGCGAGCACAATACTTAGCGATATTACAATCGGGATCAGATGCAGAACAGCTAGAATACATCGACAGTATTCAACAAAGCGTCGCCACATTTTGGCATCAAAAACAGGTTCCATTGGCCTATGATACTTTAGACGATAGCGCGTCTGTTATTGCTAAAAATATTGCCCTCGAACCTGCAGTTGAAGACTACCTTGGCGTGATTAATTATCTACGAAAATTAATGTGGCTAACCCAAACACAAGACTGGGACGCGATTGAGCCCGGAGGATTGTTGCGACCTGGAGATGGCCATCCGAGTATTAAGCAAATTAACCAGCGTTTATGGTTACTTGGTGATGGCAATGAATACCTTGCCGATGAAGTGTTGTATTTACCTGCGCTAGCGCAAAGCGTGAAGCGTTTTCAATCTAGGCATGGGTTAACCTCTGACGCCGTCATTGGGCCTAAAACCTTATTTTGGCTCAATCAAACCCCGCTACAAAGAGCAACATTACTCGCTAAAAGTTTTGTCGAAAAAACCACCTATTTAAGCCAATTACCGCAACCCTATTTATTGATTAATATTCCGGCGTTTCAAATGGTATTAGTCGAGAACAATCAAGTGGTGTTGGCGTCAAAAGTGATTGTCGGTAAATCTTATCGGCAAACGCCGGTTATGACAGGGCAAATCTCTAATATCATTATTAACCCAACATGGACTGTGCCGAGGCAACTGTTACGCCAGGATATTTTGCCGCAAATCCAATCAAATGGTCATTACTTTAATGACAGACATTTTGATGTGTTTGATTTTGAAGGTAATAGAGTCGATAAAACCCCACAACAATGGCAACAGGCGGCTGTAGGGCGTTTTCCTTACCGTGTGGTGCAACGCCCTGGTGGTGATAATGCGTTAGGCCGTTATAAATTCCATTTTAATAATGACCAAAGTATTTATTTACATGACACGCCAAGCAAATCATTGTTTTCAAGATCCGACAGAGATTTGTCGTCAGGTTGTGTACGGATTGAAAAAGTACAACAACTTGCCGATTGGTTTGCTAACCATTTAGTTATTGATAAGCGTACCTGGAGCCGATTGCAGAACAATTACACCAAAACACAATGGTTTGCTTTATCGGACACATTACCAGTGCACATGGTGTATTGGCGCGCTTGGGTGGATGATGAACATGTTGCACAATACCGCGATGATATTTACCAATTAGCTCCGGTTACTCCCGTGAATTTATTAAGTCAAAAAACGCAACCTCAAGCACGAGTTCAATAATGCGTCAACATTGTGAAACGACATAAAACCCTAGCTGATGAAGTAAAGTTAATTATTGTCTATTTTACTCATAAGCACTTGAGGCACATCACACTCCTGTATTTTTACTGTGTGTTTATTGCACAGTAAAAAATATCCCCACTTGCATTTATAGTCATTAATGTTTAATTTACTGGTCAGCTGGATAAAAAACCAACAATGGTGCTTATGCCCATTGTGAAGATGAAATCGTGCTTTAAGCCGATAAATTATGTAAATCGATAAATTAAGTGGTGTAAAAATGACAATTGAGTGCCTAACTCGTCGACAAATTTTATTAGGCTTAAGCGGTGTCGCTGTAGCAACAATGCTACCTAACACCGCGCAAGCAAGCCGTTCTACTCATGGTGTTAAAGACCTTCATTTTTTTAATCGCCATACTGGTGAAAGAAGTCAAGGTAGCTTTTGGATTGATGGCCAATATCAAGCTGAAACGTTGACTGATTTTAATCAAGTATTACGCGACCATCGCCAAAATGTGGCGGCACCGATTGATAAACGATTATTTGAGTATTTGTATAAATTACAGCTTACCTTAGATAATCAAGACGAAATCCATGTAATCTCTGCTTATCGTTCACCAAAAACGAATCAAATGCTGGCATCGAAAAGTAACGGTGTCGCTAAAAAAAGTTATCACATGAAAGGCATGGCAATGGACATTGCCATTCCGGGTGTGAGCACTAAAAACCTTCGTGATGCAGCAGCTTCATTAAAATTAGGTGGAGTGGGTTTTTATCCTCGAGATGGTTTTATTCATGTTGATTGTGGTCCCGTAAGGCGTTGGGGTTAATAGTCTTTATATCTTCTTGTGAGATGTAGGTAGTTATGGTAATATCCGCGCGCTTTATTTGAGTCATCGTTGGTCGAAAATGATGACGCCTTTATACTTTATTATTTATTAAGTGAGTGACTAATGTCTTACACAATCAACGCACAAACCCGCACTGAAATCGGGAAAGGTTCGAGCCGCCGCCTACGTCATGCTGGTCAAGTGCCTGCTGTAATCTATGGCCCAAGCAATGAGCCTGTATCAATCAAGTTTGAACACAAAGACATCATTAACATCCAGTTAAACGATGACTTCTACACTACTGATTTAACTATCGCTGTAGAAGGTAAAGAAATCAAAGTACGTGTACAAGCTGTACAGCGTCACGCTTTCAAGCCAATGATTGAACACATTGACTTCAAATTCGCTTAATCGCTAATTTGAAAAAAAGCGCCTAAGGGCGCTTTTTTTGTGTCTTAATTTTATGCTAGCACCTAGCACCTAGCACCTAGCACCTAGCACCTAGCACTTAAAGCAACACCTGGATCCCCAATATAAGCATTTGGGGACGGGGCCTAGAACCTTTAGTCGATTTCGAAGCTGTAATAGATATCTAACGACTGGCTTAAGGTGCTCGATACACTCTCTAAATACAGCTGCGATAACAAGTAGTAACGCACCGTCATTTCATAACCTGGGTTAAAGACGCCCACGCCGTATTTGATCATGAGATCTTCGCCAATATAACCACTAACAGCCACTTTACCGTCATCGTTAGTATCAAGCTGTACATTAGAAAACCCAAACTTTTCAATCAACCCTGTCGCAGTGCTGCCTATGCTATTCATGGCGCCACCGTCAAATTGGGCCCCTAAGCTAAGTGCCGCACCCATCATTAGTGAGTTACTTTGCTCGCTTGAGGTAGAGGTGAAACCTTTACCTGTGAGAATGTAAGATAACACCTCGGCTTGTTCTTTGGCGGGATTAGAGAACAGCGTGACGACAGGACGCATTGGGGTGCCCGTTACCCTAACACCCGCGGTGATGTCTTCATCTTTAATGTCTCGAGTGGCTTCAATATTAAGATTAGGCACACTTGTAGGGCCAACAAACTGCACTTCACCGGTATCAATGGTGAGAGTTTGCCCCATAAATTTATAGGTCCCTTTAGTCACCTTAATATCACCAAATAACATAGGCGGTTTAAAAGCCTGCTGCTTTAGCGCTAAGTTACCTTGCAGCTTACCCTTTAAGCCCATGCCATCGATAGTGAGGTTTTTACCCACATTAACATTGATGTCTGCGGTAATGGCATAAGGACTGGTTTTAACGATTTGTTCAGAAATCGAATCATTAAAGACCACATCATTTGATACCGCAACGCCACCTTCTGCGAGTGGCACAATCTTGATTTGCCCAGAAGGCACATTGACTTGACCTTTAACGGCAAACAATTGTTGATCAAATGTCATATTAATGTCCGGGGAGACATTTAAAATGGCCATCGGTGGCTGAATAACCGCTAAATTACTGCCTTTAATGTTGATGTCGCCGCTAAAGTTGCCTTGCGGCCAGGCGAGGGTGCCTTGTGTTGCCACTTCGCCATCGCCCATATGCCATTGGCCGTTTAGTTGGCCTTGCTGGCCCTCAAGGGCTAAAGATAAGTACAACTTATCTATGAGTGTGGGATTGCTCGACAATGCAAAAGCACCGTCACTTAATTTAATATTACCCGAAACACTTGGGTCCATTAACGAACCTGCAAGTGTTAGTCGGCTCGATAATAACCCCTCTAACGTAGCAAGCCGCGGGAAAAACTCACCAAAGGGGGCAAGATTTAACTCATTAATATTAATATCCCCTTGCAAGGTTCTGTCTGGTGTAATGTTCACACTCAGCTGGCTTTGCCAGTTTGCAATACCAGAGGAATCAAAGCTCAACGTGCTCGTGACCTGTTTTTCATCCAGTGTGGCTCGCAGTAATAGTTGTTGATAATCGATACTCACGGGCTTGGTCTTTGCTCGAGTTAAGGTAATGTTGCCAGGCATTAAAGTAAATTGTAAATCGGCAGTTGGTTTTTTACCCTTAGCCCAATTGATTTGACTGGTTAACGCTGCTTGCCCATCCCAGGTGATTTTTTTAGACAGAACAGGTGCCAGTAATTGCCCAGGATTGCCACTGAAGTTAATGTTGGCTTGGCCTGTGCTGCCTAAGCTAATGTCGTTTACCAGACAGAGTTTATTGTGTGGGTGCACTAAACAAAAACGGCTAATATTACCGCGTTGTTTTACTTGGTCCCAATCAAAGGTAATCGGGGTGTCTTGTTGCCATGCTCCGAGCACATTTGACAGGTTGAGTTGGGTAAACTTACCATTAAATTGTTGCTTGTCGAGATTGCTGTTAGTCGCTAATTGCGTGTTGATTACCACGTCACCTTGGGTGGTTAAGGTGGTTTGTTGTTGCTGTTGGTCACCTTCGCTCACGAGGGTTAATTGACTCAACTTATTATTGTTCCAAAATAATAAGCTGTTTTTGAGTTCGACTCGGTAGCGGTGTTGCTCAAATGGACGGTAGTTTGCTACTAGCGTGGTATTGTCTATTTTACTGCCGTTATAGCTGAATTTATTAACTTGAGCATCGACATCGACAATTGGATTGGCGCTATTGCCACTGACATCAACCTTAGCAAAAATATTACCTCGACCGCCCGGCAGCCATTGGCTTAAATCAGGCACACTCACTTCAGCGTCAATATCCCAAAGGGTATCGGCAGTACCGTTAATCAGTAAGTTAGCACCAAGTGCGTTGGCTTGAAGATTGTCTGCATTAATGGCAAATGCCTGGTTAATGGCAATATTACCTTGTAAATTTAACGGGTAACCATTGAGCCTACCGGCTAAGTTTGCCTGTTCAATGGCGACTTTCCAGTCTTTAGCGCCAATATTGCCCTGGCTGGAAAAGGTACCACTAAATTGACTTTTGAGCGGGTTAAATTGGGTCAGATAGTCAATATGCTGCAATTGAATATTATCAGTGCGCACATTGGCTTGCCACACAACATTGTCTTTATAAGAAAGTTGTCCATCTAAGTCGATATTGCCCGCAATAGATTGAATATTAAGAGTCTTAATCGTTAATTGTTGTTGGCGGTTATCAATGTCGGCACGAACAATAAGGTTAGGGTTAAAAGGTGTTGTCAGTTGGCCCTCAAGTTTAGCCACTTGATCGCTTAGGTTGCCGTTACTGGTAAATTGCTTGATTTGCGCAATGTATTCAGGTTTTTGTAATGGCCATTGCAAATAAGCATCATTTAAGCTGACTTGATAAGCGAGTTGCTTAGACGTTAAGTCGATGGTTGACGCTAATGTAAAAGCGTTGCTGCCTTTTGCTATTGCATTGATATTGAGTTGGCTTAAGTCTTGAGTTAAATCGAGTCTTAATGTTTGCTTGGCCAGCCCAGGGACCTCGGTCACATGGTCAATATTGGCTTGCAGCTTTAACGTCAGCGGGTAATGGTCTAAAAAGGCAATATCACCAATCACATTGACATCACCATAGTCATGTTGAATATCAAGTTGGGTGATACCTAATTGATATTGACGAAAACTTGCCGCTAACACGATATGGCTAAAATTATCTTGGCGCTCAGCGATATTCAGTTGCGTGTCAACGGCTTCAAATTGTTTCACTTTTATTGGAAAAGGCATAAAGATGGCCGGTAATTTTGCTAAAGGCCAATCATTATTTGTTTCAGCTGTTTGTGTATCGGGACTGTCGTTATTTGTGGTGGGAATGTTAACCACCAACCCCTGGCTGGTTAAGGTTTCTATTTGCAGGCCACTGTCATTCCAAATGGCTTCTGTGGCAAGTTGGTCTGCGTGATAACTCATGTGGTTAACAGTGACATCAACTCGGCTAAACTGGGCTTTATTAAGGCTAATACTTATCGGCAGCGTCAGTTCTTGCGGGGTCTCATCCGCGATTTCTGGTGCGCTTGGCTCACTGGCGGGAATATTGTCCGTGACAATATCTACTTTGAGTTTGCTTGCCGATAGATTCGTCACACAAATTTGCCGGTTGATAAGGCAAGTGGGTACCCAATCAAGCTCAACATCCTTAGCTTCGACTTGAATGCCTTTCATTGCCCATGATAGGCGATGTAATTTGAGGTCATTGTTAAGGGTACCAGATTGATATTCTAAGCCGATATCGCTGACTAATTTATCGACCAACATCACCGTGGTTTTACTGCCAAACGGTGTGCCTATCGACACCGCTACGAGCATTAAGATGATTAAAGGCACATAGATTAAAATACGGGTATAGAGCTTAAAATTGCGCCACAGCTTAGCTTGAATACTCAAGGGGGCAGGTGGTATTTTGGCCGAATTAGCTTGTGCTTTAGGCGTTTCGTCTGGGTTTTGTGCGTTTGGTGTATTGTTGTCTATCATAACTCTGTCCCCATGGTGAGATGGAAACGGAATGAGCGCGCTACGGTTTCGGTTTCTTTTAACCCAAAACCTAAATCAAGTTTAATAGGCCCGATTGGCGATATCCAATGGACACCACCGCCCACCGCAACCACTGGCTCGAGTTGTCCGGTGTCAAAGGCATTACCCGCATCAACAAAGCTGGCGACGCGCCACGTTGGGGTTAAGTAATACTGATATTCTAGGCTGCCAATAGCTAAATATCGTCCACCAACAACTTGGCGCGATATGCCACCATCGCTGTTTGTGTAGTCAATATAGGGGCCAAGTTCTTGGTAGCTGTAACCGCGAATACTTTGATCTCCACCGGCAAAGTAGCGCAGTGACGGCGGAATAAAACTAATGTCATCTCTACTGGCAATGTTTGCGCCTAAATCGAGGCGTGCGACAAAACGGTGTTTATCAAAAAAGGTTTCAATCCATTTAAACCGTGCTTGAAAACGTGCTAAGCGAATGGTTGAACCCAGTGATGGGTCTGCATATTCCATGCTGTACGTTTGCCGAAAACCCGATTTTGGATCCAATGTGTTGTCACCGCGAACCGTTTTAGTGAGGTTATAGCCCATTAATAAAAATCGTGGATCGTACTCGGTATCAAGTTGTTCATAAAACTCCCGAATCGACTCAATTGAGTAACCGTATAACCAATTACTTTCAGAGCGTTGTTGACGAGAAAGCCCAATTAAATATTTTTTAGACTCTAATTCGCCCGTATTGTCGAACGAGCGGCTTTCTTCATCATAGTCTTGGGTCACGCCGTAAGTGTCACGTAATATGCCCAATTTAATTTTCAGTTGGTCATCTAATGGGTGACTCAGTGGAATGGTATAGGTTGTTAATATTTTGGGCCTATCTGGTGACCACTCAGCGCTGGTTTCTTGATAATGGCCATAACGGTTAATTTGTGGCGTACGCCACGTGACTCGCACTCGAGGCTCAAAGGTGTCTTCAGTGCTATTGCCGATATCAGCACCTAAGCCGACCTCAATTAAGTGGCTTGGCCTTGGGCTTAGTTCCACTTTTATCGGCACCACGCCATCGCTGATTTTATCTATTTGAGGCAATACTTTTATGTTACTAAAGTAGCCTGTATCGAGCAGGTTACGGTTAAATTCGGTAAGTTGTTGTGTGGCATAAGGCGCGTCAGCATCAAACGGGATTAACGCTTCAATAACATCATCATTCAACGTGCTGCCTGCAAAATCAACGTCACCAAATAAGTAACGCTTGCCTGAGTCAAATTGGATATTGATTTGCGCGGTATTAAAGTCGCGGTTAATGCTAATTTCAGATTTAGTGTAGCGACCATCAAAATAACCACGCGCTAACGCTAAAGTGACTAATTGAGATTTTAAAGCATCGTAAACACCGTGATTTAGGGTATCGCCGGGTTTAATTTTGAGACTGTTTAACCACAATGCAAACCTGTCATCTTGCAGCATATCGCCGCTAAAATTGATGTCGACCCACTGAATGATAACGGGATCCCCTGTGGTGATATTGAGGTTAAGCTTCCAAGGGCCTGATTCGGTTTCTTGTACGTCAATATCAATAATGCCATGGTAATAACCCATGGATTCTAAAGCGTCTTGAGTATTGTCATCAACGGTAAACAAAAAGGCTCTGCGCTGCACGCCAGATTCAGGCAGGGTACCTAAATGGGCGGTAATATTTTTTTCAAGCTTTTTACTGACACCATCAATACGAACGTTAAGCCAACTATTCTCGGCAAGCACAAAGCCTGACATCAATAGGGTCAACGAGAATAACAATAACTGGCTAAGTTTAAGTCGTTTAGAGGACAAATTAGGCAAATTTTCCAAAAATAGGGCTAATGATGCTTGTCACCATATCAATATGACTATTGTCGCTATAAAGATGAAAAGTCGCAACAATATGATTGTAATAACATGGGTAAATGGTTACAAAGATATACGCCTTTCAAGGACTTGCCGATCATGAATAAATTATATTTAACAATAGCGCTGTGTTTAGGGATGACTTCAGCACAGGTCATAGCACAAGACAACAGCCCTTTTTCGATTGCGATACACGGTGGTGCGGGCACCATTAATGCTGCTGATTTAACGGCTGAACAAGAAAAAGCCATCAGAGATAAGTTAACTCAAGCCATTGATAGTGGCTATGATGTGCTGCAAAACGGTGGCGACAGTATCGAGGCCGTTAAAGCGGCGATTAACATTTTAGAAAACAGCCCGTTATTTAATGCTGGTGTTGGTGCGGTATATACCTTTGATGGCGGCCATGAACTTGATGCTTCTATCATGGACGGTAAAACATTAAATGCAGGTGCCGTTGCAGGGGTAAAACACATTAAAAACCCGATTGATTTGGCCATTACCGTCATGCACAAGTCGCCTCATGTCATGTTATATGGTGAAGGCGCGGAAGAGTTCGCCCTGACTCAGCAGTTCAATTTAGTGGCAAACAGTCATTTTGATACACCGCATCGTTATGCCCAACTACTTGATGCTAAAGCCAGTATTATTAAGGCCGAGCAAACTAATGGCGGCGATTATCAAGCGTCAGTAAACCAATTACGCGACAATTATAAATACGGAACTGTAGGTGCTGTTGCTCTGGATAAACAAGGCAATTTAGCCGCAGGCACTTCAACCGGCGGCATGACCGCGAAGCGTTTTGGCCGTATTGGTGATTCACCGGTTATCGGCGCAGGAACCTATGCTGAAAATGGTGTTTGTGCAGTATCGGCGACAGGTCATGGTGAATATTTTATTCGTTACCATGTTGCCGGTGATATCTGTGCCAAAGTGAAATACCAGCAAAAAGGGATTATTCAAGCCGCTGACGAGGTGATTAATCAAACCTTGGTGAATGCAGGTGGTACCGGTGGTGTGATTGCTATCGACAAGCAAGGTAATATTGCTACACCATTTAACACCAGTGGTATGTACCGGGCCAGTCGAGTTCATGGTCAAGCCGCAAACGTGATGATTTGGCGAGATAAATAATAGTCAGCAATAACATGACAAATGTGAGCAACATAGCCGACTAACATAATCGTGTAATTTTACTGTCCAGTTAACCAATCTTGACTAAACTTAATGGGTATTGATAACAATCGTACAAATTAAGTTTATTTCGCACGTGAGTCATTTGTGCACTTGGGGGTAATATGGATTCGATAAAAATTAAAGACCACATGGATAGACGTCCAGTTTTATTAACCGCAAATATGTCATTAGCCATTGCTGTAGAGCAGTTACTGGCGAGCAATAAAAGTGGTGCTCCTGTTGTGGATGCAAAAGGTGAGTTAATGGGTTTTCTATCACAGCAAGATTGCTTAGCTGTGATGCTTAAAAGCAGTTACCACTGTGATATGACCAGTACCGTGGCCGATTGCATGAAAAGCCCTGCATTGACGGTTGCACCAGATGACAGCATTTTAGCGTTAGCTGAACAAATGCTTGGTGCTAAACCTAAAATTTATCCTGTAGTGAGCAGTGGTAAAGTGATTGGCACCATTAACCGTACCAATGTACTGAACGCAATGAATACCTATATGCAGCAATGCTACTTATCTCCGGCATAACAATCGTCAAAATCATTATCATTATGCTGTTTTCCTTGCTAGGATCGTTTTTTTTCGATGTAAGCAAGGGAATCAGATTTGAATTCGGACCTTCACCCGCTCTCTAAGGCGTATCTCAATCTTTGTTATCAAACCGATGCGGCTAAAATCCGTCGTCGCTTATTTCGTATTAATAAAGAGACTGAGTCTGAAAAAAAATCTCAAACCTTAGCCCAGCTTACAGAGGCTGCAAAACAAGCTTACGCTAAAGCGCAGCAACGTTTGCAATCAAGACCTGTCATTAATTACCCAGACGAGCTCCCTGTCTCGCAAAAGCGAGAAGACATTGCCTCTGCTATTGCCAATAACCAGGTGGTGATTGTTGCAGGTGAAACAGGCTCGGGTAAAACCACTCAGTTACCTAAAATTTGCTTAGAATTAGGCTTAGGCACTCGCGGGCTTATAGGCCACACTCAACCGCGCCGTTTAGCGGCCCGAAGTGTTGCAAATCGCGTTGCTGATGAGCTCAACAGCCCACTTGGGGAAGTCGTTGGTTTTAAAGTCCGCTTTGCCGATGCCATTAGTGATAACACTTATATCAAGTTAATGACTGACGGTATTTTATTAGCAGAACTCACCTCAGATCGATTTTTAAATCAGTACGATGCCATCATTATCGATGAAGCCCATGAGCGCAGTCTTAACATTGACTTTATCTTAGGCTACTTAAAACAAGTCCTCAAAAAACGCCCTGATTTAAAAGTCATTATCACCTCGGCGACCATTGATGTAGACCGTTTCTCAAAGCATTTTGACAATGCTCCCGTGATTGAAGTGTCAGGGCGTACCTATGAGGTTGAAACTCGATACCGACCGCTGGTGCGTGATAATGATGCCGACTTAGATTTCAGTGACGGTATATTTTCCGCGGTTGATGAGCTGATTGCTGAAGGCCCCGGCGATATTTTGATTTTCATGAACGGTGAGCGCGAAATTCGTGACACTGCCGATTTACTGCGTAAGCAACAATATCGCGACACTGAAATTTTACCGTTGTATGCGCGTTTGTCTTACGGCGAGCAATCTAAGGTGTTTAAAAGCCATATTGGCCGGCGCATAGTGTTGGCCACCAACGTGGCTGAAACCTCATTAACTGTGCCGGGCATTCGCTATGTGATTGACCCGGGAACCGCACGTATTAGTCGATACAGCTACCGCACTAAAGTGCAGCGCTTGCCAATTGAGCCGATATCTCAAGCCAGTGCTAATCAGCGCCAAGGCCGTTGTGGCCGTGTAGGGCCTGGTATTTGTATTCGTCTTTATGATGAAATGGACTTTATTCAACGTCCAGAGTTTACCGATCCTGAAATTTTGCGCACCAACTTAGCCTCGGTTATTTTACAAATGCTGGCGATTGGATTGGGTGATATTGCCGGTTTTCCGTTTATTCAGCCGCCAGATCAAAAACACATTCGCGATGGTTTTTTACTGCTCGAAGAATTACAAGCCGTTACAAAGCAGCGCAACGATTTAGTGCTTACCCCACTGGGTAAAGATTTAGCAAAAATACCACTTGATCCACGCTTAGCCAGAATGGTCATCGAAGCCAATAAATTAGGTTGTTTGCATGAGGCGTTAGTGATTACCTCGGGCTTATCTATTCAAGATCCGCGCGAGCGTCCCATCGATAAAAAGCAAGCTGCAGATGAGTGTCATCGTCGTTATGCCGATAAAGATTCAGACTTTGTCAGTTGGGTTAAGCTGTGGGATCATGTTAAAGATCAAAAGCATGAGTTGTCGGCCAGTCAGTTTAGAAAACAATGTCGAGATGAATACTTAGCGTATTTACGCGTACGTGAATGGCAAGACTTATACACACAGGTGAAACAAGCTGTCCACGAACTTAAATGGCGTGTGAGTGACAATGTCGCCAGTTATGAGCAATTACATAAAGCCATATTGTCTGGCTTATTAAGCCAGATTGGCTTTAAAGGCGAAAACAACGAGTATTTAGGTGCCCGTAACCGTAAGTTCTTTGTGTTCCCTGGCTCACCTTTAGCTAAAAAGGGCCCTAAATGGATAATGGCTGCCGAGCTCACAGAAACATCACGTTTATTTGCCCGTTGCTGCGCCAAAATAGAACCTGAATGGGCAGAGTCTCTCGCCGCGCATTTAGTGAAGAAGAACTACCTCGAACCGCATTTTGAAGCCAAAGCGGGCAGTGTTGTCGCACTTGAAAATCAAGTGCTATACGGCTTAATTATTGTGAATCGCCGCCGGGTGCAATATGGCCCAATTGATGGCGTTGAAGCTCGCGAGATTTTTGTGCGCAGCGCTTTAGCTGAAGGACAGTTGCAAACCAAAGAAGCGTTTTTTGTTAATAACCAAAAACTGCTTAACGACATCGAATCACTCGAGCATAAATCACGTCGCCGCGATATTTTGGTCGACGAGCAAGTGCTGGTGGATTTTTATGAACCCCTTATTCCAGCAGGCATTTATAACGCGCCGTTGTTTTTTGCCTGGTGGAAAAAAGCCCGTCAACACACCCCAGATTTATTAGATTACAGCAAAGCGTTATTAATGCAGCGCAGCGCCGATCATATTTCAGCGTTGGACTTTCCTGAAGTATGGCATAAAGCCAATTTAGCCTTAACAGTGAGTTATCACTTTGAACCTGGCAATGTCGACGACGGGGTGTCGGTGCATATTCCTGTTGCGTTGATCAATCAAATCGACGACAGCGATTTTGATTGGCTCGTCCCAGGGCTGCGTGAAGAAAAGCTGGTGGCATTGATTAAGTCTTTACCCAAAAACTTACGCCGTAATTTTGTGCCAGCGCCTGATTATGCTCGTGCCTGTTATCAAGCAATGAAACCGTTTGAATTATCAATGCTCGACTCGATGTGCAAACAATTATTGCGTATGAGTGGTGTGCGGATTTCAGCTGACGATTTTGATTTAACCCAAATCACTGAACATCTTAAAATGAATTTTAAGATTGAAGATGATCAAGGTCGCTTAGTGGCTCAAGGGCGAGATTTAGAAACGTTGAAAGGGCAGTTGCAAGGAGTGGTTGCCAAAGCGATACGTAAAGTGGCTGATAAGGGCATTGAACAGCAAGCTATCACCAGTTGGACATTTGGTGACTTGCCAGTGCAATACCAGCAACGTAAAGGCAACTACGAGGTTAAAGCGTATCCGGCCCTTATCGATAACAAAACCGATGTGTCAATTAAGCTATTTGATGATGAGCATGAAGCGAAACGTCATCATCGAGTCGGATTACGTCGGTTATTGCTAATCAATATTCCGTCGCCCGTTAAACACTTGCAGCAAGCGTTACCCAATAAAGCTAAACTCGCAATGTACTTTAATCCGTTTGGCCAAGTGCAAATATTGATTGAAGATATCATTAATGCGGCTGTGCAACAGTTACTCGATCAAAAGCAGTTAGATATTCGTAATGAGGCGCAATTTGAACAAGCCAAAGAGTGGGTGCGCCAAGAACTTAATCCAACGGCTGAGCAAATAGCCTTAAACGTTGAACAGGTGTTAACCATTTACCAGCGGATTAAAAAACGCTTAAAGGGCAAAATTAGTTTAGATATTGCCTTTGCAATGAGTGACATTCAAACACAACTAGACAGCTTAGTGTATAAAGGATTTGTCGAAGATTGTGGTTGGCAACGCCTGGCAGATGTGGCGCGCTACCTCAAAGCGATTGAAAACCGCTTAGAGAAATTGCCGGTTGATCCTACGCGAGACCGTTTGCATATGCACAGTATCAGTAAGGTACAAGAGACACTGACGGCACAACTCGCCAAAGTGCCACGCTCGCAACCAGTGCCTGAGTTGTTAATTGAAGCAAGGTGGATGATAGAAGAGTATCGAGTATCATGTTTTTCTCAAGTATTGGGTACAGCATATCCTATTTCAGAAAAACGTATTCTTAATCATATCAGTCAAGTTTAAGTCGTTATTATGCTCAAAAAAAGCCGATGCACTGCATCGGCTTTTTTGTTTCCCGATGAAAGACTTTCAGTTTTTTCTCTGTAAAACACTGTTTTCTGTGTTTTTAAGCTGTTTTTATATTCCAAACTGAAAGTTTTTCGTAATTTATCGGTGGTTAAGGTTTGAAAGTCGCATGAGTATTGATATACTCTCCGGCAAGAAGAAAGTGATTGTGCTTTTCTCTCTGTTAGGTAAATGTCACCCCCCAGAGACAAAGTAATGTTATCGACACTATGCTACTAGCACGATGTCATTAAGATTAAGTTGTTGAAAAATAAGACAGGCCTTCCCCCTACAAAACGACCTAAAGAAGATTGGAGTTATTATGGAAGTTCATGAATACGAAAATGCTTACTATCAAGTAAAAGATGACGTGTTAGAGTCTTTACCTTCTGACGAAGAATAAGACATTTGAACGAGCATATTAATGTACTGACCTGTGCGTCATCGCATTAAATACTCCGACACCGAATATAAAAATAGCAGCCTAGGCTGCTATTTTTATTGGCTATTAGCTATCAGCATAGCGATAAAATTTAAGCCGGACTTAGTTGTAAAAGACGACTCCACCAAGACCGAGTTAATTTGACTGTCGATAACAAGTCTATTGCAACATCAATTATAGTGTTGATTGTAAAGGGACTATCCAGCTCTGTATTAACGTTCGATTCTGCCTTTTTCAGGTAGAATTTCGACAATTACCCAAGTGCTGCCTTTTTTGTGTAAACGTATTGTGCGGTCATCTATCCATTGTCTACCGCCTTTTAATCCTTCCATCTTAACGACAACGGTAACGTCGTCAGTAAATTTTCGGAAAAAGTCGATATCAATTTCATCGATCGACATAGTGACATCTTTCATTGATAAACCCAGTACATGACGTTGCACTGCTGAAGCAATATGGTAATGCTCCATCACTTCTTTTATGTCGGGTGCGACAAACTGTTTGGCGCTTTCTACATCGTTATCAATATAAATCGCTTGAAAAAAGCCGAGTGACACTTGCTCTGGACTCATTTTGAGTTGCGGCGCTTCCTCTGGTGATTGATCACATGCACTGACAAAGAAGAGTAATAGTAGGGTAAGGAAAGAAATCGGTTTTATGTTTAACATCGGCGAATGACTACTCAATATTTAGATTTATTATATTAACTTAGTATCTCGGTTTATGGCTGGAGTGACAAGCTTAGTGGTTATTTAATTGTTTAAGTGTGTAAAAGCTATGCACTGAGACAATGGGTAAGTGCAGCTCATTGTGATATCTCCTCCTTATATAAATAGTGAGTGGCTGGGCAATCCGAGTTATCCACTCACTACCTCACTCACATACCCATTCATAAGATGATGGTTTTACTCGCTGCACTTTAATCGATTTGCATTTATACCCATCCGCATCAATAGGTGACATGAGGTGAGTCGTGATTTTGGGTGCAAAAAAATATTAGTATCACTTAAATTAAACGCTGGGCAGTTATATTTTGCGCAGTTAGTCACTATTTCTGTGGCTTAGCGGTACATTTACTTGACGATTCAAACAGCGCGTGTCATATATGAATATATTAGTTAATTAGATCATATTTGATCGCTACGTTAATACAGTAAACGTGGCCTATTGACCGTGATGCTTGTCGTTGTAGTTTTATAACGAATACAGGCGTCAAAAAAGTTAATGTTATCCACAGAATCTGTGGACAAGTTTGTTGATGACTGTGAGTTGTTATTTTAACTCACTGTAAAATATATTGTTTTTTTTGCGGTTAAAAAGTGCCGCTTCTGTAGTTATGCGTCAATTTCAATCTTAGTTTTAGTTTCTTGTCGCAATAAAAATGACAATAAAAAATTGTAATAAAAAAGCACTGATAATGATCAGTGCTTTTTTTTGCTACATTTTCAGTTACCGCTACTTTTTGCTGTTTTGCGCAGCTTGAATAGCCGTTAATGCGATGGTGTAAACGATATCGTCAACTAATGCGCCACGAGACAAGTCATTTACAGGCTTGGCCATGCCTTGTAGCATTGGGCCAATACTGATCAAGTCTGCACTTCGCTGTACCGCTTTATACGTTGTATTACCGGTATTTAAGTCTGGGAATACAAACACGGTTGCTTTACCAGCCACAGGGCTGTTTGGCGCTTTAGACATTGCCACATTTGGCATTACCGCTGCGTCGTATTGTAATGGGCCGTCGATGATCAAGTCAGGGCGCTTTTCTTTCGCGATTCGAGTCGCTTCACGCACTTTATCCACATCTGAACCAGTACCTGAGGTACCTGTAGAGTAGCTAATCATCGCTACACGAGGCTCAATCCCAAATGCTTTTGCAGATTCTGCTGACTGAATAGCGATATCAGCAAGTTGTTCAGCATCTGGATCAGGGTTAATCGCACAGTCACCATAAACCAACACTTGATCTGGCATCAACATGAAGAAAATTGATGACACTAAGCTTGAGCCTGGAGCGGTTTTAATTAACTGCAATGGTGGGCGGATTGTGTGAGCCGTTGTATGTATAGCCCCAGACACAATACCGTCTACTTCATTTTCAGCTAACATCATGGTACCCAGTACCATGTTATCTTCTAGTTGCTCACGGGCTACCACTTCAGTTAACCCTTTACTGCGACGCAACTCAAGCATCGGTGCTACGTATTTTTCACGAATGCTTTCTGGTTCTATAATCTCAATGCCGTCACCTAAAACAACATCTTGTTGTGACGCTACACGTAAAATTTCTTCACGGTTACCGATTAATACACAACGAGCAATACCGCGTTCTGCACAAATAGAGGCAGCTTTAATGGTTCTCGGCTCTTCACCTTCAGGTAGCACAATGGTTTTACGTGCTGCACGCGCAAGCTCAGTAAGCTTATAACGGAAGGCAGGTGGCGACAAACGATGCTCACGTGGAGAGTCTTGAGTCACACTCTCAATCCAGGTTTGATCAATATGGCTAGCCACGTATTCTTGCACACGCTCAATACGCACAGCATCATCAACAGGCACTTCATGATCAAAGCGTTGAATATTAAGCGATGTTTGCCAGGTGTTAGACTCAATTAAAAATACAGGCAAGCCGGTTTCAAAGGCTTGTTCACAGAGCTTCATCACTTCTGGCTCTGGCTGGTATCCTCCGGTAAGTAAAAGGGCACCAATTTTTACGCCATTCATTGCAGCAAGACAGGCCGATACGATGACATCCGAACGGTCGCCAGAAGTCACCAGTAATGAGTTGGCTTTAAAATGCATCAACATGTTTGGAATGCTGCGGGCACAAAATGTCACGCGGCGCATACGGCGAGTGTGCATTTCACCTGCATTAATGATTTTAGCATTTAAGTGTTTAGCTAAATCAGAAGCGCGAGGCGCAATCAGTTCTAAATTGTATGGCACACTGCCTAAAATACGCAGCGGACTTTTACCCGGCAATTGGAACATGCCTGAGCTGTCAGTCGCATGAATTTGTTTATCATCAAATACTTCAGATAAATCTGGGCGTGTACGACCTTCATCATCTACTGGCGCACCAATTTTGTTGATGACGGCACCGATAAGACGTTTATTTTTTTGCCCACCCCAAGAGTTGTAAGCAATTTCTAGACGGTTCATTAAACCATTTGGGGTGTCAACACCTGGCGTGGCGATAAAAATCACGTCGGCATCAAGTGCTTTAGCGATTTCATAATTGATGTCGTCAGCAAAAGGGTGGCTACGTGTTGGCACTAAACCTTCAATGATGAGGGTTTCAGTATTGCTTGCACATTCCGCCGCGCGAGCAATAATTTGCTCCATTAATACATCTTGCTGCTCAGAGCGGATTAACGCTTCAGCATGTTCCATGCTGTACGGCTCTAAAGGATTTACTGAAGGCGATGTACTTAAAATAGTGGTTGAACGTTCAGGCCCTTTGTCACCAGAGCGAATTTGTGCAATAGGTTTAAAGAACTGCACTTTAACGCCTTTACGTTCTAAGGCGCGAACCATCCCTAAACTCAGCGAGGTTAAACCAACGCCAACACCAATGGGAATAAGCATAATATTACGAGACATGAAGACCTCTTAAATATGGGTTAATCAAAAAACAATATCTTGGTTATTTTACGGCTATTAACTTCATAGCATCTTCAGCGATAACCCATTCTTCATTCGTTGGGATCACCATTGCAATTGTACTACCTGCTTTAGTAATTACACCTTGCTGACCAAAACGGGCAGCTTTGTTGAGTGTGTCGTCAACGTTAAAGTTGAAGATCTCAAGTAAGTTAAGCACTTTTTCGCGAATAAGATTGGAGTTTTCACCGATGCCGCCTGTAAAGATAACGGCGTCTAGGCGGCCTAATGGCACTGTGTATGATGCAATGTACTTGGCTAAACGGTAACAGAAAATATCTAAGGCTAACGTAGCGCCTTTATGGCCGTCCTCATAACCTTCTTCGATGCCACGACAATCATTAGTTAGCTCTGAAATGCCCAATAAACCACTTTGTTTGTTAAGTAAGTTATTCACTTCATCCAGGGTGTAACCCAGTTGCTTCACTAAGTGGAAAATGATTGACGGGTCTAGATCACCACAACGAGTGCCCATGACTAAGCCTTCTAATGGGGTTAAGCCCATTGATGTGTCAACGCTTTTTCCGCCTTTAATCGCCGTCACTGAAGCACCATTGCCCAAATGAGCACAAATGACATTGGTGTCTTTAATGTCTTTACCTAATACTTTTGCAGCTTCGCGGCTCACAAATAAGTGGCTGGTACCATGCATGCCATAACGGCGGATACCGTGCTCGCGATAGAGCTTGTATGGAAGGGCATACACGTAGGCTTTTTCTGGCATTGATTGGTGGAATGCGGTATCGAACACTGCGACTTGCGGTAGCGCTGGGAACGAGGCAATAGCAGCACGAATACCAATTAAGTGAGCAGGGTTGTGCAAAGGAGCAAGTGAAGCACAATCTTCAATGCCTTGAATGACTTCTGGGGTAATGATGACAGAGCGAGTGAATTTTTCGCCGCCGTGAACGATGCGGTGACCAATGGCTTTAATTTGTGCGGCCAATTGTGGCTGTTCGGCTAAAATTTTATCAACGATAAATTCAACTGCTTCACGGTGAGCGGTAAATGCACCGAGTTTCGCTTCGTTTTTGCCGCCATTAAATTTCCATTTAATGCGTGAATCTTCTAAACCAAAACATTCCGCAAGACCAGAAATTTGTTCATCGCCTGATTGGGCATCAATGATGGCAAATTTTAATGAAGAGCTACCGCAGTTGAGCACGAGTACTAATTTGTCTGACATGTTAACGCCTTATAAGTCAATGAAACTAAATGAAATAATAAAATCCATTTTGGCTAAGGTTTATGATCATTCATAAACTTCACACTGAGTGTTCTTACCGAATTGATTGCTGCTGCAAAGCGCGACCAATCCAACAGTGTATTTTTGTCAATACACTGTATTATGTTACTGTTAATTCCATGTACTAGGCTGTTTAGGTACCCATATTGAACATGAATTTGATTACGTTATTTGCTGATGGTCGTCGTTATATGAAGACCTGGCCAATGGTGCGACAACTGGGGCTGTATTTCCCTGAATATCGAGTCGTCAAGGCTACCCAATTAGCCATGATATCGATGCCAGTGCTTGGCATTATTGCTGCTTCGAGCCAGCTGTATGTTTTAGGTTGGAGCTTTTTACCGCAAGCCATCACTGTATTACTTTTTTTTATTAGTTTGCCTATACAAGGTTTGCTGTGGCTTGGATGGCGAGCTCGCCACCCATTACCATTGTCTTTATTCGATTGGGGCAATCAACTCAGTTCAGCATTGACTGAGATGGGGGTTGCTTGCCAACCTCTTGGTGCCAAGGCCTGTTACCTAGACATGGCCACCATTTTAAAACTCGCTTTTGAACGTTTAGACCGACAATATTGGGATGAATTATAAGTCATCTTTTGCTTAAGCGGTCGCTAATTTAGTGCTGTTGACCACAATCTTGTTTAATATGTCGCTTTTATGCCACGGTCTAAAAACACTTGCTGTATTTGTTGCATTGTTTGTGCGCTTGGCGCACTCACATTGGCTAACGTGTAATCGTCACCATATGACTGCCACTTGTGTTCACCTAATGCGTGATAAGGCAGTAATTCTACTTTTTCAACGTTTTGCATTGGCTTAATAAATTCGGCTAATTCAATTGCAGACTCAACATCTTCAGTAAATCCAGCTACCACCACGTAACGTATCCAGGTTTTAATGTTGCGTTTGGCAAGGTATTGAGCAAATTGTAAGGTGCGATGATTACTGACTTTGGTTAAATCGATGTGCTTGGCATCATTCATTTGTTTAATATCGAGCAGGACTAAATCGGTATTGTCGAGCAGTTCGTCTATGACAGGTTCGTATTTACGCACAAACCCATTAGTGTCTAAACAAGTATGAATGCCCTGAGCTTTGCAGGCTTGGAACAGCTCGCTTACAAATTGCGCCTGGAGTATGGCTTCACCACCACTGGCTGTAATACCGCCGCCACTGGCGTCTAAGAAAGGTTGATAATCAACCAGCTGGCTCATTATGTCGTCAACTGAAATGAGTTTGCCGCCATCTAGATCCCATGTATCACGATTATGACAATACTGGCAGCGCATTAGGCAACCTTGCATAAAAGCGATATAGCGGATACCCGGTCCATCAACTGTACCGAAAGATTCCACTGAATGTATGCGACCTAACGTCATGGTTGTTCCTTAAATGTCGATAAAAAAAAGGCTGTATCGAGAGTGTTGATTCTTCGATACAGCCAATTTTAGCAGAGACTACAGACCTTTAGTGAAAGTACGCGTGATAACATCTTGCTGCTGTTCAGGCGTCAGTGCATTAAAGCGCACTGCGTAACCTGACACACGGATGGTCAATTGTGGGTATTTATCTGGGTTCACAATGGCATCTTCAAGCATTTCACGGTTCATCACGTTAACGTTTAAGTGTTGGCCACCTTCACGATTTGGTTTGCTAACAAAATAGCCATCCATTAATGATGCTAAGTTTGTACGGCGACCCATGTCATCTTTACCTAGTGCATTTGGCACGATAGAGAAGGTATAAGAGATACCGTCTTGAGCGTGGGCAAAAGGCAGTTTAGCAACCGATGTTAGTGAAGCAATTGCGCCATTTTCATCACGGCCATGCATTGGGTTAGCACCTGGAGCAAATGGTGCACCAGCGCGACGACCATCAGGGGTGTTACCGGTTTTCTTACCATAAACCACGTTAGAGGTGATGGTTAAGATTGACTGTGTTGGAATTGCATTGCGATACATTTTCTTATCGCGAATTTTAGCCATAAAGCGTTCAACTAAGTCACAGGCAATGTCATCAACTCGTGGGTCATTATTACCAAATTTTGGATAATCACCTTCGATATCAAAGTCAACTGCAATACCGTCTTCGTCACGAATTGGTTTAACTTTTGCGTATTTAATCGCAGACAATGAGTCAGCTGCAATCGATAAACCGGCAATACCACAGGCCATAGTACGGCGAACATCGCGGTCATGCAGGGCCATTAATGCAGATTCATAAGAGTATTTATCGTGCATAAAGTGAATGGCGTTTAGCGCTGTCACATAGTGAGTCGCTAACCAATCCATTAAGCCGTCTAAGCGAGACATGACATCATCAAACTCAAGTATTTCAGAGGTAATAGGTTCTGCTTTTGGTGCAATTTGTTTTTTCAGTTTTTCGTCAACGCCACCGTTGATGGCATAAAGCATCGTTTTAGCTAAGTTGGCACGAGCACCGAAGAACTGCATGTGTTTACCGACAATCATAGGGCTCACACAACAAGCGATAGCGTAATCGTCAGACTCAAAGTCAGGGCGCATTAGGTCATCGTTTTCATATTGAATAGAGCTGGTGTCAATAGACACTTTGGCACAGTAGCTTTTAAAACCTTGTGGTAATTTTGTTGACCATAATACGGTGATGTTTGGCTCTGGACTTGCCCCCATATTGTATAAGGTGTGCAAGAAACGGAAGCTAGACTTAGTCACTAATGTACGACCATCAATGCCCATACCAGCAATTGATTCTGTTGCCCAAATAGGGTCGCCTGAGAACAATTCATCGTATTCAGGAGTACGTAAGAAACGCACCATACGGAGTTTCATCACGAAATGGTCAACCATTTCTTGTGCTTGTTGTTCTGTTAATAAACCACTTTTGAGGTCACGTTCAATAAACACATCGAGGAAAGTCGATGTACGACCTAATGACATTGCCGCACCGTTTTGGCTTTTTACTGCAGCAAGGTAGCCAAAATAAGTCCATTGAATGGCTTCTTTGGCATTTTTAGCGGGTACAGAAATATCACAACCGTACTTAGCGGCCATGGTTTTCATTTGGCCTAGTGCACGATGTTGCTCTGAAATTTCTTCACGAAGCTGGATAACACTTTGTAAATCATCACCCGCTTCCATTTGAGCTTGTAATGACGCAAATTGGTTAAACTTATCTTGCATTAAATAGTCGATACCGTATAACGCGATACGACGGTAATCACCAATAATACGACCGCGGCCATATGCGTCAGGTAAACCGGTTAAGATACCTGATTTACGACATGCCATGATTTCAGGTGTGTATACATCAAACACACCCTGGTTGTGGGTTTTGCGTAATTCTGAATAAGTATATTGCACGTCAGCGTTGAGCTCGCGGCCATAAGCCTGGCAAGAACCTTCAACCATGCGAATACCGCCGTTAGGTAACATTGCGCGTTTTAACGGCGCTTCTGTTTGTAAACCGACGATAGTTTCAAGATCTTTGTTGATGTAACCAGCATCGTGCGACGTAATCGTCGACACCATGTCTGTATCGAAATCGACAGGGGCGTGAGTTTGGTTTTCTAATTTGATGCCTTCCATTACTTTATCCCATAGCGATAAAGTAGCATCAGTAGCACCTTCTAAGAATGACTCGTCACCCTCATAAGGAGTGTAGTTTTTCTGGATAAAGTCACGTACGTTAACTTCAGTTTTCCAATCGCCTGCTACGAAACCTTCCCACGCGTTGGCAAATAGTTCGGTTTTATCTGTCATTTACTTAACCCTCTGGTTGTTTAACTACGGATTCGATTGCAAGTGAAACTGGCGTTGTTATCCGTTGAGTATGTACATTCAATGTCTAGGAACATTCGCTAGACTGAGTCGTTTACCGCTTCTGCGACATTCTTGGCAACTTGTGTGCCTAACTCACTTAATGACGCTTCAGATGTAGTAACCGGCTAATGGTTTAAATTGGTAAGACCATTTATCCATGCATTAATAATAGCACAAGACTTCACTATTTTCGGCAGAATTCGTTAATGGATTGGTAAAAGTGTTAACTGGTTAACAATCCCGTTTATTATTTGGTGTCAGCCGGGCATAAAAAAGCGAAACCAGATCCGTTTCGCCTTTTTGATAGTGCTATGCGCTGGTTAAAATTACAACAACGCAGGGATGCCTTCAATCATACCCACAGCAAGCATGGCGGCTAAACAAATCACAAATGCAAGCCCAGGGATCACGATACGGTCAGCAAATGATAATGTTTTAGGACGCTCTTTATCACCAATTAAGCCATTGTTATCTAATAACATGGTTAATGCCCAGGCTAATACTGGATTGGCAACAAATGCGGCAAAAATACAAATACCTGCAGCTTGGCTGCTAGTGGTATCTTTTACCATTTGTAATCCGGCTTCAAGTAACGGTAAAAATACCCCTACCAGTAACGCAATTGACATCACAGGACGCCACACGGTGATATCCATCGGATAACCCACAATCGCCACAATAATACATAAACTGCCAAGTAAAATTGCACCCGCTGGAATTGGACGTTTAGCGATAGCGGCTGGGATCATGTATGTCCCCCAAGATGAGGTGATATTACCCCCACCCACAGCGGTCCCGACCATCTGCCTGATTGAACATGTGGTCATAGTGTCATCCACATCCATCAAGACTTTTTCAGCGCCTTTAGGGTAGTTCAGTTCTTGGAAAATACGGTGACCGAGAAAGTCTGGTGACCACATGGCAACCGCTAAAATAGCAAACGGTAACGAGGCAATAAAGTGCGCCATATTCGGTAAGCCTAACATCCAACCGTGTTCGGTAGAGCCCCACCAATACACAGGGTTTAGATTAGGAATACCAGGGGCGGTGGTAAATTGCAGGTCAAGCCCGGCGCCAAGACCAAATGCTAATGCAATGGCGGCAATTGAACATAATGGAATGGCTAACCAACGCTTGCCAAATTTGGCTAACGAGGCGTAGATAATCACGTTGATGACCAAAATAATAAAGGCAACATAACCCAATGAATAATCTAAACTGTGTTTAGCTTGCAAGCCGCCAGCCCAGTCGAACAAGGAGCCAATTTGGCTTTTTGCCCCCATAAAACCGAGGAAGACTAACAACCCTCCAGCAACCCCGCTACTGGTAAGATTGACCAGTTTTGAGCCGCCTTTAAAGTAACTGAGTATTAATCCAAATATACCGATTAATATGGCAAGTGCTAGAGGATGCGCACCGGCAAGGGCGATAGTACCAATGAGGGGGATCATGGGGCCGTGGTTACCACCCAGATTGGCGCGTGGATTAATTAATCCCGAACTAATAATGCAAAAGAGTAAGGCAGGAATGAGCATTTCTACGCGCACAATTTGAATAGCAAATTCGGCACCTAGACTCACATGATCCCACTTTTCACTTAAGCCAGAAGCCCATGCTGCCATTACTGCCGAGTACATAACAGTAATGCCAATGGTACCCGCGATGGCAGGGACTAAATCTTCCCATTCAAAGCGAAAATCACGTCCAGGAAGGTTAAGTCCCCAACGCCTTGGTTTCATTATTTTTAATTCGTTTTCTAAGTAGGCATCACGAGTAGCAAATTCACTGGCTGGGCGGTGAAGTTCGCTGTAACTCGCTTCTGTATCGGGTGTGGCTGAATGACTGGCTTTATCTGACATAATTTCTCATTCTCCGAAAAGAACAGGTTATTTCATCAATTGATGAAGTTGAGTGTGTTCCATTGAAGTGATGGCGGGTGTCCATTAGGTCAGCTTGCCAGTGAGCTTAATCAGCTCTAATCACTTTACTCGACTGTGATGCATTGTAATTAAATTGCATCACAGTGATGTCCATATTTACGGCTTAGTTAATGCTTATTTTGTGCTTTCACTTTCTTGGTAAGACCAATTTACCTGTTGATTTTAGCATAGGCTTGCGTAGTCATCACTTGCTATCAATAAAGTTGATGTTTTGTTTACGCTAAGTGGGAGCTGGTTAACAAGTTGATGGCAAAATTAGATCAATAAATACAGCTTAAATCGAGTCAAAAAGTCAAAAAATGTACAGCTTGATACTCAGTATCAATTTTACTGATCGAGTGTGACACTTTTATTTAGCGTAGTTGGGGCCCAAATTTAGATGTTCACGCAGCTTATATTTCGTTTGCAGAGCCAGTAAAGCATCATTAAATAATGCAACATGCTTTTGACTTAGAAACTCAGCGTAGAGGGCTCGCTTGGTCAGATAACGATACGTTTAACTTTGATTGGGTTTATTCATTTGATTGGGTTTATCGCAATCCGCATTAATAAGCGAAGGTTTTACCTAATAAAGGGCGCAAAAGGGGGAGAGTGGTGTTGCTGATTTTTTACGGACAAAGCCATTAATATTAAGTAATGACTTCACGATATTGCAATGTGATTAACCGAGTCGGCTCAAGTGCAACGTGATTCATACAAGGGCTGGATAGCGTAGGTTGCGACAGCAATTTAATCGCCGCAATCTACTTGATTCAACATGCTGAAACTATTGGGTTTAACAGGGGTAATACTTAAGTCTGCAATCAGTATGTCAGAGGAGGGCAGATTAACCCGTGGCGCATTATTCTCGAGTTAATCTTTTCGCTTCAGCAATGAGGCAATTGCGTAATGGGTTATCACCCGTGTCTTGACGCCAAATAAACGATAAATGGCGCTTTAAGTTTAGTTCCGGCGTGGTTAATACCACTAATTCCCCTTTGGCGACGTCTTTTTCAACATCTAAATAGGGCAGGCAACTTAAATATACGCCATTTTTGACTAATGCTTTTAATAAGCCGACATGTTCGTATTCTTTCCAAACATTTAATTGAACGATTAATCCGTGAATAGCGGCATCAAAAATGCGTCTTGTGCCAGCTCCAGGCTCTCTTAATACCCATTTTGCTTGTTCTAATTGCGACACACTGGTTTGTTTGTGTTTGGCAAATGGATGATGCGGTGAGGCTACGACCACAAGGTGATCGTCAATCCAGGGCTCTTGGTGTAATCGGCTGTCATCGATACGACCTTCAATAATCCCTAAATCAAATTGGTAATCAAGTACTTCTTTGGCGACGTGGTCACTATTTTCAACGGCTATTTCAATCCTCAGCTCAGGAAAATCATTATCAATTTTACTGATAAGCTTAGGCAATAAATGTTCTGCTGCTGTCTGGCTTGAACACAGTTTAACCGTGCCGCTAATAATATGTTGGTCATGCAGGCCTAAGGCAATTTGTTGCGCATCTTGCAATAACTTTTGTGCTCTTGGGCGCAGCCATTGCCCCCAGTGGCTCATTATTAGCCGATTTCCCTGGCGAATAAATAGCGGCCGTCCTAATAAATGCTCTAGTTGGCTTAACGACATGCTGACCGCAGATTGACTCATCGATAATTTTTTGGCCGCAGCACTAACACTTTCGAAACTGGCGACAGCATCAAAAACAGCGATTTGTTTCAGTGTATAGTGCATAAGTTACCTATTGATTATTCGAGCTTTAAATTTTTATGTTGGTTAATCGTCGTTTATTTTTGTGGTTTGGTACAGTGCTTAATGTTGGTTTTGTGGCGAGGTTAGCAGTAATTTACGTTCACTCAGGATAAGGACTGGCGTAAATAGATTATAAATAAAGAAACGGCATCCTAAGATGCCGTTCGAATATCGATCAATGATACGGATTAGCTATCCATATTTAGAACTTGTATGTAGCTGTTGTGTGGAAGTAACGGCCTACGTTGTCATAAGCAGAACTTTCTGCACTAGTCCCTGTTGTGCCGTAAGGTAAGTCACGATTAAATAGATTATCAATACCAAATTTTAATGAAATACCAGAATCGAAGCTGTAAGACACAGAGGCATCGCTGATGTAGTAATCACCATATGCCATCGCGCTGCTAGGATTCGCGTTGTTGTCCAGGGTGTAGTTAGTGTATAAATCTACCGCCTGAATGTAACGGGTTCTCCACGAGTAGTCCCAATTATCGATAGCATAGTTAATGCTCCAGTTAGCTTGCCATTTAGCATAACCTGCAGTACCGGCAAATTCTTCGAAGGCATCTGGCTCATCTTGGAACAAGAAGTCTTTACGTTTTAATAGACGAGTTGCAACAATATTTGTGCGAACATCACCATTAAATGCTTCAAAGGTATAACTGATATCAAAGTCGATACCCGCGGCTTCAAGTGCAGAGATGTTTAATGATTGCTGTCTAATTTCGGTAATTTCACTGGTGCTTGAATCGCGAGTAATTAACTTACAATACTCATTATCAATACCATTTTTTGAGTCGACGCAGCGGTTAAGAATATTTTGTGAATCTACAACACTAATGGCATTTTCTATTTCAATGTTCCAATAGTCAGTTGTAATCGATAAACCATCGATAAAGCCTGGCTGATAAACCACGCCTAAGGTGTAACTCTTAGACTCTTCTGCTTCTAATTCTTCATTGCCACTGCTGACACCGTCAAGGGTTTCATCGTCATAATCAGAATCAAAACCCGTTGCCACACCTAAAGCTGTGCAGTTTGCTTGGCGGATTGTTGAATCATTTTGCTCGCCTAAACTGGTTGCACGACAAGGATCTTCTACACTGAAGAAGGTTTGGCTTTCTGCGCCGTAAAGCTCACTGATGTTAGGTGCACGAATGGCTTCAGAGTAAGTGGTACGGACACGAATTTCGTCGTCTACTTCCCAGCTTAAGCCTGTTTTCCACGTTGTTGCATTGCCAATGGTGCTGTAATCAGCAAAACGGATAGCAAGGTCGAGATCTAACTGACGAACCATGGGTAAATCAGCAAGTAACGGTAAGGTCATTTCAGCAAATATTTCGCGAACGTTAAACTCACCTTTATCTTCGCCTAGTACGTTAAAGAATGTACCTTCAGCATTATTAGGTTCAAATACTTCACTTTCTTCTTTGCGGTATTCAACACCCGTAGAGAAACCAACATAACCGGCTGGCAATTCAAACAAACCAGAGTTTGTCATGCTGCCGCCTAACACCGTTTGCTTAATAACAGATGTGCCTGTAGACGTGGTATTAATATAATCGATGGCTTCCTGGCTTGGTGCGCCATAACCAAAAATATCAACCGCAACACAACCTGCCGCTCTTGCCGTTTCGTCACGACACACAGCTTCACCATCCACTAAAATCGAATCAAGTGCGTTGCTATAGTTACTATATACAAGGTTGTTTTTATTAATACGTTCAAGATCAGTCTGACCATAAACGGCATAAAGATCGTAGTCCCAATCTTCAAAAACAATACCGTCTAAGCCTAAAACATAACGTTGAGTTTCACGGGTATCATCTTCAATGCGCGCACCTAAGTCAGTCATAAAGCGACGAACATTGATGGTGTCTGTATTATTGTCTCGCATTAGGCTTGCCAGTTCAGGGCTGACAAAGGCGTTATCAATGCTAACGTTGTTCACTGGGTTGCTAAAGAAGAATGCAGGCTGACTTTCACCGGTTGACTGACTATTAGCGTATTTAGCTTCAAAATACACATTATGGTCATCGTTCAGTTGATAGTTGGTTTTAAAGTTAACGTTGTAACGCTCAAATTCTGGTTGCAATGTAACAAACTGATTTAAGTTAGTGAAATCACACTCAGCACAACGGATACCATCAACATTTTTACCTAAATACACATCTTTCATTGAACCGTCGGCATTAAAGGTTTTCCAACCATCTAAATAAATCGTACCGGCGTTACTAATGCTGTAATGGCCAGCATTAGGTGTCAGGATTTTGTCTGGGTTAGCCGGGTCGTTATTGTCTTCTGTGCGACTTGTATTGGCTAAACTGGCAAAAGCAGTTGAGGTTTGATCACGGTCAAATGCACGTAATTGCTCCTGAGAGCTATATTCCACCGCAAAAGCAACGTTACCATCACCTTGTGCAAAGTCTTTACCGTAAGATAACGAAAAGCGATCTTTTTTAAAGTCGCTATCATCGGCCCAGCCTTTGGTGGCTGATACATCTAAACCGTTAACATTTTTCTTTAAAATAAAGTTAACAACACCGGTTACCGCATCTGCACCATAAATTGCCGATGCGCCACCTGTGATCACTTCTACTTTATCAATCCACACACTTGGGATGGTGTTAACGTCTACAGACGATGAACCCGCAGAGCTTGATACATGGCGTTTACCATTAACAAGCACCAATGTTCTGGCGGTACCCATGCTTCTTAAATCAAGTATGTTAAGCCCTGATGTGCCAATTGAATTACCTGAATTCGCTAATGAGAAAGTATTACCAAGTGCAGGTAATTGGTTTAGCGCTTCACCAATATTGGTTACACCTGTTGATAATAATTCATCACCGGTAATCACTGTCACAGGCGTTGGCGCAATTGCACCTTCACGAATAATACGTGAACCAGTGACTGAAATACGTTCTACATTTGACGCCGCGGTGTCTTCAGCGATGGCATTGATTGATGTGGTGGCAGACAACACGACACCACTCATTAACGCAATGCGAACCGCATTGGCTAATTTTGAATTAACTTGCATTTTATCACTCCCAGAAATGTTTTTTATTATGATGTAATTAATTGCAGCACTTCGCAGAGTAGGCTGACATAACATTACACGAGCATGGGTATAACGATAAATTCAATAAAAAACAACACTATAAAGATTAGGTATTTAAAAATAAGCGTTAACTCATGTCGTCATTTTAATAAACAAATAATCAACAAGTGAGTGACTAAAATACAAATTTGTCAGGACGATAATTTACAAAAGCTGAATTTGTTACGGAATTGTATCGATTGAGGCGTTTTTGATGGGTTATAGGTGAATGACCAATCTAATCTTGTTGATTATATGTAAAGTGAATTATTTCACAATTTAGATGAATTTATTTAACGATGTGATCTTTTAATATAAAAATGACGTTAAACAGTCAGATTGAATATTGGATTCAATATATTTTCACTTCGATTAATTTGCTCAAATCAGTGAGTCATAATCACTAATAGATTCATTTATGCGGTATTTATGCAGAAAATATCACTATTTATTGCTTATCTAGTGAGTTTTGCGTGTAGACAAGAATATCACATTAAGTTGAATCTTGGACATGCAATAAACTTTGTATTTTATTGTTTTGCTCTTGTTGATTTAAAAAGTAGAAACAATAGAAGGTTAGTCAAAATAGAAGCAATAAAAAATGCCAACAAGTTCATTGTTGGCATTTTAGGATTGCTTTAGCCTTATTTCAGGCCCAAGTTTTGTATTACTGTACGTTCTCGCTGTCGCTAAATTCGCCAGCAAATAATACTGATGATAAATAACGCTCTGCTGCAGAAGGTAAAATAACCACAATAGTCTTATCTGCAAATTCAGGTAATGCGGCGATACGGTTGGCAGCCACTACAGCTGCACCAGAAGAAATACCCACTAGGATACCTTCTTCTTTCATTAAACGGCGCGCCATTTCAATTGAATCTTCATTACTTACAGCTTCAACACGGTCAATAATCGACAAATCTAAGTTACCAGGAATAAAGCCAGCACCGATACCTTGAATTTTGTGTGGACCTGGTTGAATCGGTTGTCCTGCTAACGCTTGGGCAATAACCGGTGAATCAACGGGCTCTACGGCAACAGAAGTAATGGTTTTACCTTGCGCTTTCAAGTAGCGGCTCACACCTGTTAACGTACCGCCAGTACCTACACCGGCAACAAACACATCAACTTCACCATCGGTATCGTTCCAGATTTCTGGGCCGGTGGTTTTTTCATGAATTTCTGGGTTAGCAGGGTTACTAAATTGACCCAGCACTAAATATTTTTCTGGCGCTGATTGGCGAATTTCTTCAGCCTTATCGATGGCACCTTTCATGCCTTTGGCGCCTTCTGTTAACACTAGGTTTGCACCTAATGCTTTAAGCAGTTTGCGACGCTCAAGGCTCATGGTGTTTGGCATGGTTAGGGTTAACTTGTAACCACGTGCAGCAGCAACATAAGCAAGTGCAATACCTGTGTTACCCGAAGTCGGTTCAATTAACTCGATATCTTTGGTTAGCAGACCTTTCTTTTCAGCATCCCAAATCATGTTCGCGCCAATACGACACTTAACACTGAAGCTTGGGTTACGGGCTTCTACTTTTGCTAACACTTTGCCATTGCTGACACGGTTTAAACGAACTAACGGGGTATTACCTAAAGTGTATGAATTATCTTCGAAAATTTTGCTCATGGATTATTTGCTCCTATGGTTGCATTGCTCAATCATAATCTGCTTGGCAGGATTTAGAAGTGAAAGTTTGTTCTTCTTTATTCCTTTTAGTTATTAGCGTTAATGCTGTTATACTAAAACGACAGTTTTTGGCGGGTTTTCGGGCTTTTCGGCCAAATAAACACCATTCGATGGTCCGACCATCATGCAAATTTAATTTAGTATGACGAAAACAAAATATAAAATACTAGAATAGCTGCAATAAGTTAATTCAGCTCGGTTGAAATGTAACGAGGCAGATGACGAGCGTGATTATTGCGATAGCATTATCATACTTCACTCGCATCATGGGAATGTCTGGTTGCTGATGAGCATTAACTCACTTACTCACTAATAATGGTAGAGCAAAATGAATAAAGTTGTGATTTCTGGCAGTGGTTTATATACCCCTCCTTATAGCGTGTCTAACGATGAATTGGTGACCTGTTACAACAGTTATGTTGATCAATTTAACCAACAGCATGCTGCAGACATTGAAGCAGGCACTACTGCTGCATTGGCTTACTCTTCGAGTGAGTTTATTGAAAAAGCATCAGGTATTAAAAGTCGTTATGTGATGGTAAAAGACGGTATTTTAGATACAGACATCATGATGCCCTTGATTGCCGACAAACCTTCTGATGCTTTATCAATGCAAGCTGAAATGGGGATTGCAGCGGCAACGCAAGCCTTAGCGCAAGCCAATTTAACCGCAGACGATATTGATTTAGTCATTGTCGCCTGTGCTTATACCCAGCGAGCGTACCCGGCCATTGCGATTGAAATACAACAAGCTATGGGCACTAAAGGCTTTGCGTATGACATGTTAGTGGCGTGTTCGTCTGCGACGTTTGCTATTGTGAATGCGGTTAATGCCATCCGCGGTGGTACGGCTAATCGTGTGTTAGTGATTAATCCTGAGCTGACTTCACCACAAATTAACTTCCGCGATCGCGATAGCCACTTTATCTTTGGTGATGTGGCGACGGCCGTGGTGGTTGAGCGTGCTGAGCTTTCAACCTCAGAGCATGCCTTTAGTGTGTTATCGACGCGATGTGTCACTGACTACTCAAGTAATATTCGCAGCAACTTCGGTTTTGTTAACCGCTGCGATCCTGCGCAGGCCAACAGCGCAGATAAACTATTTCACCAACAAGGGCGCAAAGTGTTTAAAGAGTTGCTGCCGATGATTTATCAGCACCTTGACGCACAATTTTCTGATGAACAAATAAAGCCTGAAGAATTTAAGCGTTTATGGCTCCATCAAGCCAACATAAACATGAATTTATTTGTAGTGAAGAAGCTTCTTGGTGATAATGTTGAGCCATCACAAGCACCTATCGTACTTGATGAATATGCTAATACAGCATCGGCAGGGTCAGTGATTGCATTTCATAAATTCAATCAAGATTTTAAAACGGGCGATTTAGGTTTATTGTGCTCATTTGGCGCTGGCTATTCGATAGGTAGTATAGTGCTCGAAAAGTGCTAACTCATTAGTGCACCGATAATAATTAACAAGGTGAAAGTATTGCGAGTATTGATTGTTGAAGACAGCACTACCATATCTAAAATCTTGAAGCATTTAATTGTACAAGATCTTGGTTATCATGTGGACGTTGCGCCAGATATGTCTAGTGCATTGGCGTTATTAGAGCAACATCAATACTTTGTCGTCGTCGCAGACTTAAACCTGCCAGACGCCTCCAATGGTGACATTGTGCGTCTGGTATTAACGTCTTATAAAACGCCTTGTATTGTGCTCACCAGTAATTTAGATGCTCACCAGCGTCGGGAAATTCTCAAGCTTGGTATTGTTGATTATATTCCTAAAGATAATCGATACAGCTATCAATACGTGGTTAAACTTATCGACAGGTTGTATCGCAATCAACAGGTTAAAGTGTTGGTGGTCGATGACTCAGTGGTTAGCCGTAAATTTGTGCGTATGTTGCTTGAACATCATTTGTTTCAAGTGATTGAAGCAAAGGACGGTGAAGAAGCATTAACGGTACTTGAGCAAGAGCCTGATATTCAGTTGTTGATTACTGACTACAACATGCCAAAAATTGATGGTGTAGAATTAATATTGCGGGTACGCGAGAAATATAATCGCGAAGATATCGCGATTATTGGCTTATCGAATGACAACGACGAAAGCTTATCGGCCAAGTTTATTAAAAACGGTGCCGATGATTTCTTGCAAAAACCGTTTGTCCATGAAGAGTTTCATTGCCGGGTACTTAATACTTTAGATGCGCTCGATATGATGCGCAATTTATGGGCTAAGGCTAATCGTGATTATTTAACTCAATCTTACACTCGTCGGTATTTTTTCAGTCAGCATAATAGCAAAGACTCTGATAACGGATTATTGTCGGTGGCATTGTTAGATTTAGATTTTTTCAAAAAAATTAACGATACCCATGGTCATGATGTTGGCGATCAAGTGTTAATTGAATTTGCTCAGCGATTAGAAAATGCTTTTGCAGCAAACTTTACTGTTGCACGTTTTGGTGGTGAAGAGTTTGTGATTGCCTTTAAAGGCTTGGACAGCACTAAAGCCAGTACGTTAGTGAATAAGTTTAGAGAGCAATGTACCATAAGCCCTATATCTACCACGGCGGGGGATTTACAGGTGTCATTCAGTTGCGGCGTATCGACCCGAGATAACGAAACGCTCGATCATGCATTACAGCGCGCCGATGAGTTACTCTATCAAGCCAAAGCGGCAGGGCGTAACCAGGTGATGAGTCAGTAATACTTATTGTTTAACCCTAAGATACACACACAAACGCCGTTGATCATATTTATCAACGGCGTTTTTGTGTGGCTAATTTATTGGCATGCTTTATAACAACCAGGCATAACTCAGCTTCATGAAGTAGGTTTTCTCATGTTGCGTTAACGAATCTATGTCATCGTTTGCCACAAATGCGTCAGAATACCCCACATAAAATACACTTTGCGGATTTAACTTATAGCCGTATAGCAATTCGTTGCCTAAGTCTTGATAGAGCTTATCTGGATTTTGGTACAGATATAAATTAGGGTCGCGTTCAATGCGGGTATATACACTGCTTAAGCGGATAAAGCTATTGAGGGTTAATTGCCAATTTAAGCGTACATCACTGAGGTTGGCGGTAAATAAACGGCCATCGGCAACATCTAAGGTTTGGTAACGGTGTGAAAAATCGAGCACTAACGACTCTGTTATCTTCCATTCAATACCCGGATTATACATGTGTACTGTAGCAGGGCGGTTGTTGGCAAAATCGATATCATCACCCAAGTACATATCCAATTCGAGCTTGAGTGAGCCTACTGGGGTAAAATTGGTATATAACCAGCCTAAGGTTTCTTCAAACAGGGTGGTGTTATCGTTAATATCAATGATGCTCGGGTTATGACGTCTGCCCACTCGTTCGCGCTGAATAATTCCTGTCGCAATATAACTTTGTAAGCCACCTTCAAACTCAATAAACATTTCGGTTTCTTGTTCGAGGCGTTCATTATTTTGGCTATGGGTAATATCCCAGTCTCCGCCCAATTCTATGCGGTTAAAAAAGCTGTTGTCCGGATACCAAATATAACCGCCACCAAACACAAATTTAGCTAAATCAACTTTATCGATAAAGCCTAAATCGGCTCTAAAATCGCTGCCTATTGATTCATAATTAGTAGAGACATACCAGCTCCGACGCTCGTGTTGATAGGCAATGTTGTACATTCTATCATCAAATTTATCGTCTTTATTGGTGCGCAATACTCGTTCGTTAATGGCACAATCACCTATTTCACAGCCATCTAAAGCATCACTACAATCGTCACTACCGCAAAATTGATTGAAAAATTCATCTGGGTATTGTGTTTGCGAGTGGGCATATTGCGCGGTAAACGTGTCTTGCTTCGTGGGTTGATATTTAACGTCAACGCTTGCTAAATAGTTATGGTAATCATCCGCTTGCTTTAAGGTGACTAAACCACCAATCGAAAATTGCTTACTCGGGTCAAATCGGTATCGCGTTGCAACGTTATGGCTTTGCTCATTAATGACAGCAATATCGGAGCTTAGGTTACCAGGCACTAAAAATTGGCTTTGAATGTCATTAGCCGCCAACATTGCAAAGGTATGATCGTCAGTTTTGCTGGTGAGCTTTAAACCATAGTCTGGCGAGCCAATATTACGGGTATGCAGTAAATCTAATTGAGTATCAAAATAGTCTTTATTGTCTAAAAAGAACGCGCGTTTCTCTGGGAAAAATAGCGCAAAGGTATTGTTAACATCTAATTGCCCTGCGTCGGCTTCAACTTGTGAGAAATCGGGGTTAATGGTGGCATTAAGTAACGTCGTTGGGGTGATCCCCCAACGTAGGTCAACACCCGCTTCCACGTTGGTATTATCTTGCCACGGGCCTGTTGATGCAATGTCTCGCTGATGATTTTGGTCAGCCACAAAAGATGGCGTTATTTGGAGGTCTTTACCTTGTGTCGCTCCAGCAAGGCCAGAGGCTGTACCTAATTGGCAAAGCTGGCATGCTACATTACGATCAATTTGATGAGTCGATAATCGATGGGTTTCATTACGAGGATAAAAACGGACTAATTCTATCCCCCACGTTTGCAAAGGGTGGCTGTCATCAAAGTTAAACAAGCGCAGTGGCAGTTGTATTTCAACTTGATAGCCTTGCTCGGTCAATTTACCTTTACTGTACCAAATACCGTCCCAGGCATCACTTTCCTGGCCAGTGAGTTCGTTTTCAATTGAATCACTTTGTACCCCATAAGCATTGATAAAAAATTGGTAGGCTAGACGGGCATTGTTAAACGTGTCGAGCTTAATACCGACCATATCGTCGCCCCAGGATTTATCTCGGTCTCTCAGGTTTACCCTGATATTCTCTGGCGATGGATCGTGAGCGATAAAGGCAAAATACAAGCTAGTTTCAGAGGCAAATACTTTGGCATAGGTATTGACTGGGGCGGCAATATTTTCCCCTGGAGAGGTTTCGTATTTTAACATTACCTGTGCTGCTTGCTGCCAAACAGGCTCATTGAAGTCACCATCGATTTCAACTTCTTGATTGATAGTTGGAATATCTAAATGAAATTGTTGGCTAGAACCGGCAAAGCAGTCTTGCGATATAGCACCGGACATAACCCCAGACACAATACTTGCAATGAATACACCACGAAAAAAGTTAATCACAACCACAGTTTCTCTTTATTGTTATTTTGGCCATTGTCGCAAAAAAGTGGGTTCAGGGTAGGTCTGACATGTAATAAAAATATCAATGAATTGTTACAGAATGTTGGGCAGGCATAAAAAAGCCCGTTCAACAGAACGGGCTCATTGTGGAACATTGCATCATACCGGCTAAAACGCAGCGATTAACACACTAGTCAGGTGCAATCATTGGGTTTTTATAGGCTTCGCGATATTTGTCGACCCACATTGAGGTTGCACCACAAATTGCCACAGGCATCACAATAAAGTTCACAATCGGGATCATTGAAAACAAAGTGACCGATGCGCCAAAACTGTAGCTCGAACCTTTGGTGTTTTTAAGGGCAAACTTCATGTCATCAAAGCTGACTTTATGGTTATCAAATGGGTAATCACAATATTGAATCGCCATCATCCAGGCGGTAAATAAAAACCATAAAATCGGCGCTGCAGTTTGGCCGATGACGGGAACCCAAAATAACACCAAAAATAGCAATGCTCTGGGTAGATAGTACTTAAGCTTTGTCCATTCCCGTCCGAGCACACGCGGTAAATCTTTAACCATGTCGATAGACGTGCCAGTGTTTAAGTTTTTGCCGGTAAGATGTTGTTCCACTTTTTCAGCGAGTAAGCCATTAAAAGGGGCGGCTAACCAGTTCATTACCGAACTGAATATAAACGACATCACCACTAACATAGTCAGCACTGCCAAGGGCCATAAAAAGAAATGCAACCAACTCAGGTAATCGGGTAATTGGCCATCCATCCAGTCAAAAAGTTGTGTCAGTTGGCCAACAGCAAGATACATCGCTCCAGCAAAAAGCACTAAATTGATCATCAGCGGGATAAACACAAATGAGCGTAACCCTGGCTGTTTAATTAATTGAAAGCCTTGCATAAAATAATTTACACCGCTCTTTTTAACGGTCTGAGTGTTGTTTACCATGTAACTCGCCTATTTTGTGACTCATGACATTGATTTTGACTAGGCAAAGACAATAAAACAAGCGATAAACTGTTTCAAAAGGATAAAAATCGTTACAAAATGCGGCTCAATTGCTAAAGTGAGCTGCTTTTTCCTTTTAATGCGTACCTGAACTGGCAACATGAGATTAAAACAAATAAAACTTGCTGGATTTAAGTCGTTTGTAGACCCAACTAAAATCCCTTTTGATAACGCGTTATCAGCAATTATTGGCCCAAATGGCTGCGGCAAATCCAACGTGATTGATGCTGTGCGTTGGGTGCTGGGAGAAAGTAGCGCTAAAAATCTTCGTGGCGATTCGATGACCGATGTTATTTTTAACGGCTCATCTTCACGCAAGCCTATTTCTGTAGCCGGAGTTGAATTAGTTTTTGAAAACACTCAAGGGCGTTTAGCTGGGCAATATGCGAGTTATCAAGAAATATCAATTAAACGTCAAGTCAATCGCGACAGCGAATCAACTTACTTTTTAAACGGTCAAAAGTGCCGCCGTAAAGACATTACTGATTTATTTATGGGCACCGGGCTTGGGCCGCGAAGCTATGCGATTATTGAACAGGGAACGATTTCCCGTTTAATTGAATCTAAACCGCAAGAGCTGCGGGTGTTTATCGAAGAAGCAGCCGGTATCTCACGTTATAAAGAACGCCGCCGAGAAACCGAAAATCGCATTCGTCATACGCGTGAAAACTTAGCGCGTTTAAATGACATTAGGGTTGAATTAGGCGCACAACTCGACAAGTTATCACAACAAGCCAAAGCCGCATTACAATACCGCGAACTTAAAAATAGCGAACGTCAACTGCACAGCCAATTACTGGTTATTCGTTATCAAGAGCAACTTGCTCAAACCGATAAACTTGAAGCGGAATTAAGCGGGTTAGAGAGTCAATCTGAACAGCAGCAAAGCACCGCCCAACAGAGTGACACCAGTGTTACGCAGCTTAAACAGCAATTGGCTGAGTTAAGCGATGCTGAGCATAAATTAGTTGAGCAATACTATTTAACCGGCAATAACATTACTAAGCTCGAGCAACAGCTTAAGCATCAGCAACAGCAAGACTCGCAGCTGCAACAGCAAATCACGGCTTTGCAACAACAATTAGCCGCAGGTGAGTTGGCTATTGCGAGTTTGAACGACAACTACCAACAGTTAGTTGCACAAGCAGATGCCTTAACTCCGCATTGCGAGCAAGCTCAAGTTGCGCTTGAATTAATTGATGAACAATTATCTGTGGTAGAAGAGGCTTGTGATGATCAGCAATTACAGCTCACACAATATGCTGAAACTCTTGCGGCTAATAAAATGCAACTGGCCTTATCGCAATCAAGCTTAGCACACCAGCAACAAAGCTTGCAGCAAGACGAAAGCCAAAAGGTGCAACTAACTCAAGAGTTAGCTGCGCTAGAGCAACAAGAAAGTCACTCGCAATTAAGTGATACCCAAACACAACTAAGTCTTGTTGATACGCAGTTAGCTGAAACATTTGCCCAGCAACAACAAGGTGAGCAGCAACTTAGCACCGCGCAACATGCACTAGAGCTACAAAGAGATACTTACCAAACGCTTAAGCAAACCATGGCTCATCGCCAAGCTCGTTTACAGCTTATTGATGAATTGCTTGCCGGACACACACAATCGTCAGGCCAACAATTGTGGCAAGTAATACAAGTAAAACCAGGCTGGGAAAAAGCCGTTGATATGGTATTGCACGGATTAAGCCAATTACCGGTTTTATCCGCAGATGAAGCGCCTAGCCAAGCATTGATTGGCTTTGCTCAACAAACCAACCTGAACAATGATGCCTTTACGACAAAGGCTAATTTAGCGCCGTGGTTGTCGTCGGTCATTTGGGCACAAAATCTTGATGAAGCAACACAACTACTGCCACAAATTAATGATAATCAGTACATTGCCACTCAAGAAGGTTACCTCGTGGGCCACGGTTTTGTATTAAATCACACCCAAGCAGGGCAATCTGCCATCGTACTTAGCCAAGAGCGTGCAGTGTTAAGCGAACAATTGTTAACGTTAGACTCACAGTTGGCATCAGCGCAGCAAGCGTTAAGTGAACAGACCCAACAAGCCGCTGAGCAGCAAATACAATTAAGCCAGATACAACAACACTGTCATCAATTGCAAATTAGCCAAACAAAGCTGCAATCGACAGTGGCCAGTGTTCAACAGCAACTCAGCGATAAACAACAAAAACAACAAAAGTGCCAGGATACGCTTACCAAGCTTGAACAAGTCTATCGTGATAAACAAATGCAAATAGAAGCTTACGAAGCGCAAGTTTTCACTCAAGAAGATGCGTTGTCGACTGCCATTAATCAACATGAAGTCGCGCAATATGCATGGCAAAACAGCCAGGCAAAGCTGAGAGAAACCAAAAGTAAGCGTGCAGAAGCCCTAAGTCAATTAACACAGCAACAAGCTCAGCGACAACAACATGCCACTCAACAAGCGCTTAGCTTGCAACAATTACAACAACAAACTGAAAAACAGACTGAATTATCAAATCAGTACGCTCAGTTACAACAAATGTTGCAAGACAATCAACATCAGCGTGGTGAGCATCAATTAGCACAATTATCCGCTCAACTGACTGACGCACTTGAGCAACAGCAAGCCCTGCAGCGACAATTGCAACAAAATCGTGCTCAGCAATCCGAGTTGCAAACCAGTGTAGATAGCTCAGTATTGATGCAAAAACAACAGCTTGTAGTGTTACAGGACTTGACTCAAAAGATAAGCGCGTTAAAGTTACGTCGTGAGGGTTTAAAAGGGCAGGCCAATGCACAGCTACAATTGCTGCAAGAGCAACAAATTCAGTTGCAGCAGGTGGTTGCCGATATGCCAGAACATGCGAGTGCAAACGTGTGGGCAGAACAGCTAGAAAAGGTTAAACAAAAAGTTGTTCGCTTAGGCGCTATTAACCTTGCAGCAATTGAAGAATTTGAAACCCAGCGTGAACGTAAAGACTATTTAGACAGTCAAGATGATGATTTAAATAAAGGATTGTCTACGCTGGAAGATGCAATCAGAAAAATCGACAAAGAAACGAAAACCCGCTTTAAAGCAACATTTGAAGCGGTAAATCACGATTTAGGGCAATTATTTCCTAAAGTGTTTGGTGGGGGGAAAGCGTATTTGGCGCTCACCGATGATGACTTACTCGAAACGGGGGTCACTATCATGGCCCAACCACCGGGTAAAAAGAATAGCACCATACATTTACTTAGTGGTGGAGAAAAAGCGTTAACCGCTTTATCATTAGTCTTTGCTATTTTTAGACTAAATCCAGCACCTTTTTGTATGTTAGATGAAGTTGATGCACCTTTGGATGACGCTAACGTCGAACGTTTTTGTCGTTTATTGCAAGAAATGTCACAAAGCGTGCAATTTATTTATATCAGTCACAATAAAATAACGATGGAAATGGCTGATCAACTCATTGGCGTTACTATGCATGAACCGGGCGTTTCAAGGATAGTCGCAGTGGACATTGAAGCCGCAGTTGCCTTAGCCGATGCGGTATAAATTAGAAAGACAGGGATACTAATGAAAGATCTACAACTGGTGTTGTTTGTATTAGGCGCGATCGCAATTATTGCGGTGTTAGTGCATGGTTTTTGGTCAATTAGAAAACAACAACCTAAATCAATGAAGCAAAGTCCGATGGCCGGATTTTATAAAAACCAAGCTCAACGTCGTGACACTGAAGGTTTCGATGCGGATGGTATTGGCAAAGTTCGCGTACGCAATGCTGACGAAGTTGAAGCAACGGTGAATAAGCCTATTCTGAAAACTAATTTAAGCCAAAAACCGCTTAACTCACCCCAGATGACTCAAAGTAACACACCGTTACAGGATTCTTTACGCCAACCAGAACCCGTCACAGTGACACAACCTGTTCAGCCAACGCTAAATGTTGAAAATGATGCACCAACACCTACACCGCCTAGCGTGGCCCAAAGCGTGAGCTCAGCCATGAGTTTACCGAAAAAGATTTTTAATACCTCAACCAGCACGGCAAAATTAGAAAGTTATACCGGTAAACCCTTGCCAGCAAAAACAGAACCAGTGAAATCTGCACCTGTTCACGCAGAGCCTGCTAAGCCACGAGTACAAACGCCAAGCCAACCAGCCGTTAACGCAACAGCTGAACCCGTAACGCAGTCACCTCGCGTTGAGGCTAAGCCTACTGAAGCTGTACAGGTAAACGCTGAGCCCAAAGCCACGGTAACCGATGAGCCTATTGAACCTACCGATGTATTAGTGCTGCACATTGTGGCAAAGCCGGGTGAGCAAATTCATGGCGCAGAATTATTACCTAGTTTGTTGTCACTTAACTTTAAGTTTGGCGATATGGATATCTTCCATCGTCATATTGATAATGCAGGGACTGGCAAGGTGTTATTTTCATTAGCCAACATGTTAAAACCTGGCATATTTGACCCAGACAACATGGAGCAATTTGTCACCCAGGGGGTGGTATTATTTATGACATTACCCGCTTTTGGCGACCCAATGATGAACTTTACCATTATGCTTAACTCGGCCTATCAAATTGCTGATGACCTAGGCGCTGAGTTACTCGATGGCCAACGTCAACCCTGGTCAGATGCCATTAAAAAAGACTATATAAGACGTGTTAACGCCGCGTAAATAAGGCGGAATTTGTTGTGTTAACACCGCTTTAAGGCCGCAGCAGCGGCCTTAATTGTTTTACCCCTTTATTGGCATAACATCTCACGCTATGTGATAAAACGACTTTACGTTCAACTTGTATGACGACGGATACCCAAATGCACGCAATTCAAACCGAAATGGATCAACTGACTCAGACCATCAATCAGCACAATATTCGCTATTATGTTGATGATGCCCCCTCGATCCCTGACGCTGAATACGACAGATTAATGCAACGTTTGATCGCGCTTGAACGTGAATATCCGCAATTGACTTTGCCAGACTCGCCTAGCCAACGAGTGGGCGGTGTAGCATTGCAAAAATTTGCTCAAATCACCCATTTAAAGCCCATGCTGAGTTTAGATAATGCCTTTGAGCAAAGCGATTTTGACGCTTTCAATAAACGCATTACCGATAAAGTCGACCAGGTTGACTATGTTTGCGAACCTAAACTAGATGGCTTAGCGGTATCGATTACCTACCGAAACGGCATGCTTGAACGGGCCGCGACACGTGGCGATGGTTCAGTTGGCGAAGATATTACCGAAAACTTGCGTACTATTCGTTCTATCCCATTAAAACTACGCGGCGAAGGTTTTCCTGAATTAGTCGAGGTGCGCGGCGAAGTGTTTATGCCTAAAGCCGCATTTGAGGCACTCAACCAACGCCAAATGAGCAAAGGTGATAAAGTCTTTGTTAATCCGCGTAATGCCGCAGCAGGCAGTTTGCGCCAATTAGACAGCAAAATCACCGCGTCACGCGCCTTGGGGTTTTACGCCTATGCGCTTGGGGTTGTTGAAGGTGAATCGCAACCAATGCAAATGACCCATTTTGGCCAGTTAACCCAACTCAAGCAGTGGGGGTTACCGATGAGCTCAGAAGTGAAAGTTTGTGACAGTGTTGAAAAAGTCTTTGCTTATTATCAAGATATTATGACTCGTCGCAGTCAGCTTGATTATGAAATCGACGGCGTCGTCATCAAAGTTAATGACATTACTAAGCAGTTGTCTTTAGGTTTTGTTGCTAAAGCACCGCGTTGGGCCATTGCCTATAAATTCCCTGCACAAGAAGAAATGACCTTACTTGAATCCGTTGATTTTCAAGTTGGCAGAACGGGCGCAGTGACACCGGTTGCACGGTTAAAACCGGTGTTTGTTGGTGGCGTAACCGTGTCAAACGCAACATTACATAACGCAGATGAAATTGCCCGTCTTGGGGTCAAAATTGGCGACACAGTCATCATTCGCCGTGCAGGCGACGTTATCCCACAAATTGTCGCGATTGTGTTAGAACAACGTCCTGAAGATGCCAAAGAGATTGTATTTCCGCTGCATTGCCCGGTGTGCCAAAGTATTGTTGAACGATTAGAAGGTGAAGCGGTTGCGCGTTGCAGTGGCGGCTTATTCTGTGAAGCGCAGCGCAAAGAAGCGATTAAACATTTTGCTTCGCGTAAAGCGCTTAATATTGATGGTATGGGCGATAAGATTGTTGAACAACTGATTGATAAAGAGCTCGTTAAAACCCCCGCGGACTTATTTTCACTCACTGCATCGGCTATCACTATGCTTGACCGCATGGCCATGAAGTCGGCCACTAACATAGTTGCCGCCATTAAAGAAGCCAAAGCCACTACGCTGGCGAGATTTTTATACAGTTTGGGCATTCGTGAGGTTGGTGAAGCCACCGCTGCGAACTTAGCTCAACATTTTGCCGATTTTGAACGTATCCGCAGCGCCAATGTTGAACAGCTACTGGAAGTGAGCGATGTCGGTGATATTGTGGCAAAACACATTAGCCAGTTTTTTGCACAACCACACAATATTGAAGTCATTGAACAATTACTTGCCGCGGGCATTACCTGGCCAGCGATAGAGAAAGCAGATGAATCACAATTAAGCCTTAAAGGCCAAACGTGGGTGTTAACGGGCACTTTGACGCAACTTAACCGCAATGATGCTAAAGCACAGCTACAAGCTTTGGGAGCCAAAGTGGCTGGCAGTGTGTCTAAAAATACCGATTGCGTAGTTGCAGGTGAAGCCGCGGGGTCAAAATTGGCTAAAGCGCAAGAGTTAGGTGTTAAAGTGATCGATGAGCAAGGGTTATTAGACTTACTCAATGCAAGCAATTAATTTACTCAAGATGATCACTGTATTGATGTCTTTGGCTGCCGATAAGAGCTTATTGTGAATTTTAGTCATATTACCTGGCTCGATGAGCGCGGCCACATTAAACCGCCATTATTTTTATATTTGATTTTGGTCTTTTTAGCGCGTGGTTGGTGTATCTTTATTGCTTCACTGACTCAATTTAATGACCGTTCAGGTTTAGTGCGTTTGTTTTACCCAGAAAAAAGCGATTTTATTCTGGCATTAATTGCTGGAGTGGGTGCAGTATTACTCTATGGATTAGTGATAGCAGAGCGAAAACGCAGCTGGGTAATGTTAAGGCCCTTATTTAGCCGAAGTATTTGGTTGTTATGGGCTTTACTCATTTTAGATGCGGTGTTTTTAATGCAACGGATAGTACATGACGATTACTTATTTAAAGTGGGTTACTCGCTTGATGCACTTTTTTTATTTTGGTCTGTGATTTATGTACTAAAATCAAAGCGGTTGCATTATTACTTTGCAGATTGGAGCTTAGAAGATAGCGATGTGGCTCATGCATCGAAAACCGACACTGATACAAACACGTCGTTGTAAGCGATTTAGCAGTGAAATGACGGAGTTATATGCAATGTCAGCACCCAAATTATGAGATATAAACGACATAGATAACGACAATGTTAGTGTAATAATGACATTATCACTCAGGCCCGACTTGGCGAATGTGAAAGGAACACGACTTTGGCTAAAGCAGAATTAACACAAATACCTGTTTCTCAAATGGTTATTGGTTTAACCGTGAAGCTGCCTTTGTCGTGGACCAGCCATCCATTTTTCCGCAGTAAAGTGAAATTAGAACAACAAGTACAAATTGAGATGATTAAAGGTCTCGATGTTGATTTTGTTTATGTGATTGCTGGCCATGATTTATTGCCTGTCATTGAAACCCCTATCGAAATAGAACAACCGCAAGAAGAACCCGTTCAAGAAGTGGATTACCGCCCGCTGGTTAAAAAAAGTATGCGAATTAGCCAACAACGTTTTGTTAAATCGGTCAATGACAGTCGTACCGTGTTTGGAAAAGTGGTGAGCGATCCTGAAGGCACTTATCGTGAAGCGGCAACCTTAGTTGAAGACTTAGTTGAACATTTATACGAGAGTGAAACCCCGCACTTAACTCTTGTAGGCAGTGGCGAAGCCGATAAGAGTGTCACACATCATGGCATTTCAGTGGCAGTATTGGCCATGATGATTGCCCATGCTCTGGAGCTGTCAAAAGCCGAAGTGCGCGACATTGCATTAGGCAGTTTATTTCACGACATCGGTAAGCTTAAAGTGCCAGAAGACATTAGGCGTAAGCGCGGTGAATTAACGGATGTTGAAGCTAACTTTCTCAAAAAACACCCGAACTTTGGTTTTGAAATGTTAAAACGAAGCGGGTTGTTTCCAGATGCGATGCTCGATATTGTTTTGCATCATCATGAGTTTATTGATGGCAGCGGCTATCCCGATGGTTTAAATGAAGTCAAATTGTTAATCACTACCCAAGTCGTGTCATTGGCCAACGATTACGAAACGTTATTGTCCAAATACCACACGCCACAAATAGCACTGGGGATTTTATTTAAAAATCACAGTAGTAAGCACAGTGATAAACTCATTTCGGTATTGGTCAAAATATTAGGTATTTATCCGCCAGGTACCATAGTGCGCTTAACCGATGACAGCATCGCTAAAGTCATGATGACCACCGCTGACGTTAAACAACCGCATGTATGGTCTTGTGATATCACTGGCGGCGAGGCCAGTTTTCGGTTTTTAATTAACGAAGATGTGCAGGTTAAAGAAGTCATTAAGTTAGAAGAGTTATCGGAAGGTGCAATTAAAACACTCCAGGCCAATAATTCAATTAGCTTTTATTTTAATCATTTTAATCACTAAAACGGCTCGAGGCTCAATGAATACAATAACCCTTATTGGATGTGGATGGTTTGGGCTTCCTTTGGCAAAGCACCTCATAAACCAAGGTTTTCAGGTTAAAGCCTCAAAACGTCATGTTGATGATTTAGTTTCATTACCGCAAATGGGTATTGAAGGTTATCAGCTAGATTTAGCCAATGTCACCCTTGATGCTAAAGCTTCATCATTGTTTGATGCCGACGCCATTGTGATAAATATTCCTCCTGGGTTACGCCGTGGAGAATCTGACTACATTGCTTATTTAACCGAGCTTAAATCGCTAATGGGTACGAGGCAGTATCAAAAGGTGATATTTATTAGCACTACGGGTGTCTATCCCTCGCTTGACCAAACAGCGAACGAAGATGATGCCAGTGCATTTAATGGCATGAGTGAGACGTTATTACAAGCCGAGTCGATGTTTGCTTCAATGGCTAACAGTTGTATTGTTCGATTCTCTGGCTTGATTGGTCCTAAGCGTCACCCAGGACGTTTCTTTGCTGGTAAATCTGATGTCAGTGGTGCGAATGTCGCGGTTAATTTAGTGCATCTTGAGGATTGTATCGCTGCCGTTAGTTTAATTTTATCAACACAGGATACATTACCCATTTATAATCTAGCGGCGCCAATTCATCCTACTCGTGGTGAGTTTTATGTTGCAGCGGCAAAGCATCTTGGGTTAACTGCGCCAGAATTTAATCAACAATCACAACCGAGTAAAGTGATTGATGGCCAGTTAATTTGTCGTGATTTAGGTTATGTGTATCGTCAACCCAATCCACTCAAAATGCTTGATGCTTGCTAAACAAGCATAGGCTATAATAGCCGGCATATTTTGAATAAAAGGCAATTATTGTGACGACTCAAACTCAAGCGTTTGCATTACTTCCAGGTGATGAATTCGTAGAACTGTACAAAGTATTAAAAGTACAAGGCCTAGTCAATGGCGGCGGCGATGCCAAGCACGTCATTACTGAAGGACAAGTGACCGTTAACGGTGACGTTGATACGCGTAAACGTAAAAAATGCGTTGTTGGCGATATTATTTCGTTTAACGGTGCAAACATTGAAATTGTTGCTGCTCAATAAAGGACAAATACATGCAATTCCCAGATGATGACAACGGCCAAATGCTGGCGGCTATGGCTGAAGCCGGTATTGATTTAACTCAATCACTCGAAGTTGATTTCTTTTTGGTATTTGACGATCAACGTGATGCTGAATCCGCTATCGAAGCGTTAAGTAAAACCGACATGAACGGTGAGCTAGAGCTTAATTTCGACGAAGAAAGTACCAAGTGGGAAGTGATTGTATGCCTTCACATGGTGCCAGAATATAAAGCACTTGTTGCCAAAGAAACCGAATTGAATACGTTTGCACAAGAGTTTGATGGTGTTTCAGACGGTTGGGGTGTTATGCAGCATCAACATGGCGACGACGAGTTTGCTGATGATGAAGATGATCACGAATGCAGTGAGCATTGCCACCACTAGTACAGCCGCGTTTTACCTATTCATTGAGTCATCCCTCATTGAATAAAAAAGCCGTTAATGCCCAGCATTAACGGCTTTTTTATTTTTAACTTGTCAGCTCATCAATCGACTAACCAACTGATGGATTAATGGAAATAGTATAACAAGCTATTCTTTGATTTCTTCAACGACTTCTTTGGTTTCTCGGCCAATGGCTTTCACTGTGTCGCGTGTGCCGTGCCCAATGGCGGTGGTGACTTTTTTTGTCGTGTGACCTATTTCTTTGCCCGTTTGTTTTAATTCTGCGCATGCTGATAAGCACAGCATAATACTCAATGGGACTAATATTAAGATGACTTTTTTATACATTGTAGTAGCCTGTTATAAATGAGTGCTAAACGTATCATTTGCTTACTTTAACGATAATAATCTTGATGATACAGGGAAAAATTAAGGGAATACCATGGATGTTAATGCCACAAAAATTGGCCAAATTATATTTGTTATCACCGTTATCATGGTATTTTTTACCTTGAGATTTGCCAAGGGCAAAACGACAAACTTACCGTTAATTGGCTTTTATGCCATTTTGCTCAATGTTATTTTTGCGCCAGCTGGTTGGATATATTGCTGGTATTGGTCAACAAAGCCAATGTTGCCTAAAGAATAAACCTCGCGCACTCGTGAGTGGCAAATCCGTAAGGATGTTGCGCTAATATTGACGCAAGTTAACCACGGTTAATGGTTAAATCAGATACATAGCCGTGCTGAGTTGCGACTAAAGCATTTTTTAGCATTTGTGCTGCTTCATCGGCCGTCATAAAACTTGATGTGTCGATGTCCTTACCGCTTGTTGACCAAAAGTCGGTTGCCATTCCGCCAGGATAAACCGCAATCAACTTCATTGGGCTTGATTTTAACTCTAATCTCAATGATTCAACTAAACCTTTTACTGCCCATTTTACAGCGCAGTACGTTGACTCATTGGCTTTGCCCGCTTGTGCTGCCGTTGACATTACCACTACCACATTAACCTTATGTTCACGATAACGACTGACGAGCTCGCGTAATACCAAAATGCTTGATGTCAGGTTGTTGTTAATGAGTTGATTAATCGCTTGCGGGCTTTGTTGTTCAATAGGGCCAAAGTAACCACTACCCGCGCAATGAATTACCGTTGTTGGTGGTGCTGACAATTTCGAAAATAAATGATGCACATCTTCTGCTATGCATAAGTCTGCGACTTGGGTTACCACATTAGCTTGCTGAGTAGGGGTAAGCTTAGCGGTTACCGCTGCCAGTTTTTGTTCGCTGCGACCGCTAATGAGCAGTGAGCATTCATCTGCTGCATATTGTTGAGTCAGGGCTGCACCTAGGCCACTGCTGGCGCCAGTAATAACAATCATAATAAACCTTATGGCAAATATTCACTAAGCTGGTCACTATACCAATGCAGTGCTAAACCGCAATCATGGCGTGAGTTAAGCCAACGAGAATAAATTACCGGAACGCTTTGTATTTTGACGTTAAAGATTGTCTAATACTGCCTTGCTTATTGTCATACAGACAGTACATTTGTCGCTAATAACGAGAATTTCCATGTTTGAACTCACGCTCCAACTTGCGCTTATTTTATTTGCTGTTGCTTTAATTGCGGGTTTTATTGATTCAATAGCTGGTGGCGGTGGGTTACTCACTATACCTGCCTTAATGTGGGCCGGGTTACCTCCTGCCGCTGCGTTAGGCACCAATAAACTCCAAGCCTGTGGTGGCAGCTTTTTTGCCAGCTTGTATTTTGTCCGCAAAGGCATGGTTGATTTAAGCAGCATTAAGTTATCGTTAGTATGTGCTTTTGTTGGTGCGGCCATTGGTACTATCTTTGTGCAAATGATTGATGCAAAGCTTCTTGAGTTAGTGCTGCCATTTTTAATTTTAGCGATTGGCTGTTACTTTTTGTTTTCTAAAAAGATCAGTGAAGATGATCGCCAGCAAGTGTTTACGCCTACTATGTTTGCTTTTACTGCTGCGCTAGGTGTTGGCCTTTATGATGGTTTTTTTGGCCCAGGTACCGGTAGCTTTTTTGCCTTAGCCTTTGTATCACTTGCCGGTTTTGGACTTGCTAAAGCAACGGCTCACGCCAAATTACTAAACTTTGCTACCAACATTGCTTCATTAATTTTTTTTTTAATTGGTGGTCAAGTCGTTATCGTTTTAGGGCTAATTATGCTGGTAGGGCAATCTATTGGCGCAACACTGGGCTCACGTTTAGTGGTCACCAAAGGTGTTAAAATTATTAAGCCGCTGGTGGTGATTATGTCATTGGGCATGAGCATCAAATTGTTGTGGTCACAATATATGTAAATGCACTGTTGTAAGCGGTAAAACGTCAATCTATTTAGCATTAAGCAATACTTCAAATTAAAGGGATGTTATGCGCATTATTCACACATCAGATTGGCACCTAGGCCAATATTTTTACGGCAAAAGCCGCGCTGCAGAGCATCAAGCATTTATGCATTGGCTACTGAGCCAAATTGAGCAGCATCAAGTCGATGCGCTGATTATTGCAGGTGATATTTTCGATACTGGCACACCGCCTAGCTATGCCCGTGCGCTCTACAATCAATTTATTGTGCAAATTCAACAAACCGGTTGCCAACTGATTATTTTGGGCGGAAATCATGATTCAGTGTCGACCCTCAATGAGTCAAGACACCTGTTAGCCTGCCTTAACACCACCGTTATCCCCGGGGCATTTGACAGTATAAGTGAGCATGTTATTCCGCTTAAAAACCGTCAAGGTGAAGTGGGTGCTATCTTGTGTGGACTGCCGTTTTTGCGACCGCGCGACATGGTGCTCAGTGAGTCAGGAGAATCGTCTTTAGACAAGCAGCGCAAACTGGGTGACGCCATTAGTGATTTATATCAGCAGTGTTTTGAGCAAGCCTGTGCATTAAATGCAACGTTAGCAACACCGGTGGCAATAGTGGCAACTGGCCACTTAACCACAGTCGGTGCCAGCACATCTGAGTCGGTACGTGATATCTATATCGGCAGTTTAGATGCTTTTAACGCCTCGCATTTTCCGCCAGCTGATTATATTGCCCTGGGCCATATTCATCGCCCTCAAGTGGTGGCTAAGTCTGAACATATTCGTTATAGCGGTTCACCTATTCCATTAAGTTTTGATGAATTATCGAGTCAACATCAAGGCAATAAATCTGTTTTTCTCGTTGAGTTTACTGATGCAAAACTCAGCACCGTTACGCCATTAATGGTGCCAATGTTTCAAGCTATGCAAGTGCTAAAAGGTGATTTGGCCAGTATTGAACAGCAGTTATCTGCGTTTGATGACAAGCTTACAGGCGAGCAAACGATATGGTTAAGTATTGAGATATCGCAGCAAGACTACTTATCTGATCTGCAATCGCGCATTGCCGAACTCACTCAAGATAAAGCCGTTGAGGTATTGCAGTTAAAACGTGCCCGCAGTCAACGTCAGCAGCATATTAAACAACTTGATAATGAAACCTTATCAGAGCTTAGTGTCAGCCAGGTGTTTGCTCGCAGATTAGCTCAAGAGCAATTTGATAGTGAAGCTCAACAAGTGCAGCTTAGCCGGATTCACAATTGCTTTAATCAAGTGGTCGCCGAGATTGAGTCAGAGCGTAATCGTCCTGAAACCTCAGCAAGCCATGTAATGCAAGAATCTACTCACAAACTACACATGACCGCGAACACAATAGATGATGCGCAAGAAGGTGAGCAAGCATGAAGATTTTAAGCCTTCGCTTTAAAAACATTAATTCACTGAAAAATGAGTGGAAAATTGATTTTACTCAATCACCTTTTGCCGAAAATGGCTTGTTTGCGATTACTGGCCCAACTGGCTCGGGTAAAACCACCATTTTAGATGCCATTTGTTTAGCGCTTTATCATCGTACACCAAGATTAAATAATATCTCTAAAACCACTAATGAGTTGATGACACGCGGCACAGCAGAATGTTTAGCTGAAGTCGAGTTTGAAGTCAAAGGCGTGGCATATCGCGCTTTTTGGAGCCAACGTCGCTCGCGTGATAAAGCCGACGGTAATTTGCAAGATGCACAAGTTGAGTTGGCATTATTAAGCGATGGTAAAATCCTCGCCAGCCAAATTAAACGTAAAACCGAATTAGTCGAAGAAATCACTGGCCTTGATTTTGCGCGTTTTACTAAATCGATGATGTTGTCTCAAGGGCAATTTGCGGCGTTTTTAAATGCCGATGCCAATGATCGAGCCGAACTATTAGAAGAGCTGACTGGCACCGAAATTTATGGCTTAATTTCGGCGCGAGTGCACCAACACTTTAGTGAGGCTAAAACCAACTTAAAAGTGTTAGAGGCCAAATTAGGCAGCGTTGAGCTATTAGATGACTCTCAGCGCGCCACTCAGGAACTGCAAATACAACAACTTAACCAGGCATTAGACGCGCAGCAACAGCAGCTAGCGCAATTAAGTGCATTTTTAAGCTGGGCTGATAACAGTGCGCAAGCAAAAAACGCGTTCACACAGGCGAGTGAGCAACATCAGCAAGCACTGTTGCTACAACAACGTCATCTTGCTGAGCTTATTCAATTAGAGCACAGCGAACCTGCCCAGCAGATATCACCTTTGTTTGAACAACAACAAACGGCCCAAGCCAAAGTGGTGAGTTTAACCGCGCAAATGACTTCGCTGACACAACAAACGCAACAAGCTGAGACGGTGTTAACCCGCCACAAACAACAGCAAAGTGCGAGTCAGCAACAGCTTGACGAGGTGACTCAGGCGCACCAAGCCTTACTCACGTTAATTGATCAACAAGTGCAGCCGTTAGACCAACAAATCGCACAGTTGAGTTATCAATTGTCGCAGGTGGTTTCTACCCATCAACATACTGAGCAACAGCAACAAAACGCGGTTCAACAGCAGCAACAATTACAGGTGCAGCAAGAGTCTCTGACCTTAACTAAACAACAGATTCAACAACAGCTCGATAGCCTGCCACAAGGTGGGGAAGTGGCTAAAAAGTTCGCTGCTTGGCAGAGTCAATATGAGCAGGTACTGCAATTAAACCAGCAACGTGAACACATTAATCAACATGTTGCCAAACAACGGCTCACGATAAACCAAACAGACGCAACCTTAGGCGAGCTTACTCCGCAAATAAGTCAGGCTCAGGCATCGCTAACCCAAGCAACTGCGCAACAAGCAACCAGTCAAGATGCGTTAACCACCTTGCTAGCGGGTCAAGATGAGGCGCAGATTAATGCTGAGTATCAGCTATTACTGGAGCAGCAAACTGGCCGCTATCAATTAAGTCAGTTGTTTAACCAGTTTGAGCAGCAACAACAGCAATGCCTAGCGCTAACCCAACAATCCACGCAATGTGAGACAGAATTACAGGCATTAGCACAAGCGCTAACAAGGGTAAGGGCGCAGTGGAGTGAGAAAAGTCAGCAGGTCAAAGACGTGCAAATGCTGTTGCAGCAAGAACAACAAATTGCCAATTTGACCTTGGAGCGAGCCAAGTTAATCGCCGGCGAGCCTTGTGCTTTGTGTGGCTCAACGGAGCATCCGTTAGTTGAGCGTTATGAAACGCTTAATGTATCAGCAACCGAGCAGCGAGCGCTGCAATTGCAAACGGAATTAGAGGCAATTAAACAGCAGGGTGAGCAGCTTAAAAACCAGCAAACGGCTTTACACGTTAGACTTGAGCATGCGCAGCAACAACTAAGCCAGACTCAAACCCAATTACAAGCAACCCATGAGCAATGGCTGCAACAAACACAAGTGTTATCCATCTCGCTGCAATTAGATTTACAATACAAAGACGCATTAACCACTTATATCGCTGAGATTGAACATAAGCAACAGCAACTCGCGTTAACCTTGAGTCAGCTAAATCAAAGCCAAAAAACCTTACATCAACATCAACAAGTTTGTGTGCAAGCAGAGCAAGCGTTAAGCAAATGGGTTAACCAACAAGGTTTGTTGCAGCAACAACGCAATAATGTGCAGCAAACATTGCAAGAGCAGGAGCTACAACTTGATACGCTTAACCAGCAACAAGCAGACACGCTTGAATCCGTTGCCTTGCAAATTAACGCCAGCGGGCTGACAGCGCCGGATATTACGGATGCCACTAAGTGGTTAACGCAATTACAACAACAACTTGATGCATGGACACAAGCGCAACAGCAAGCGGTTGATAATCAACAGCAGTTAACCATCACCGGTGAAAAACTCACCGCAAGCCAACAGCATATGACAGAAGTTACAACGCAGTTGGCGTCGATAACAGAGCAGGTGTCTCACGCGCAAACTCAGCTGGATAATGTTAAAACACAGCGCCAATCCGTTTTTGCTGACAAAGTGATAGAAGATGAAAAGTCACGCAGCCAGCATCAGTTAGCACAGCGCCAACAGGCTTTATTGGCGGTGGAACAGCAATTACAACTTGCCGATAAACAACTTGCCAGTTTACAAGCACAGCAGCAAAGCATTACGGCGCAGGCCAATGAAGCCACTGCAGATTACCAACACCTGCTGCAACAGTGGCAGTCAGCACTGCAAGACAGTCCTTTTGCCGATGAAGCGGCGTTTAAACAAGCACGACTCACTCCACAAGAGCGCCAAAGGTTACAACAACTTAAGCAACAACTCGACAATGACATTGTTAAAGCAAGCACAATTGTTGAGCAAGCCAGTCTGCGTCAAACCGAGCTCATGGAACTTGGTGAGCAGCAACAATATAATGCCCAACGTTATAGTGACACAGAGCAACAACATCAAACATTAACCGCACAGCAGCAACAAGATAAACAAACGCTGTGGCGCTTAACTCACGAGCTCGAACAAGATGCAAGTAAACGAGCAGGGCAGCAGCAACTGCTGATTGAACAAGCTCAAATGCAACAAGATTACGATGACTTAGCCTACTTACATTCGTTAATTGGATCACAAAAAGGCGATAAGTTCCGCAAATTTGCTCAAGGCCTCACTTTGGATCATTTGGTTGCTTTAGCCAATCGTCAACTAGATAGGCTGCAAGGTCGATATTTATTAGAGCGTAAAGAATCCGATGCATTGGAGCTACAAGTGCTCGACACCTGGCAGGGCGACGCTGTGCGTGACACCAGAACCTTGTCTGGCGGCGAAAGCTTTTTAGTCAGCTTAGCCCTTGCGTTAGCACTTTCTGACCTTGTTAGTCATAAAACGAGCATTGACTCACTGTTTTTAGATGAAGGCTTTGGTACGTTGGACAGCCAAACCTTAGATACCGCATTAGATGCACTCGATAACTTAAATGCATCAGGCAAAATGATTGGTGTAATTAGCCATATCGAAGCGATGAAAGAGCGGATCAGCGTACAGATAAAAGTGAATAAAATGAACGGGCTTGGAATTAGCAAATTACCGAATGAATATGCCGTTAATTGAGTTTGATCTGCTTCAAGCTCCCGTGATAACTGCAATCGAGTTCAAACAAATTATTAAATAAATATCATTTTATATTTGTAATATGATTTTTTTTTGATATAAAAGAGCGTTGATATGCAATTTGAGTGCAAAAGTCCGTGTTTTAAACAGTTTTACCGGACGCCGTAGTATCAAATATTGGGTCATATTGATAACAAAAACGACGTGTAGGCACAGTATTAATCCGTTTAATCTCTGCCTCGCAATAACAATTTGCAGTAAAAGAAAAACAAAAAATATAAAGCGTCATCTTTTAGGGTGGATTAGACATTGCTAACGAGTAAAATTATGGGCTTTCAAAGGCCCGACGTAAGTTCGTTGAACTTACCTAACTTGCACAAGAAGCTATTGCTTGCAAGTGTGTTTGTTGTTGGAGCCGCATTGTTATGGCCCACCCAACAAGAGTTTTCATCACAACGTATTCCAGTGGCAATTGATATCGATTCGTTATTGCCACACATCGCTCTACAGGATCAATCCCCAGTTGCTGTTCATCAAGTTACCCCTATTCTAGACCGTGTTATCGAAACGGGTGACACCTTAAGTCATTTGTTTCAGCTTGCCGGTATCGACCAGCGCACCATGTATAAAGTGCTAGAAGCCGACTTAGAAGTGTTAGCGTTAGATACATTATTGCCAGGTAACCGCATCCAGTTTTGGGATAACGCTAACGGCGAGTTAGAAAAATTAGAATTATATTTTAATCCAGCACATCAAGTGGTGTTCACCCGTTTTGAAGACGGTAGCTTTGAAGTAAAAGACATCAACATTGATGGTATTTGGCAAAATCGTATTGTCGGTGGTGAAATCAACGGCTCTTTTTATGTTTCTGCAAAAAATGCAGGCTTAAGTGCCGGCGAAATTCAAAAAGTTGAATCACTCTTAAAAGCCAAGTTAAACTTTTCTCGTGAGCTTCGTGCTGGCGATACGTTTTCTGTATTGGTTAATGATCAATTTGTAGAAGGCGAGCCAACAGGCATGACCTCTATTGAAGGCATTCGCATCAATACGGGCCGTCGAGACATTACTGCGTTTCAAAATGTTGATGGTAATTTTTACGATATTAATGGTCAAAGCTTAGCCCCTGCATTCCAACGTATTCCTTTAGATCGCAAAGTACGCTTAAGTTCGCGCTTTAATCCAACACGTAAGCATCCCATTACCGGTCGTATTCGTCCTCATAATGGTACTGACTTCGCGACACCTATCGGAACTAAAGTTGTGGCTCCTGGTGAGGGAGTTGTCACTATGGTCACCAAACATGCGTTCGCCGGTAACTACATTGTGATTGAGCATGACAACAAGGTGCGTACTCGCTACCTGCATTTGTCGAAGTTTTTAGTCAAAAAAGGTCAACGAGTCACTCGCGGACAGGTTATTGCATTATCGGGTAATACCGGCGCATCTACTGGCCCACATTTACATTATGAGTTCATTGTAAATGGTCGCCCAGTTGATGCTATGAAAGCCAATATTGCAGAAGCAAAAGTGTTGCCGAAAAAGCAATTACAAGAGTTTCAGGCGCTAGTGCGTAGCCGCACTATGATGATGGACCTGGGTTAATGAATCCTCAATAACTCTGCTGTTTATTATCATGATGAAAACAATATAAAAATGCAGCCTAAGTGCTTAATGCCGATCAGTTAAGAACTGAAGTTATAAAAAATATACCGATCTATTGACCGATCTTTTTAGTCTGCCAAAATCCGATAATCTTCATTATCGGATTTTTTTATGGAACTTTCAGAAGCATTAGCCCGCACTTCAATTAACCGCCTAACAGAGTTCTCATGCCTTGCTGATGTCCTTGAGCCCGATATTATTCAATCTTGCCTAGACTCTAACGGTGTTGCCACATTAAGACGACGAAAACTCCCTATGGACGCTATGGTTTGGGCTGTTATTGGTATGTCTTTATTTCGCAATGAATCCGTTCGTCAATTGATTAATAAGCTTGATATTGTCCTGCCACAAGAGGTTGATTATGTCGCAAGAAGTGCAGTCACACAGGCCAGAAAAAAACTGGGAAGTGATGTCGTTCGCGATATATTCCATCGTTCTGCCGCCACTTGGCATCAACGTGCTGAACATCCTCATTGGTGTGGTTTGAACCTATATGGCGTTGACGGTGTAGTCTGGAGGACTCCTGAAACGAAAGAGAATAGTGCGGCTTTTGCACGTACGGCAAACAAAGCGAGTGAATCAGGTTACCCTCAAGTTCGCATGGTTTGTATGATGGAACTGAGTAGTCACTTGCTTGTTGATAGTGTATTTGACAGTGTGGCTGAAAATGAAATGAATTTAGCCGCTAAGCTTATCAAAAGCGTGCCCGACAACAGCTTAACCTTGTTTGATAAAGGCTTTTACTCGCTGGGTTTATTACACGATTGGCGCGCTAAAGGCGTCAACTGCCATTGGTTATTACCGTTAAAAAAAGGCACTCAATACGAAGAAATCCGCAGTCTAGGTAAACACGATAAGCTTGTCAGGCTAAGTACAACACCCCAATCGAGAAAGAAGCGTCCTGATTTACCATTCACAATCGAAGCCAGATTAACGACTCGTCAGATAAAAGGTAAACAGGTCAGTATCCTGAGTTCAATGCTTGACCCGATGGCTTATCCTAGTGCTGAAATTGTTGATTTATATGCTCACCGCTGGGAAATAGAGCTAGGATATCGAGAGATGAAGCAGTATATGCTTGAAAGTCGATTTACGCTGAGAAGCAACCTTCCAGAGCTGATACACCAGGAGTTATGGGGGTTATTATTAGCTTATAATTTAATACGTTATAAAATGATTTTAATGGCCAAGTCGCTTAAAAGCGTATTTCCAAATCAACTGAGCTTTCGAGATGCCTCATCTCATATTATCAATCAGCTCACCAATATGCCGTTATATGCCCCAGGAAATGTCCCGAGATTTATTTTAGACATAGAGAGAAATGCTAAACAGTTTAAGCTAGAAGGTAGACGAGAAAGAAGTTATCCGAGGTGCCTAAAAGTCAGTAAAAATGGCTACCCGGTGGCAAAAAGAAAAAATGCCGCTCACCTTAAGTGAACGGCATTAGCCTAAGTGCTGCATTTTTTATGTCGGTTTTTCACACTGCCGCCATCGGCTCGGTATTAGTATCGACAAAAGCCAGAGTGCGATTTATGTTAGTGCACAAAGAACAAAGAACAAAGAACAAAGAACAAAGAACAAAGAACAAAGAACAAAGCAGACCCCAAATATAGCGGTAACTCTTGTGGGCTAACATTGTCGCAATAGCAGAACGGTTCTAGTGTGAATATTTCAATACTCGTCCCTAAAGGGCAACGTTAGGTAACACAATGAAACAGAATATTGTTCATATTGCCCTCGTGGTAAAAGATTACGATGACGCAATCGATTTTTATGTAAACAAATTAAACTTTGAGCTTATCGAAGATACTTATCAGCCGGAACAAGATAAACGCTGGGTTGTTGTCGCGCCGCCAAACTCACATGGCACTGCGATATTATTGGCTAAGGCTTCAAAGCCTGAACAACAGGATTTTATTGGTAATCAAACTGGCGGCCGTGTGTTCATCTTTTTGAATACCGATGACTTTTGGCGCGATTACAAGCGGATGAAATCGATTGGTATTCACTTTGTGCGTGAGCCGCAAGAACAAGACTACGGTACCGTTGCGGTGTTTGAAGATTTATACGGCAATTTATGGGATTTACTTCAGCTAAATCCTGATCATCCAATGGCAAAAAGGTAGGTATCAACTGATTGCTGCCTGTAACCTGTAATGCTATTTATCCATTGTTCTTGCTACAATATTATTCATACATTGTCATTTCAGATTACGGGTTTATCCGCTGCATTTATGGCCTAACATTCTCTGCATCTGCTTCTGTTCTTGGATCCATTTCATAAGCCGTTGGGCTGGCCATATCTGTCACAGCGCGAAAGCTTTCTTTGGTTTCGAGCGTTGAAGAGAGTGTGTGGCTACGGCGTCTCAATAACACGATGATAAAAAAGGTGGCGAGGCATATGCTGGTAAAGGCGTATAACCCTTGAGCACCTATTAGCCCCATAGCAAGTGATGCGATTGGTGCCCCGATGGCAGACGATAAGCCAAGTGTGATGAGCATGGCACTGCTTATTTCAACAAAGTCTTCTGAGGTCGCGTTGTCGTTAGCGTGAGCTAAGCATATCGCGTACAACGTCATACAGGTTCCTCCCCAAAAAAAGGCCGAAATAGCTGCCGGCCAGCCGCCAAAGGTACTGACAACATAGGGAAGACCGATAAATAATAATGACACAAAAGCACCGGCTAGCGCGGTAAACATCAATACACTTCGTCGATCAAAACGGTCAGATAATTTACCTAATGGCACTTGAAAGCAGGCCCCACCAAGCACGGTAGCGGATAAAAATGCGCCTAATTGAATACTGTCAAAACCATTATCTTTAGCGTAAATAGGGGCCAAAGCCCAAAATGCACCAGTAACAAACCCCGCTACTACGGCGCCAATCAGCGCGACATGAGAGTGTTTCCACACTTTGGCCATATTTAAGGTCACTTGTTTTACGACCGCGGGCGCAGATGAACGAGTCAATGATACTGGGATTATCGCAATGGATATGAATATAGCCGCTAAACCGAACAGCATGGATTCCCTTGCACTGCCCAAGTTAAACAACTGCTGACCACACATCACCATGACTAAATTTAATGTGGTGTAAATAGACAGTATTGAACCTCGATTACTTGCTGTAGATGTACCGTTTAACCAACTTTCGATAATCATATACAAGCCAGAAATCACCACTCCAATCAGGAATCGTAACAACATCCAACTATAAAACTCTGGTAATAAAGGGAATACTAATATGACCACGGAGTAGCATGTTGCGAGCACTGCAAAGCTACGTATATGGCCCACTCGCTTCAGCATGTACGGTGTTGCTAAGCAACCTGAGACAAAACCTAGAAAGTAAGCAGAACCGGTTAATGCCACTTGCGTATCGCTGAATCCTAATTCACTCGCTGCAATGGGCAGTAAAGTAAGTAATAAACCATGGCCCAGTAATAGGAAGGCATTCGATATCAGTAACGCTGAAATTGGGATTAACGCGTTTAACATGTTACTCCAAAGGCTGCTATGGCATATACACTGGTATACGGTGAGCCAATATTTGTAGTATTAAATTCAGGTTTTTCTAAGCGGATTTTAATCCTGTGTGTTGCTATGTTGATGCTATTGTTGTGCAACTCGACTATGACTAGCGAGCTAATAAGCGACTGCTACTGTTAGATGAGCTTATCAGCTTCATTAAGGTTGGAAGATTTATGCCAACTATTGGGATTGCTTTTTATTTAATATTATCAGACGATTAGTTTTTGACTATCACGATGAGATTAACTTCATAGCACCAACTCGGTAGGGATTTTATTTATATTGCACTTATATTGAGCAATATAGTCACACGCATAATGAATCATTTAAGCCAGGGAATATGAACATTGGTTATTGAAATTGAAGCTTATAGCGGCGATATTAACCAGTAGGATGGTTTATCAAAAACCTTTTATGAGTCGTTTTATGTACAGGGAAGTGAAAGTGAGAAAATCATTAATTTTATGGGTATTTTGGATATTGACTGGACCGGCTTTAGCGGGAGATAACTATAAACCACAATCAAATATTTCGTTGTTAAGGTCATTAGATGCTGGGTATATGATTATTGGTACAACGCATACAAACAATATCAATGATCTTCAATTAGTTGATATCGAAAACTTATTTTATGAACTTAATCCTTCGTTAATCCTTTTAGAGGGCGGATTTTGGCCAGATAAAGCGAGCCAGTCAGCCGCAGTTGAGTGCTGTGGTGAAATGGGTTTTATACAGTTTTTAGCGAAAAATAATAATGTCAAAGTATCAACTTGGGAAGGTGATAGTCTAAGTGAAGCTCGGTTTATCTTGGATAAATTTGATAGTGAAAGCGTGAAGATTTTTTATCTGTTAAGACAGGCTCCTCAATTATTTAACCATGCTAACCTTGCTGAGGCGACTGAGAAAATGACGTCATTATTGGGAGAGTCTGGTTTTCCTGCTCAAGAGTATCAAATCCTTTCGAAGCCACATTCAATTGAACAGCTAAACAGTATGTTATCGTCAATGGTTGGTAAAACGATTTCATGGAATGAGTTTACTACGGCTGATATTTTCGATGCTCAACTTAACACTATTGAGTTCTCGAAGTTCCAAGCAATTAAAGACCGTATAAATGAGTTTAGAGATCTTAACGCTGTGACAAAGCTTAAAACGGCACTTGCGAATAAAGAGAGAGTGATTTTCATTGGTGGACAACTGCATTTTGTTCCGGTTATGAATGCGATTATCAAACCATAATGGCATTTAGAACTACTGCTTATTAAGGTGCGATAGTCATGAAGTAACCATTATGAAGTTGTTGGTTTACAGATGTCTACCTAACCTTCATCTTACAAAAAACAATTAATTTGAGGAAGCTATGAATCTCAATCAAGTGACATTACCTGTGTCAAATATGGATAAGGCGGTGGCGTTTTATCAATTATTGGGGTTTACCTTAATCGTTGATACGCCACATTATGCGCGCTTTGAATGCCCGATGGGGCAGAGTTCGTTTTCGTTATCATTAGCGCCTGAATCGACGATGAATGGCGCGGTGATTTACTTCGAACATGCTGAGTTAGATAGCTGGGTAGATGACTTGCTAGCAAAAGGCATTGAGTTTGCTCAGTTACCCAAAGATGAAGCCTATTTATGGCGTGAGGCGATATTGTTTGACCCGAGTGGCAATAAGCTAAAGCTTTATTGGGCGGGTGAAAATCGTTTAAATCCGCCTTGGCGAGTTAATTCATAAACCGGAGCGAGCCACTACCAGAGTTTACTATAATGCGTTGTGGTTAGGTGTAATGACGTTATCGTGATGTTAATAAGGGGCTAAGCGATGTGTTGTCGCATTAACCCCATCATAATCAGTTATAACTCGATGAAGATATCTTCAAGTGCTAAACGTGCTTTAGGTAGACCGTGATTATAGTCTTCGCCATCCATGTGGTAACCCATTGCTAAGGCCACGTCACATACATAACCCTCTAATTCCTGTTCAAACTCTTTACCAATTAAGGTGGCATCGACACCTTCCATCGGGGTTGAATCAATCCCTAAACGTGCCAGTACATGCAAAGTATTACCTAAGGCTATGTAGGTTTGTGCTTTAGTCCAGTAGCCGTTATAACCACTTTCATCAGTATTTACCTCTGCAAAGGTAAACCCACCATTGAGCATATTATCAAACATCTCTGCCGGTAAATGGCCTGAGCTGACTTCGATATCCACTACTTTTTTGTACTGTTCTTTAGTAAAACGAGGATTGTAAGCAAATAAAATAATATGTGATGCCGCTTTTGCATGGTGTTGGTTAAATTGATACATGTTGGCATATGTGTCATGAAAACGCTGTTTGGCTTCATCACTTTCAATAATGATAAATTTCCATGGTTGTGCATTAATTGAAGAGGCAGATAAACGCATTGCTTCTTTTAGCACGTCCATATCTTCAACAGATATACGTTTGCTTGGGTCATATTTTTTTGCAGTATAGCGGTTGTTAAGATCTTGAATGATTTGATGAGACATGTTTTTCTCCACATTAATATTTAAGCACACACTTTGATGTTTTATAAACGAATAGTGATAGCGAACTAAAGCCTGTTGCTTTCTAAGTTGTGTGGATAATAAAGGTCATCACGCCGAATAGACATATTCATATCGTCCAATCATTATGGATAAATAGCTCCACAATAAGCTGTCTAACGACACAGCAACAAGGGTATTTATAACCAAATGTTAAGCGAAGATGTCACTCATTAGAGTTAAGTGTGCAAATAAGAGATAGGTGTTAGTGAGAGGATTATTGTTAGCAGGCAGTTGGCCTTACAAGGTGTGAAGGGGTGCTTAATACGCGAGGCTTACGCGTAAGGAGATTGCCCCGCTTCTTCGGCGACCAGCCATACCCGCATATCAAACTCATACTGGTGATAGTCTGGCAGCATAAAAGTACATAATTGATAGAAGGCCTTATTGTGGTCTTTTTCACGCAGGTGAGCGAGTTCATGCACCACCACCATTTGCAGCAGTTCAAAAGGGATGTGCTTTAAACGTGAAGATATGCGGATTTCATTTTTAGCTTTAACTTTGTTGCCCTGGCGGCGATTGACATAAGAATGCAACCCAAGTGCGTGATGGCTGACATTAATTTTTTCATCAAAAATTACTTTTGCTAATGGATCTGATTGACGCATATAAGTGTTTTTCAACTCGATGGTCATATCATACAAGGCTTTGTCAGTACGGATATCGTGCACGCGCGGGTAGCGACTTAAAAAGTGTGCGCCTAATGCATTGGTATCAACCAATTGTCGTATTTGCTCGACGATGTCAGCGCGATAACCACTCAAAAAGCGTAATGCACTAAGTTCACTTTGACGCTGTTTAATGTCGGCGCTGGTGATGAGCTTGCTCATATCTGTTTTGGGCTTTAATGCTTGACTAGCAGCGTTAAGTGGCATTTTTGGCGGAGCTTGGCGGCTTTTGGGTTTGCTGTCTGACATGAGGGCAACTTGGGTGCTAATTAAATGGTGCGAGTCATTAAATGAAATGAGCAGCGAATGATAAAGGCATGATAGTGGCGTTACTGATCAATTTGCAGTAACGCCATAATGTGACAGGCTTACGCTTTACCAAAAATAATGCGGTTATGTTGTACATAAGCCACATCGAATGCGTTTTGTTGTACACGCTTTAAGTCTAACGATTCAAAATCAACCTGCGGTGGATTACGCTTTAACTGTTCTTTAATGGCAACAGGTGAAATAAGGTGTACTGGAAGGTCAGTGATTTGAATTGACGCTTCAAGTTTAAAGCTGGTCGCACTGCCAGCAAACTTTCCTTTTTGTTCACGCTCAATAATCACAATTTGATCGACTCGGTAATCTTCCATCAACTTATGAAAAGCAAAGTGAAATTCACGGATAGATTCTGTTTCGCTAGAGTTTGATACGCTAAATGAGATTTTACGGCATGCTGGCACGTTATAGGTTTCACCTTCATAGGTCAGCATACTGATAATGGCTTCGCCGCCTTTTAATTCTACACCACAAATTTTCATGTTAATCCTTACTGTTTTGTACTGCACGTAGGCGTATAGCGAACGTGTCGTTATGCATTGAGTTGCACAAATGGTGATGCGCAACCCTTAATGTTGTTTACTTAAAAGACGTTTATTATCCCAAGTTTAAGATAGTTAGTCTTCTGAGCTGTTGTCTTCTTCAATAATTTGAATGGGTTTGGCTTTACGGCGCATTGGCGCATCACCTACGTCAACACCGGTAATAAAGCGTTTATCACGCTTAGGTGCTGCTTTGGCCTTTTTCGCCACTTTTGCTTTACCGCTCACCGCATCACGAGGTTGTACGCTGTCCGCTTTGCCTGTGGTAGGTTTGTCTTTTAGGCCACTGAACTTAGCTTTCATGCCTTCAATGACAGTCAGATCAAAGTTTTTACGTAAAAATAGCTGCACTTTTTTAAAGCTGTCCCAATCTTTAGGGCCAACAAATGATATCGCATCACCTTTAGCACCAGCACGGCCAGTACGACCGATACGGTGTACGTATTCTTCAGCAAATTTTGGCATGTCAAAGTTAATCACTAATGACACGTTGACTAAATCAAGACCGCGAGACGCGACGTCAGTAGTAACCAATATTTGTGACTGTCCCCGAGCAAACTTGTCCATAATCTGATTACGTGCAGATTGCTTTAAGTCACCGCTCAATGCAGAGGTGGCAAAACCTTCTGCAGCTAATAATGTTGCTAAACGGTCGGTATCAGAGCGTGTTGCAGTAAACACAATCACTTGCTTGTGTTGTTCTTGCTTCAGAATATGCTGCAGCAATGCTTGTTTATGGTCTAAATGGTCTACCAAAATAATGCGCTGTTCAATGTCTTTATGCTCAGAATAAGACTCACCAATGGCCACATGGCTCGGTGATTTAAGCAACGTAGCAGCAATTTCGTTAATGCTGTCGTGATCTAGCGTGGCAGAGAACATCAACGTTTGTCGACGCTTATGATCGGCAGCATCGTTAATGGCTTTTAACTGCGGCGCAAAACCTAAGTCGAGCATACGGTCTGCTTCATCAAGTACCAGCAGCTCAAGCCCATTTAAAAAGAGGTGACGTTGCTGTAAGTGATCGGCAATACGACCTGGCGTAGCGACAATAAAATGCGGATCGCGAGCCAATGCTTTAGCCTGGTCGTTAAAGTTTTCGCCGCCTAATACACTGATTGCTTTGTATTGGGTGTTGGCCACCAATAAACGCAGTTGACCATATACTTGTTGAGCTAATTCGCGAGTGGGTAACAATACCAATACGCGTGGGTCTTTTTTAGACAAGGCGCGAGTCGAGATAACGCGTTGCATAGCGGGTAATAAAAACGCTAAGGTTTTACCTGAACCCGTTTTAGACGAGGCCATTAAATCTTTACCAGATAAGGCAATGGGCAGTGCTTGCGCTTGAACATCGGTAGGCGTGGTAATGCCAAGGTGCTTTAAACTGTCAAGCAGACGCTTGTCCAATTGAAAATCGGTAAATTGCAAAGGTAAATCCCCTAAAAAATGATAGCCACGGATTATAGCGGTTTCACTGTGCTATAGCCAACAAGAGTCGCTTTGGTTATGCTATTTTTTGACATCACTCATTTAGGTTGAAATTTTGATTTTGAACATCAACAAGTGATTCAATGAGTAATGACGTGTGAATAAATTCCTCGCTTGAAAGGATTAACGATGACAAAGCTGACTGTAGGATTAGCATTAGGCAGCGGCGCCGCAAAAGGGTGGGCGCATATTGGGGTCTTAAAAGGCTTAGCCGCATTAGATATTTATCCAGATAAAATAGCCGGTTGCTCTGTGGGCGCATTAGTGGGCGCGGCATACGCAAATGATCATTTAGCCGAACTTGAAACCTGGGTGAGCGGTTTCTCTAGTTGGGATGTGCTCGGATTAATGGATTTAGGTTGGCGTAAAGGCGGCTTAATCAGTGGTGAAAAAGTGTTTGATGTTTTAGCGGGCCGTATTGGCGATCTTAACATTGAACAGCTCAAGCGGCCCTTTGCCGCAGTGGCGACTGATTTATATTCTGGTCAGGAAATTTGGTTTAGAGAAGGAGATTTACGCCATGCCGTGCGAGCATCGTGCTCGATGCCGGGTTTTTTACCACCAGTACAACAAGACCACCGCTGGTTAGTCGACGGTGCGGTGGTTAATCCTGTGCCGGTGTCTTTGTGCCGTGCCATGGGCGTCGATATTGTTATTGCAGTTGACTTAAATGGTCATCGCCGCGGCCATATGCACATGTTGCCTGAACAAGTCAAAAGCCGCGTGCCTAAACCTTCTGAACCGATAGAAGAGAAAAAGCAGTTAGAATCAGGCTTTATGGATTTGTGGGGCAAAGGCAAAGATTATATGAGCGGCTTGACCGATAAATTTTCGCTCGGAGGAGGCAAGTCTCATCCAGGAATGATCGCGGTGATGTCACAGTCGATGGACATTTTAGAGCAGCGCCATAAACGGTCTCGTTTAATGGGTGAGCCACCAGATATTTGCATCGTGCCTGAAGTGTTTGATATTGGCACAATGGAGTTTCATCGTGCTAAAGAAGCCATTAAAGCGGGTGAGGCCGCGGTACACGATATTGCCCATTTACTTAAAGCAACGTTAGCAGGACATTAATTTCTTACAGCAGGCCACAGGTAGTGAGGTGGCCTGCCTCTCGCCAATTTAGTGTTTGACTACCTCGCTTAATGTTATACCCATCAGTCTGCTTTCTTATGATCTGGATCAAAGAAGCTTCGCCCAATATAGCGCCTAATACACAGCATATAGTGTTTATTGATACTGCTGCGCCGATATATGGTGTTTGTTGCGGCATTCTGAAAAGGTGGATTGTATGCTTGTTGTGGTGAAAAGGGACGGATGCCGTACTGCGTTTGACGCAAGTCGTATTAAAGATGCGGTAGTGGCTGCAATGGATTCTGCGGGGCAAGCAGATCACAAATATGCACTTGAATTGGCTGAAACGGTACAAGCGCAAATGGCTGATAAAGCCCAGGTAGATATTCATGACTTACAAGATGCCGTTGAAGTCTTGTTAATGTCGGGTCCATTCAAATCTGTTGCGCGCCATTACATTGAATATCGCCATGATCGCGATAAACACCGTGAAGCACAAAGTAAATTAAATTGCGCTATTCGTGGCTTAGTTGAACAGTCTGACAGTGCCATTTTAAACGAAAATGCCAATAAAGACGCCAAGGTGATTCCCACTCAACGTGACTTGTTAGCCGGAATTGTGGCTAAGCATTACGCCAAAACGCATTTGCTCCCAAAAGATGTGGTCGCCGCCCATGAAAAAGGCGAAATCCATTATCACGATTTAGACTACGCGCCATTTTTCCCGATGTTTAACTGTATGTTGATTGATTTAGCAGGCATGTTAACTCATGGCTTTAAAATGGGTAATGCTGAAATTGACACGCCTAAATCCATTTCGACTGCGACAGCGGTCACGGCGCAAATTATTGCCCAGGTGGCGAGCCATATTTATGGTGGCACAACCATTAATCGCATCGATGAAGTGTTAGCTGAGTTTGTGCAAAAAAGTTATCAAAAACACCTTGCAGTGGCGAAAAAGTGGCAAGTAGCCGATGAAGAAGGTTTTGCGATGACGCAAACCGAGAAAGAATGTCACGATGCCTTCCAGTCTTTAGAGTATGAGGTCAACACCTTACATACCGCTAACGGACAAACACCCTTTGTGACCTTTGGCTTTGGATTAGGGACCTCATGGGAATCGCGGTTAATCCAACAATCGATGCTCACAGTGCGCATGGCTGGCCTTGGAAAAAACCGCAAAACAGCAGTGTTCCCTAAATTGGTATTTGCGATTAAAGATGGCGTTAACCATAAAGCAACTGACATTAATTACGGCATTAAAAAAATGGCGCTCACATGTTCAAGTATGCGCATGTACCCCGATATTTTAAATTATGAGCAAGTGGTCAAAGTCACCGGTTCGTTTAAAACTCCAATGGGTTGTCGCTCCTTTTTAGGCGCCTATGAAGAAAACGGGCAACTGGTGCATGAAGGGCGTAACAACCTCGGCGTGGTGAGCTTAAACTTACCGCGTATTGCCTTAGAGGCAGATAACGATGAGCAACGTTTTTATCAGTTACTTGAAAAACGTTTATTAATCGCTCGTAAAGCGCTCGATACCCGTATTGCCCGTTTAGAAGGCGTTAAAGCCCGTGTTGCACCGATTTTATATATGGAAGGTGCGTGTGGCGTTCGCTTAAAAGCGGATGATGATGTCAGTGAAATTTTTAAAAATGGCCGCGCGTCTATTTCATTAGGCTTTATTGGTTTGCACGAAACCATCAATGCCATTTATGGTGCTGATAAACATGTGTTTGATGATGCTGCACTTCGCGATAAAGCGGTGGCGATTATCAGTAAGCTCAAGCAAGCTACCGAATCCTGGAAACAAGAAACCGGTTATGGTTTTAGCCTATACAGCACCCCAAGCGAAAATCTATGCAGCCGTTTTTGTCAGCTTGATACCGCACAATTTGGCGTCGTTGCGGGCGTGACCGATAAAGGCTATTACACTAATAGCTTCCATTTAGATGTTGAGAAAAAAGTTAACCCGTTCGATAAAATTGATTTTGAACAGCCTTATCCGGCAATCGCTAATGGTGGGTTTATTTGCTACGGCGAATACCCCAATATGCAACATAACATTGAAGCATTAGAAAACGTGTGGGATTACAGTTACAACCGAGTGCCTTATTACGGCACCAATACTCCCATTGATGAATGTTATGATTGCGGCTTTATTGGTGAGTTTAATTGTACCAGCAAAGGTTTTGTTTGCCCCAAGTGTGGCAACCATGAGCCGAGCCGTGTGTCGGTGACTCGCCGGGTATGTGGCTATTTAGGCAGCCCAGATGCAAGACCATTTAATTTTGGTAAACAAGAAGAAGTTAAACGCAGAGTGAAACATTTGTAATGCATTACAGTGCTTATCACAGTGTTGATGTAGTCAATGGCGAGGGCACCCGCTGTACGTTATTTGTCAGTGGGTGTGAACATGCGTGTAAAGGGTGTTATAACCAAAACACCTGGCGACCTGATGCTGGCCACCTATATATTCAAGCGCTTGAAGATCAAATTATTGCAGATTTAAATGATAACCGCATAAAGCGTCGAGGCTTAACGTTGAGCGGTGGCGATCCACTGCATCCTGTTAATGTTGAAACCATACTCCAATTAGTTAAACGGGTTAGGCAAGAATGTCCAGACAAAGACATTTGGCTGTGGAGCGGTTATCAGCTTGATGAGTTAAGCGAGGCGCAACAAGCTGTGGTTGCACTTGTTGATGTATTGATTGACGGTAAGTTTGAGCAAGAAAATGCTGATCCCGCGCTATTGTGGCGCGGAAGCAGTAATCAGATTGTGCATCGATTTACCCGTGAGTGATCCCGAGCATCTTGCGATAACGTTTTGTCCGTTGTTTGGTTTTAAATTGATCGACCAATAAACTCCACACTGGTGAATCATCGGTTTGTGGTGTGTGTCCCTGGCTCATACGTCTTAATTGACGTTTAATGATGGCCATCGTCGCTAATCCCGCCAACGGCTTACTTTGCCAGTCGACTCTCGGTAACTCTGGCGTAAAGTCGGGCTGAGTTTGCCAGGTGTTTACTAAGCTAGGGTAAAATGCCAGTGCACTGGCAATGCCACATAATGCAAAGCCTGCATCGAGCACTTGTTCGGCAACGGCTTTACGCCGAATGCCTCCGGTTAACATTAATGGAATGGGCGAACTTGCCACTAATTGGCTGGTTAAACTGAGAAAATAAGCTTCGCGGGCGAGGGTTCGTTCGTCTGCACTTCTGCCTTGCATGGCCGGTGCTTCATAACTGCCGCCAGATAATTCCACCATATCAACCTGATATTGCGCCAGCATAGCAATGACTTTTTCGGCATCGTCAATATCAAAACCGCCTCGTTGAAAGTCAGCTGAATTAAGCTTAACTGCGATATCAAATTTATCTCCGCAGCGCAGCCTGACTTGCTTAACCACTTCAAGCAGTAACTTTGATCTATTTTCAAGACTGCCGCCCCATTCATCGCTGCGCTTGTTAGTGAGCGGTGACAAAAATTGTGCGAGTAAATAACCGTGGGCAGCATGGATTTGCACACCATCAAAGCCTGCTTGTTGGGCCAAACTCGCTGTGGTCACAAAGCGGTTAATCACATCATAAATATCATCATGAGTCATGGCTTTAGGCTGTGAAAACATCGATGAATGCTTGCCTAAATCTAATGCGATAGCCGACGGCGCTAGGTTTTTACCGCCCATGGCTTTAAACACTTGTCTGCCAGGGTGGTTTATTTGCATCCACACTCGGGCCTGTTTTTGCTTAGCAATGCTGGCCCACTGTGTAAATGGCGCTATATCACTATCGGCCTCTAACGCGACGCCACCAGGACCTGTCATGGCATAACGGTCAACCATGACATTACCGGTAATCATTAAACCCACGCCACCTTTTGCCCACGCATCGTAAAGTGCAAGCAGCGCGCTATCAGGTTGTTGTTTTGCATTGGCAAGATTTTCTTCCATGGCGGCTTTGGCAACACGGTTAGGGATGATGCCACCGTTAGGCAAGGTATATGAGTTAACTAAACTGTCGGCCATTAAATATTGTCCTTAATGAAGGGGAGTAGATTATCCCTCTTTATTGATTAACCTGAGTTCAGGTTGATTAATGCCCGTCATCATAAAGTAATACCCCCATAAACAAAAACACTGCCAAGCACGGTCACGTGCTGGCAGTGTGTTGTGTTGTGTTGAGTGGTGTTGATTAGATACGGTAGGTTACCGTTAACTTAGCGTTACGTTCTTCGCCAGGTAAACCGCCTAGGAACATGGCTTTGTCGTAATATGACTTGTTAAGTAAGTTATTAATATTGAGCTGAATTTTATACCGTTCAACATCATAGCTGATGGCCGTGTCAAATACGGTGTAACTTGGCACATAACCGTCTGGAATACCAAATGAGCTTGAGTTGGTGCTGCGTTCACCGACATATTCAGCCCCTAAGCTTACCGATACTGGCGCGGGTAAACTCAGTTCTGCTGCATAAGTCACCCAGGCACTTGCTGTAAGGTATGGCACGCCTTTCTGGTGTTGACCATAATCACTGCTATTAGGATCTTGATTGTCGCGAGCATCTTGGTAAACGCCATTAACGTTCACTTTCCACTGTTCATTTAAATTGGCATTTAAATCGAGCTCGACGCCTTTAGTATCTTCACTGCCGTCGTAAAAATAAGGGTCTATTGTAGAGGTTACCGCACTGCTGTCGTAGTCAGGGTTACTGTAGGCAATATTAGTCCGTGATGATTTAAAAAAGACTAATGAGGCTAATAGTTGATCATCAAACGCTTTGAAACGCACGCCTAAGTCATTACTGACCGATTCTGAGTCTTCGCGGTCGGCTTCATTGCCGGTAACATCGCCCAACACACTGTAGGCTGTACGACCTTTAGAGTGATTAACGAAAATTGAAACATCATCCGTTGGCATATACGTTAAGCCAAGATTGAAGGTAATTCCGTTATCTGTTGTGTCCGCTTCTGGTTGTGGCTCAGCTAAGCTTGAGCTGTAACGGGAATCAACACCGAGATGTTCATAGGTTTGCTTAATTTCATTAAATGCCACCCCAATACGGCTGGTAAAGCCAGCACCAAGGTATCCGACATGTTGTACGCCTAACCCCCATGCGGTGACGGTTTTATTGTAATTACTGGTCAGTAATGGATCGTAATCTTCAAATTCGCCTTCGGCCCAGTTGGGGTTACGAATATCGTAAATGTATGGCAGGGTACCTTGGTAAGATACATCGCCATTGCTGTCTTTTAATACGTAATCGGCATCCCAAATTGAGTATTGTTTGAAGCGAATTGTGCGGTCTTCAAAGTTAGCATTAATCAGTAGTTCGTTTTCGATATTGCCAATGTCAAAGTCGTAACGTAAGTCAGCAAAGTATTGCCAAGATTGTTCATCGGCAGAAACTTTACGATACTCCTGACGGCGAGCGGCGTAAGGATATAACACTTCATCTTCAACTAACGGCGCGCGTGGGTCTTGGTTAATGATGCCATTTCGTTCCCAATACACGTAGTTATACGCGCCAGTTTGGCGAGCAAAACTGGTTTCATAATTTCGGTATTGCAATTGTTGGTTTAAAAACAGGTTATCGGTTAAGTAAATGTTGTGAGTCAGTTTGAAACGTAACTCTTCACCTTCGTTATCTTTTGCCATTGGTGAAATTAAGCCATTGTGACCAAAATCGTAAGGTGTTTCACCATCTGATGCACTCAGTGAATTAGCCAGTTGTTGACGCTGCTCATCGGTAAGCTGCACGCCACTGCTGGTAGGGTCATTAACCAAATCTTGCCAACTTACCTTGTCTGCCGTTTTACCATCAACAGAAGCCGCATTATAAATCCGGATTGGGTGGCCAATGGAATCTACGGGAATAGAATCGTTTATGTAAGCGGTAGACAGCATGAGGTTTTGATTGTCGTTCAACACAAACTTTAGCGAGCCGTAGACTTCGTCGCGGTCGGTTCCTAAATCGCGGTATCCGTCACTGCGAGCACTTTTGGCTACCACACGATAGGCGACATCGTCAGTGACAGCACCTGTGCTATCAGCCATAAATGAATATGTGTCCCATTGACCCACTTCAGCTTCCATAACATGCTTACTGACAAACTCTGGCTTCTTTTCTATTAAATTCATTACGCCGCCAGCGCTTCCCATTCCGTACAATCCGGTTGCAGGGCCTTTTAACACTTCAACTGAACTGACATTAGTGAGCGAACGGGTAGGGTTAAAGGTGTTGCCAAGTCCTGCGCCACCATACATGCCGTCATAGGTGTAGTTTGCTCCTAGGCCTCGAATGACGAGGTTGTCACCAATACCGTAGTTATTACCCGCTTGGGTCACACCACTGATATTACGAATTAAATCTTGCATGTTACTGACGCCTTGGGCATCGATTAATGCTTCGTCAACAATCACTACCGCAGCGGGGGTTTCCATCAGCGACATATCTGATTTCGTTGCAAGGCCAGAATTCATTACCACTTGGTTTTGGCGACCATATACGGTAATGCGTTCATAATCCTCAGATGATGCTTGAGTTGGAGTATTTGATTCTGTTGGCGTTGAGTCTTGAGCATAAACAGGAAATAAAACACTTTGGCAGGCAATAGCCAGTAGCGAGAGTCTTAGCGATGTCATAACGGATACCTTTGATGGAATTGCTGCGAATGATAATGATTATCATAAAGATTGCAATGAGGTTTACACATAAATGTGATAAAAACGTTTGCGAGAACGCGAGACTGCACAATGTTTATCCGGTTTGGTTGTAGAATAAGCACTGGATAAATAAAAAGGGTGTTTTAGGGCGTTGCCTTTTTTTTAAAATCATTGTTTAACATGACACTTGAGAGGCATAAAGTTGTTGGCTGATTCATATATGCAGTGTTTGGTTGTCGCATATTAGGTGGGTTTGGGTATATAATCTGCATCCGAAAAGGTGTTGTGAGGTATACAACTAAGTAGCCTATTCAATAACACACCAAAGTATTTAAGGTAACCAAATGAATTTAAAGCAAGAACTGCAAACATTAAATGATAAGTTAGACAAGTTTCGTCGTAAATTAGCAGCGGCTGAACAACGTGGTGATGCCACGGTTATCATGCAGTTTAAGAAAGAGATCGCCACTGTAACTAAGCGTATTGCCAGCACTAAAGGCCAGCAAACTCGTGAGTTAAGTAAAGAAGGCACAGCGTTAAAAACACTTGGCTTCAAGCGTTCATTAACGAAAGCTGAACAAGCTGATATGGGCAAATTGAATAAGTCTGTAAAAGGTCTGATTGTGGTGCATCCAATGACGGCATTAGGCCGCGAAATGGGCATTAAAGAAGTGACTGGTTTTGCCCCTGCTAAGTTTTAATATTTTCTTTTACAGTTAGTTGTCGTAAGGTTAATTCATGTCGATAAAATATATCGCAACATCTAAATTACCCACTCCTTGGGGTGTTTTTGACATGCACGGTTTTGAAGAAACCGCGACAGGTAAAGAACACGTTGCATTGACATTTGGTCAACTTGATCCCACTCAAGCTATGTTAGGTCGTATTCATTCTGAGTGCTTAACAGGGGATGCATTATTCAGCTTGCGCTGTGATTGTGGTTTTCAATTACAGGCTGCGATGCAGAACATTGCAGAAAAAGGTCAAGGCTTTTTGCTGTACCTTCGCCAAGAAGGTCGTGGTATTGGTTTGTTGAATAAAATCCGTGCTTACGAATTACAAGATGCCGGTGCCAATACCGTTGAAGCCAATGAGCGTTTAGGCTTTGAAGCCGATATGCGTAAGTACGACATGATTTTACCTATGCTAAAAAAAATTGGCGTAGAAAAAGTCAGCCTAATGACCAATAATCCGCGTAAAGTCATGGCGATGCAAAATGCAGGTATTGAAGTCTCTGAACGTATTCCACTGCAAGTGGGTAAAAATCGGTACAACGAGTCATATTTGAAGACCAAATCAACTGAACTTGGTCATATGATGTCTGAATACCATTTCAACGACGAATAAGCAGATCGAACAATAACGATATGGTGATAAATCAAAGGCGACATCATAGTCTTGTGGGTTTATCATCGTGTCGTTTTTTACGTTCAGCTTGGCTTGTTTCTGCACTCGTTTTACCTTCCATCTTGACGACTCATCATGCTGCTGCCGCAGAAGAGATAACCTCCGAACCCGATGCTTCACACTACGCTTTCGCCAATTATTTAGGCAGCGGTATTTATCGCACCTCTGGGCAAAGTGCGGCTGTGGTGAATATTCCTTTAGGCTTTGATCTTGAAGAGTCTGACGATCATCTGTTGAAATTACGCTTAACGGCATCATTTGGTTTTTTTGATTATTCTTTTAATGACTTGCCTGGTGGTAGTTTTCCTAAAAGCGTCGGTACGCTAACTCTGACTCCTGGTATTGAATATCATTGGCTGGTGGACGACCAATTGACGTTAGAGTCTTACGTGGATTTGGGATACGGTCATAACTTTTCGACCCATAGTCATGTGGGTATTTACTCTACTGGCTTGTCGAGCCTGTATCGTTTCGGCTCCGCTGAATACAGCCCTGTGTGGGTTAATCGTCTTTACTATGCAGGTTATAAGAGCAATCAAAACGACAGCACTGAAGGTTATTCGGTGCTAAAAACAGGTATTGATTTTGCCTTGAATTACGATTGGCAATGGGATGATATTCGGGTTGAACCGAGAGTGTTTGTTGCAGGGCACTGGTACTTTAACCAACTTAAGTTTGTCACGCCAGTCGGTGAAAATGTCCTAACGTCATACACTTATGAAATCGGCTCGACTTTGGCTTTCTCTAAACCGATTAATTTTTCGGCTATTGGCTTAGACAGTGTTGAAATTGATCATATCGGGTTAAGTTATCAAGTCGGCGGCGGTTTAAAAGTATGGCGCTTGATTTTTGAATTCCCGTTATAGACTATTTAAACGGGTGATGGGCGTTACATTATTTAAAGTGTAATTAATTACACTTTAAATATTTACACTGTAAGAGTGTGCATTTAAAAGACATCAATAGCCGAAACGTAAACAAAAAAAGTGCTGAATATTCAGCACTTTTTTGTTTATCTATTATCCGTTGCCCCAAATGTTGGCATTGACAGGCTTACCCGGTGTATCGGTTGATTTGCTGGTTGGCGATTTAACCGTTTGAGGCTTTTTAGCCGCAGCATGTTGAGGCTTAGACGCGGACCTGCGAGAGTCATCTTTAGGTGGCGGTAAAGGTAACTTGTTTACTCTAAGGTACAAGTATTCAACTTTGTCACGTGCCCACTGTGTTTTGCGTAAAAACTTTAAACTCGATTTTACACTCGGATTGTCTTTAAAACACTGGATGTTGATCCTCGAGCCGAGTTCTTCCCAACCGTATTTTTCAACCAGTTCGGTAACAATAGTTTCCAGCTTTATGCCGTGAAGTGGGTTGTTTGCTTGTGTCATGGGCCGTGAGAGCTAATTAAATTTGCCAATATTATACCCACATTGCTGCCAAAGTGATATCAATGCAAAACGGCAGTCGAGGCTGCCGTTTTGCTGATGATGTAAGTATTACTGTTCGTTGGCTAAATTGATGCTGTCTTCATCGTCTGAATCAATATCACCTTTACCTTTGGTTTTAATAATAATCAGTGCCGCAATAATCGCTGTGGTTACCATGCCAGCAACCGTTGATACTGTCATGGGTAAGCCTGCTCCTAACGTTGATGAGTTAAGCATAAAACTTATTACCACACAGGTCATAAACATTGCCGGAACCGTACATATCCAGTGGAATTTATTATGGCGCAGCAAGTATGCTGCAGCGGTCCACAGCATTAACACTGCCGTGGTTTGGTTAGCGACACCAAAGTAGCGCCAGATAATACCGAAGTCGACTTGGGTTAATATTGCACCGATGGCAAACAATGGTAGCGCTAGCACTAGGCGTTTAGGCAGTGCAACTTGTTTGATGTTAAAGAACTCAGCCAAGATTAAGCGAGCAGAGCGGAACGCGGTATCACCAGAAGTGATAGGCAGTACAATGACACCGAGGATAGCTAAGAAACCACCAAATGCGCCAAGTAACCCATTTGATGCTTCGTATACTACGTTTGCAGGGTTGCCTGCCATACCCGCATTAAGGCCTTCAACACCACCAAAGAATGACAATGCAATAGCACACCAAATCAGTGCGATAACACCCTCACCAATCATGGCACCAAAAAACACAAAGCGACCGTTTGATTCGTTTTCAACACAACGCGCCATTAATGGAGATTGCGTAGCATGGAATCCTGATACTGCACCACACGCGATGGTGATGAACAGCGCAGGCCATAATGGCATATCGTTAGGATTAAGGTTAGTGAAGAAGTCACCCATTTCAAAACCAGGTAGCATGGTGTGTTCAGTTGACAGCATTAATGCGATGGTTAAGCCAAGAGACATAAACACTAACAGTGCGCCAAAGAAAGGGTAAAAACGGCCAATGATTTTGTCGATGGGTACGATGGTAGCAATAAGGTAGTAGCAGAAAATAATGCCGACAAATATGGTTACATCAAACCCGGTTAATTTACTGAGTAAGCCTGCTGGCGCAGAGATAAATACCACACCGACGAGTAATAATAAGATAATCGCAAACAGGTTCATAAAGTGTTTTGCGTTTTTACCTAAATATTTACCGGCTAGGTTAGGCACTGATTGGCCGTTATTACGAACCGACAACATACCTGAAAAGTAATCGTGTACAGCACCTGCAAATATACAACCCAACACAATCCATAACATGGCGGCTGGACCATATAACGCCCCTAAAATGGGGCCAAAAATAGGGCCCACGCCAGCAATGTTCAATAATTGAATTAAATAGACTTTACCTTTAGACATAGGCACAAAATCGACACCATCAGTCTGAGTAAAAGCAGGTGTTTGTCGTTGAGTGTTAATGCCGAATACTTTTTCGACAAAAGCCCCGTAAATAAAATACCCACCAATGAGTAAACCAACACAGAGTAGAAACCAAGTCATTTTATATCTCCCCATAAATATAGTAAGACAAGGTTAATGCATCTTAGTGTCTAATAGGGGTCAAACTCGGTAACAGGTTTAATTGACGGGTTAAGCGGTAAATAATGCGCTTCAAGCGTTTTACCCTTGGGAAAGCGTGTTACCTGTCTCGCATCAACATACTATTAAAAGCCTAATAATTGCTTTAATTCTTTAAGATAGCGGCGTGAAACAGGCACTTTAGCGCCACTGTGAGTGGTGACATCTGCTCCTGTGTCGGTTATTTCAATTTCAGAGATAGCATCAGGTGAGAGTAGGTATTGTTTATGGCAGCGAAATAACGCGGTTTTTTCTTCGAGCACTTTAAGTGTTAATTGCGTATGACTAAAACCGTGACGACAATGTACGTGAATACCGCCTACATCACTGACGATAAACTCCACATCAGCTGTGGTAACCACTTTAAGTTTACTGCCGCTGTAACAGGGTAAATGCACTAATCGCTTAGGTAAGATGGGATCTAAGAGTTGAGGTGCCATATTGGCTCTGACTTTCTCTAATGTTTGATTGAAGCGCTTTTCATCTATGGGTTTTAATAAATAATCAAAAGCATTGTTATCAAATGCCTTTATTGCGTATTCGTCAAAGGCGGTGATAAATACCGCCCGAGGCATTTGCTCAGGATTGAGCATGGCAATTAATTCCATTCCATTTATCCGTGGCATTTGGATATCAACAAAAATCAGGTCGGGTTTTAATCGATTAATGTGCTGTAACGCTTCTATCGCATTACCACATTGCGCTAGGACTTCAATATCAGAGTGTTTCTCCAGAAGATCGGCTACTTCTTGGCGGGCAAAGGGCTCATCGTCAATAATTAAACAGCGGATCATAATGTGGCCTCTTCAAGGGGAATACGCACTTGCACACAAGTGAATTCATCTGTTTTGCAGTGAACCTCGATACCGTATTGTTCACCAAAAAGATTTTGTAATCGTTTATGGACTAAGTTCATGCCTAGTCCCTCAGTATTGGTTGAAGGTTGGTATAACCCGGCATTGTCAGTAACACTGAGGAGTAGGTCATTGCCGTCGGTGCTGGCTTCAACATTTATCACGCCTTCGTCTAACAACAATGATGTGCCATGTTTTACTGCATTTTCAATTAATGGTTGTAAGGTAAATGCAGGCATTTTGTGATGATGATAAATGGCGGGAATGTTGATGCTGACATTAAGCTTGTCGATAAACCGCGCATGCTCAATGGCGAGATAAGCATCGATATGTTCTAGCTCATCAGCTAGGGTGACCAAACCTGTGGTGCGAGTGAGGTTGATGCGCAAAAATTGCGATAATTGTTTAATCAGCTTTTTGGCCATGGGTGGGTCACGACTAATAATCGCGCCAATGGTATTTAAGGCATTAAATAAAAAATGTGGATTAACCTGGGCGTGGAGTAATTTAATTTCGGCTTGCATGAGTAAGTTTTTTTGTTGTTCAAAGCGGCCATATAGAATTTGGTTAGACAGCAGACGTGCAATTCCTTCACCTAGGGTGCGATTGATATTTAAAAACAACTTATTTTTAGGCTCATACAATTTAATGGTACCGACGACTTCGTCGTTGCTACGCAGTGGGATCACTAAACTTGAGCCAAGATTACAATGATTCGAGATTGAGCAAGTATAGGTAGTGTCTACGCCGTCAGCAAACATGACTTCATTTTGAGCTATGGCATCTAAGGTTATTTGAGACGAAATCGGCGTATTAGGTAAATGATGGTCGGCGCCAATACCGATAAAGGCCAATAATTTATGACGGTCAGTAATGGCAACCGCACCAACACGGGTTTCTTCAATGATGATTTGCGCGACTTTTTGGCTAGACTCTTCGTTAAACCCTTTCGATAAAATACCGACACTGCGTTCGGCGATTTTCAGCGCATTAGTTGAAAAGCTCGATGACAATTTATCGAACATGGCTTTTTGATCGCGAACGATACTCATAAACATGGCTGCACCAAGCGAGTTAATGAGTAACATTGGCGGTGCAATAACATAAACCAAAGCCCAGGCTTGATCGAAAGGTTTAGCAATTAATAAAATTAGGCTCATTTGCATCAGTTCAGCACAAAATGTCACCATAAAGACTTTAGACGGTGAATACACCGACTCTGATTTGCCTGCTTTGTTTAAGTAGTAGCTGACTAACCCCGCTGATAGACCTTCAAGGGTTGTGGATATTGCGCAGGCTATATCGGTAAATCCGCCCATAGAATAGCGGTGTAATCCACCGGTGAGACCCACGAAAAAACCGGTCACTGGTCCACCTAATAATCCGCCGAGCACAGCGCCCATGGTTCGAGTATTGGCAATTGCACCGGTAGTTTGCTCACCAAAATAGGTCGCCATAATACAAAAAGTGAAAACACCACATAAATAAAAACTTTGTGCGATAGGCGCTTTGAACCCTCAGCAAAAAATTTAAATAGCGGTGTTTTACTGACTAAGTAGACGATAACGAGTTACACGCACATTTGTTGCGTGAGTAATAAAATCAACGACATGGTTTCTCACAAAATAATGGTATTAGAGGGCAGTTGCATACCCGACTAAGGTCGCGGAGCTAAATTAGAATGCGTGAATAATATTACGGAAAATCAAGTGCGGTTAACGAGACGACTTACTTAATATGGTTAATTGGTCGTTGTCATGTTGCTGATAAAATTCATCTATCAGGACTCTGAGAATTTTAGATTTAGCCACTTTGGTGGTTTTGGCAATTTCATCAAGTTGTGAAATGCTTTTTTCGGTGAGAGTAAATGTCGCATGGCGATAGATTTTAGTGCTCTTTTTATCGAGACCTTTAAGAAACTGTGCCGTAGTTTGACTCGGTGCTATTTGCCCCGCTGTTTTACCTAATGCATAGTTATTTGCATCTTCAATAAAGTCATCCACAGACACCTTTTGGAGGGTGTCTTTGGGCTTTTTACGCTTGAGATCAGTTAAACTCATAACGATTTTCTGGCGGTATGGCAAAAAGCTCATCGGCAATGGCGCGAATTTCGTCGGCCGCTTTACCTTCGGGTTCGATTTCGAGGACCGACGAGCCGCTTTCTTCGCTGTCATCGTAGATATTACGACTAAAGGTGACCGAGTCTAGCGCACGTAATCCAAATGATTGCACAACCTCTTTGGCTTCTAAAATACGCTTACCTTGTGACGGTAGTGCAGGGCATTGAGTAATCACAATCGACGCCACCATTTTAGGGTTAACCATTTTACAGGTGCTAAGCATGTCTTCCATGTGCGGCAATGTTTTTAGGTCGCGGCGCTTTGGTCTTAATGGAATTACCACATAAGTTGCCACTGACATCGCTGCACGCATCGCGAGGTTATCTTGGCCGCCACAATCGACAATAACATAGTCAAATCGCTCATCGAGGCTCAACAGATCATTACGAATTTTGCCATAGAGTTGAATACAATTAATGGCTTTTAAGCTGGGGTCATTGTTTCGGGCTTGGATCCAATCTGATGTGGTACGCTGAGGATCGCAATCTACCATCAACACATTGGCATCGAATTTTTGGGTTATGTATACCGCAAGGTTTTGCGCTAAACAGCTTTTTCCGCTGCCACCTTTTTCTCCACCAACGAGCAATATCATGTTTCGGTCCTCTATGCTTAACGTCGTATAACGTCGCAAATGGGTGATGCTGGTTATCTATTGAGTATAGAGCAGCCCACTCAGACTGCATGGAATATTCAATGCGTTAAATTAATTGCAGCGCAATATGGTAGCTTTGTGGAGTGCATTCGATACAGCGACACACTTGGCCTTTAATGGTATTTTGCTTAGGCGTGTTTTCGTTGAAGGTAATTGCGATGAGATCACCAAGTTTAAAAGCCGCTTTAAAGTCTAGCAATACGCCTTTTCGGGCTAAATCAATGCAAACCCCATAGTCCAGGCAAGACTCACCTTGGGCGTTTATCCAATCTAAACGTACCCGTTCTGCTTCCATATCAACTCTAAGTGAACCGCGTTTTTCGTCAAATCCTGTTGGCTCTTGGCCCATACTGTCGCTCCTTGAAAATCAAAACACTGAATTAATGGGTGTTGTCTTGCTACGATTAATCTTATTGTTAGCATAATTACTTTGTTAAGCAAGCGCTAAGGCAGAGTTAATGTTCAATAACCTTGGTTTTAATGACGCTATTCTAATTGTCGTAATCTTGGTTTTTAGGGTAAGGCATTTTTAACTGACCCCAACGGATCACAATGACAGTACACGCCAATACGATGGTCGATAGCGATATCGCTAAAATGCGCCAGTCTTCCATGGCCTTCATGTCTAAAATGAGATAACGCGCTAACGCGACGATGGCAATGTATAACGGCATGCGAATTGGGAGCTTACCCGACTCGATGTAGTTAACCACCATGGCAAGTACTTCAAGGTAAATGAACAGCAAGAGTAAGTCGGCTAATTCAACGGTGCGAATAGCGATCATGTGGAGAATTTCTTCACCGATAGCAAATAAGGTGGCTAGGGCAATAATGAACAGGACTAGATGTTCAAAGCTCTTTAAGGATTTGATGCTTAAATCTTTCGCTTTATGTAATGGCATAATGGTTATTCTGGACGCAAATGAATATCCATTATCGGTGAGTTTCGATAATTTGCCCAGTGATCTGGCTCAACTTTAGCAAATTCAAAGACAAAAAAACCGCTAATAGCCATAAATGCTACTAGCGGTGTTTAATCATGTCTTGTCGAGGGGAAAGCTTAGCGCTTTAATCCTTCGTTTAGTAACGGACGTATGGTTTTAACCAATTGCGTGGTTACTTTTGGACTACCAGCCACAATATTGCCAGATGTCATGTAGTTGTGAGCACCCATAAAGTCAGTGACGGTGCCGCCAGCTTCACGACAAATTAAGTCGCCAGCTGCGATGTCCCATGGCTTTAGACCAATTTCGAAGAAACCATCTAAACGGCCAGCTGCAACGTAAGCTAGGTCTAATGCTGCAGAACCGGTACGGCGTAAATCGGCACACTGCGGGAATACTTCAGCTAAAATAGCCATGTAGGTGTCAGTGTGTTGACGAGCCTTGAATGGGAAGCCAGTACCAATCATGGTATTGCTAAGGTCGTTAACATTGGTTACACGTAAACGGAAATCGTTTAGCTTAGCGCCTTTACCGCGTACGGCAGAGAACAGTTCTTCGCGAACAGGATCGTAAATAACGGCAACTTCAATTTTGCCTTTATATTGAACTGCGATAGAAACTGCGAAATGAGGAATACCACGAACGAAGTTGTTAGTGCCATCCAAAGGATCAACTATCCAAACGTAATCTTTGTCAGTACCACGGTTTTCACCGTCTTCTTCGCCCACGATAGTGTGATCTGGGTAAGATTTACGAATTTGATAAGTAATAGTTGCTTCTGCTTCCTTGTCTACACTAGTCACAAAATCATTAATACCTTTACTGCTAACCTCAACACGGTCAAGTTCAGTATAGGCGCGCATAATAGTTTGGCCCGCAGCGCGTGCAGCGCGTGTGGCAATAGTCAACATTGGATGCATTGCAATCCCCTGGATGTTAAAGAACGAGTAAAATAGCGCCCGCATTATACTTAATTTAGAGATTATATCAAATGCAGATTTTCATATAACGTAATAAACAACGACTGTGTTAATATATGGGCAATATTTTTTGTCAAAAGAAAGTCGTTCATGCTCAGTAATATTCGTGTTGTTTTAGTTGGAACATCTCACCCAGGTAACATTGGCTCTACCGCCAGAGCAATGAAAACCATGGGTTTATCTAATTTATATCTTGCAGAACCGCGTACCGAGCCTGATGGTCAATCTATCGCGCTTGCTGCAGGTGCATCTGATATATTAAAAAATCTCACTACGGTCGACTCTTTACAAGAAGCGATTGCCGATTGCAGTTTAGTGATTGCAACCAGTGCGCGTAGTCGTACATTAGATTGGCCTATGCTAGATCCACGTGAAGCGGGTCTAAAATTGACTCAAGAAAGTCTTACGGGTCCAGTGGCAATTGTATTTGGCCGTGAGAATCACGGGTTAAGTAATGAAGAATTACAACAATGTACTTATCATGTGGCTATTCCTGCCAACCCTGAATACAGCTCACTAAACTTAGCTCAAGCTGTGCAAATCATTTGTTATGAAACTCGAGTTGCTCATTTAGCGCAAACCGAAGCAGCGCCTGAAACTGAAGCGTATCCGTTAACGGTTGAGTTAGAACGATTCTTTGTTCATTTAGAGTCAACCTTGTCCAAAACGGGTTTTGTGATCAAAAACCACCCTGGTCAAGTCATGACAAAGTTACGTCGTTTATACACTCGTGCGCGTATTGAAGCCCCTGAGATGAATATTCTTCGTGGCATTTTGACTTCCGTTGACAAGAAAATGGATAAACAAGATTAATCCGTAAGGAACACACCATGGGCGTCATTGCTAGAATTAAAGAAGACATCGAGTCGATTTATCACCGCGATCCTGCGGCAAACAGTACTCTCGAGATTATATTTAACTATCCCGGTATGCACGCAATTTGGATCCATCGTATCAGTCATAAACTTTGGCGAGCTAATTGGCGCTTTACTTCACGATGTTTATCGACCTTTTCTCGGTGGTTAACTGGGGTTGAAATTCATCCCGGCGCTACAATAGGTCGACGTTTCTTTATCGACCATGGTATGGGCGTTGTTATTGGTGAAACGGCCGAAATTGGCGACGATTGCACGCTTTATCATAGCGTGACGTTGGGCGGGACGACTTGGCAGCCAGGCAAACGCCATCCGACCTTGGGGAACAACGTAGTTATTGGTGCAGGCGCTAAAATATTAGGGCCTATTACCATGCATGACGGTGCCCGCGTGGGGTCGAATTCTGTGGTTGTAAAAGATGTGGCTGTTGATAATACCGTCGTGGGTATACCTGGTCGTGTGGTGGCTACACCCACTAATCAGTCAAAAGAGAAAACCGAACGTCGCACAGAAATGGCTAAAAAGTATGGTTTTGATGCCTATGCGGTATCACCAGATAATCCCGACCCGGTGGCGAATGCAATAGGCCAAATGCTTGATCACATGCATTTAATGGATTCAAAAGTCCAAGAGTTGTGTCAAGCGATCCAGCAAATGGGCGGTGATGTGTGTACCAAAAAGTTGCCAGAATTAACCGTAGATGCGTTTGATGAAGCTGAACGAAATGCGGCAAGTAATCGTAAACAAGATATAGACAAGTTTGATCCAAGTATTTAACGATAGCTAAGTCATTGTAGATTCAGGTCAAATAAATAGCCGATAATGCGATTAATTGCCTTGTCGGCATTGAATCTTACAAGATAAAAAGGTTAAATACCCCAGCGAAAAATTAAACCTTTTTGTTATAAGACATGTCTTAATACCCGACTAGTTTAGTAGGATTAATACTTGACTAAATTAGTCGGGTATGGTGAAATTACTGCATACTTTTTGGGAGCAGTACAAGTTATGAAACTTACATCAAAAGGTCGCTATGCAGTGACAGCTATGCTGGATGTTGCTATTCACTCAGCTACTGGTCCAGTGCCCTTAGCCGATATTTCTGAAAGACAAGGTATCTCTTTGTCTTATCTTGAACAACTCTTCGCTAAGTTACGTAAACATGGTCTAGTGTCGAGTGTTCGCGGACCCGGTGGTGGTTACCGTTTAGGTTTAGAAGCCGTTGATATATCAGTTGGTATGGTCGTGCATGCTGTTGATGAATCTGTAGACGCCACTCGTTGTCAAGGAAAAGGTAACTGCCAAAGCGGTACTCGTTGCCTAACCCATTCGTTATGGGGTGACTTAAGTAAACAAATTTCTGAGTTTTTAGATGGTATTTCGCTTGCGGGCTTAATGCAAAAGCGAGACGTTCAGTTTATCTCGTTAAAGCAAGATGAAATACAAAAGGAACATAGAGTGAGTTTGTAACTCAACTATGTTGATTGAATATAATTATTATTTGTACGTTGTATGTAGCCTCATCTGAGACTGCTAAGTACGGAGTGTGTTATGAAGCTTCCTATCTATTTAGATTATGCCGCAACAACCCCTGTAGATCCGCGTGTCGCAGAAAAAATGATGCAACACATGACAATGGACGGCGTGTTTGGTAATCCAGCATCGCGTTCACATCGTTATGGTTGGCAAGCAGAAGAGGCGGTTGATGTCGCCCGTAATCAAGTTGCTGATTTGATTAATGCTGATCACCGTGAAATCGTATTCACATCAGGTGCGACAGAATCAAGTAACCTTGCGATTAAAGGTATTGCTCATTTTTATCATAAAAAGGGCAAGCACATCATCACCAGCAAAACTGAACATAAGGCAACGTTAGACACTTGCCGTCAGTTAGAGCGTGAAGGTTATGAAGTCACTTACCTTGAGCCAGAAGCCAACGGCATCATCCCAATGGAACGCTTAGAAGCGGCCATGCGTGATGACACTATTTTGGTTAGCATCATGCATGTTAACAACGAAATTGGTGTAGTTCATGATATCAATGCGATTGGTGAGTTATGTCGTTCAAAAGGTATTTTCTTCCACATGGATGCTGCGCAAAGCGCAGGTAAATTACCGATTGATGTGCAAACTACAAAAGTTGATTTGATTTCGATTTCAGGTCACAAGATGTACGGTCCTAAAGGTATCGGCGCGTTATATGTCCGTCGTAAGCCTCGTATTCGTCTTGAATCACAAATGCATGGCGGTGGGCACGAGCGTGGTATGCGCAGTGGTACACTTGCAACGCATCAAATTGTAGGTTTAGGTGAAGCTGCAGCAGTCGCTAAGCTAGATATGGCTGAAGACAGCGCGCGCATTACTCGTCTTCGTGACAAGTTATGGAACGGCATCAAGCACATCGAAGAAACTTATATCAACGGTGATATGGAACAACGCTACAGCGGTATCTTTAACGTGAGCTTCAACTTTGTTGAAGGTGAATCGTTAATGATGGCACTAAAAGACTTAGCGGTTTCTTCAGGTTCTGCCTGTACATCAGCCAGTTTAGAGCCGAGCTACGTATTACGTGCTTTAGGTCTAAACGATGAAATGGCACACAGCTCAATTCGTTTCTCTCTTGGCCGCTTTACTACCGATGAAGAAATTGAACACGCTATCAAAACGATAACTGAATCAATTGATAAGTTACGTGAAATGTCTCCTTTATGGGAGATGTTCAAAGATGGTATTGACCTGAATCAGGTTCAATGGGCACATCATTAATCGTATAACGACAAAGATTTTGGAGCAGTATCATGGCTTATAGCGAAAAAGTAATCGATCATTATGAAAACCCACGTAACGTAGGTTCATTTGACAAAAACGATCCATCAGTAGTCACCGGTATGGTTGGCGCACCTGCATGTGGTGACGTAATGAAGCTGCAACTTAAAATTAATGCTGATGGCATTATTGAAGATGCAAAATTCAAAACCTACGGATGTGGCAGCGCGATTGCATCAAGCTCGCTTGTCACAGAATGGGTTAAAGGCAAAAGTGTTGACGAAGCAGCAACCATCAAAAATGCTGATATTGCTGAAGAGTTAGCGTTGCCGCCGGTTAAAATTCATTGCTCAATTTTGGCAGAAGATGCCATTAAAGCAGCAATTGAAGAGTATAAAAGCAGACAAGCTAAGTAATACCTGGAGTTAAGATGGCTATTTCAATGACCCCCGCAGCGGCAGACCGAGTTAGATCGTTTCTTGCTAATCGCGGGAAAGGCCTCGGCTTGCGCCTTGGATTGAGAACATCAGGTTGTTCAGGTATGGCATACGTCATTGAGTTCGTTGACGATCTCAATGACGATGATGAGCTTTATACTATCGATGGTGTGAATATCATCATCGATGCTAAGAGCTTTATCTATTTGCAAGGTATTGAACTGGATTTTGTCAAAGAAGGCCTTAATGAAGGTTTCCAGTTCAATAACCCAAATGCAAAAGGCGAGTGTGGTTGCGGTGAGAGTTTTACCGTTTAATTATTCGCCTTTGCCGTTTTATCGAAAACCGTAAGCATGATATCTGCCCATGAATTATTTCGATCTGTTCAATCTAGAACCTGCCTTTGATATCGACACCGCCTTACTTGCAGAGCGCTACCGCGAACTGCAAAGGGCGGTTCATCCCGATAAATTTGCTAACGATACCGAGCAACAAAAATTGCTATCGGTACAGCGTACTTCGCAAGTTAATGATGGCTATCAAACCTTAAAAAATCCCTTACGTCGTGCTGAACATATGTTGAGCTTGCGTGGTATTGAATTAAGCCACGAAACCACCACACTTAAAGATGGTGCATTTTTGATGCAACAGATGGAGTGGCGTGAAGCATTAGAAGACATCCAGCACAGTAATGCACCTCAAGACTTAATTGACGAGTTATACGACTCTTTTGGCGAATTTGAATCGACGCTGTCGACTAAATTAACCTCGTTACTCGCATCGAGTGAAGATGCTGATGCATTATTGGCTGCAGATCAAATTCGTAAGCTAAAGTTTATGGCAAAATTGCAAGATGAATTGGCCCGTATTGAAGATAGCTTACTGGATTAGTTAATCAGTACATTCAAATTTTATGATTAGCATGGCTAATCAATAACACAACAAGTTGGAACACTATGGCACTGTTGCAAATTGCAGAACCTGGCCAAAGCGCCGCACCACACCAACACCGTTTGGCAGTGGGTATCGATCTTGGTACAACAAACTCGTTAGTGGCGACAGTGAGAAGTGGCCTAGCATCGACCTTAGCTGATGATAATGGTCGTCATTCTTTACCGTCGGTCGTGCATTATGGCCAAGACGCGGTACAGGTGGGTTATGAGGCGCAAGCTAAATCGGCTGTTGATCCGCAAAATACCATCGTCTCTGTTAAGCGATTTATGGGACGCAGTCTTGCTGATGTGCAATCTGGAGTACATAAACTGCCCTATGTATTGCATGCTAGCGAAAATGGTTTGCCGGTGTTTAGCACGCCAACAGGACATGTTAACCCTGTACAGGTGTCGGCTGAAATTCTAAAGCCATTAATTGCGCGCGCAGAATCAACATTAGGCGGTGAGCTACAAGGTATCGTGATTACCGTCCCCGCGTATTTTGATGATGCTCAACGTCAAGGCACTAAAGATGCCGCTGAATTATTAGGCGTCAAAGTATTACGTTTATTGAACGAGCCTACCGCAGCGGCTATTGCTTACGGATTAGATTCTAAGCAAGAAGGCGTGATTGCCATTTACGACTTAGGTGGCGGCACGTTTGATATTTCTGTGCTGCGTTTAAATCGCGGTGTTTTTGAAGTACTGGCAACCGGTGGCGATTCTGCACTTGGCGGTGATGACTTTGATCATCTTTTAGTGAGTCACTTACAACAAGTGTGGAATATCACCGAACCCAACAATCAGCTAGCACGTCAATTATTGATTGAAGCTCGCCGAGTGAAAGAAGCACTCACCGATAACGACAGTGTTGAAGCGCAAGTGTTGATTGATAATCAGTCTTTAACCGCTTTAGTTGATAAATCATTATTCAATGAACTGATTGGCGCATTAGTGAAAAAGACGATTGGCAGTTGCCGTCGTACGCTTCGTGACGCGGGTGTAAGCGTTGATGAAGTGATTGAAACGGTTATGGTGGGTGGATCAACGCGTGTACCTTTAGTGCGTGAACAAGTGGAAGCTTTCTTTAAGAAAACACCACTCACCTCTATAGACCCCGATCGTGTTGTGGCGATTGGTGCAGCGATCCAAGCCGATATTTTGGTCGGAAACAAACCTGAATCTGACTTATTATTGTTAGATGTCATTCCATTATCGCTTGGTGTTGAAACCATGGGCGGATTGGTTGAAAAGGTCGTTACACGTAACACGACTATTCCGGTCGCACGCGCACAAGAATTTACCACGTTTAAAGACGGCCAAACGGCGATGGCTTTTCATGTGGTACAGGGTGAGCGTGAATTGGTTGAAGATTGCCGTTCATTAGCGCGTTTTACGCTACATGGTATTCCGGCTATGGCCGCAGGTGCTGCACACATTCGTGTGACTTTCCAAGTGGATGCAGATGGATTACTCAGTGTCACGGCGATGGAGAAATCCACCGAAGTGAAAACCACCATTCAGGTTAAGCCTTCATTTGGTTTGTCTGACACTGAAATAGCAACCATGCTAAAAGATTCAATGAAGTATGCAAAAGATGACATTACTCGTCGTATGCTTGCGGAACAAAAAGTAGAAGCGGCGCGAGTGATAGAGTCATTAAATGCCGCATTAGGCAAAGACGGTGACTTACTTGATGAGCAAGAGCGTAAGCAATTAACAGACGCCATTGCGTTACTTGACGTTACTGCACAGCAAGACGATGTTGATGCCATCGAGAAAGCAATTGCTAGCCTTGATGATAAAACTCAAGATTTTGCGTCTCGACGCATGGATAATTCTATTAGAACGGCGCTAAAAGGGCAGTCGGTCAATAACATATAGGTGAAATAATGCCACAGTTAGTATTTTTACCCCATCAAGAGCTTTGTCCAGACGGCGCAGTACTTGAAGCAGAAGTTGGTGAGACCATTTTAAACGTTGCATTGCGCAATGGTATTCATATAGAACACGCATGTGAAAAATCGTGTGCTTGCACTACATGCCACGTTGTCGTGCGTGAAGGCTTTAATCAACTTGAAGAAAGTGATGAGCTAGAAGACGACATGCTTGATAAAGCTTGGGGTTTAGAACCTGAGAGTCGTTTATCTTGCCAAGCTAAAGTAGTTGATTGTGACATGGTGATTGATATTCCTAAGTACACGGTCAATATGGTTAGCGAAGGCTAAAAATAGTCGTAAATTAACAAGGGTAATGATGATGTCATTACCCTTTTTTGGATCTTATCCAACTGAATATACAGTTTAGTGTTGCTGTTTAGGATGAATTTTCGCATCATCACTTTAATCACGTCACCATCTGTACCTTTATTATGCCTGAGACAACCATTTTCCAGCCGAAACAACGACGCAGCCAAGATACCCAACAAAAATTGATTGCTGCATTACATCATTGCTTACAGGATAAATTTTTCGAACACATCAGTATCAAAGATTTAGCAGAACATGCTGGTGTATCAGTAGGCACTTTTTACCGGCGTTTTAAAGATAAAGAGTCACTGCTGCCATTGCTATATCAAGATTTTGGCCATGATCTTGACTTGTGGGTGAGTGAGTTAGAACAACAACACTGCAACGATTTAACTCAAGCATTACAATATATTTGCCAGCAGACATGTCAGTTTTTATGTAGCCGACAGAGTATATTCCGTACACTGCACCTCAATTCACGCTTGCATTCTGAGATTATAGCGTCAGATAAATTGGTTAATCGTGAGAATATTTACCAACGTATTTCAGCCTTAATATTAAGACACCAATCAGAAATAACGGTGATAGATAAAAGCCAATCTGCTGATTTAGCGGTGTTTATGATGGTGTCGACGTTATTAGATAAAGTATTGTATCCCACCTTAACTCCCGCATTAGCCAGTAAGCTCTCTCTTGATGCGTTTGCTGCCGAACTCCCCAAAGTATTAGTGGCTTATTTAAAGTCTGCTTAAGCGTTAGTTGGCTTTCATTCGGCTCCTTAGCAACAGTTGTTTGCAATATTGATGCGTCTCAAGTACATTATGTGAATTATGATTCGCATAAAAGTGTTTGTGGCGAGGTCGATGTGATTACTGCAACAACAAATAAAATAATAGCAAATAAAGCAATGGCTTAATAAGAAATGTCAGCCATCAATGTTGCGGTTTACTCCTATTAACGAGGCAAAAATGAAACCTTTCCAATTTAGATTGACGGTATTGAATGTTATTGCTGCAGTATCCGTAGCCAGTATTACTCAGGTATCTGCTGCACAACAGGAACATCAATCAGTGCAGTTTATTAACCATAATAAAAGCAATTCATTGCCTTTTTCTGAAGCAGTTAAGGTTAATCACACTTTGTATTTGTCTGGGCAGATTGGGCTTGATAACAACACTAAGCAATTGGTTATGGGTGGAGTAGAGGCTGAAACTCTCGCGACGCTTAGTAATATTAAACACACGTTGATGCAATCAGATTATCAACTCAGTGATGTAGTTAAATGCACTGTGATGTTGGCTGACATCAATGACTTTGGCAAATTCAATCAAGTGTACAGTGCTTTTTTTAAGCCGCCATATCCTGCAGAAGTACTTTTGGTGTCAGCGGTTTAGCGTTAAATGCCAAGGTAGAAATAGAATGTATCGCAGCTAAGTCATCAGTCATCAAATAATGTTTAGCGAGTATCTACTTAATATATTGACTCAGTCTTTTAAGCAGAACCTCGGTTAAGCGCAGTTTGTCTTTTTATGGCCACATGGATAAGTGGCTACTTTTTTTCTTTTTATTGCAGCATTAAACAGGAATGGGTTATGACTCTTTTATCTTTATCTAAAAAGTACATCGTTGCGAGTGTTGTCAGTGGATTAAGTGTGTTTAGCACCGAGGTAATGGCTGAAACTACTGATACTAGTCATCAGCAAAACCCATATGTCGCTTATAATCAACCAGTTATTGCGTTAGTGGGTGTCAAACTTATCGATGGTACTGGCGCTAAAATGAAACCCAACCAAACCATAATAATGACAAATAGTGTGATTACTTATGTTGGCGATGCCAGTAACGCTGATATTGCAGAAGGGACTAAGGTGATTAATGGCGCTGGTAAAAGTGTTATCCCTGGCCTTGTAATGATGCACGAACACATGTTTTACCCAACGGGTAATGCTCATTATACTGAAATGCTCTACAGCTTTCCTAAACTGTATTTAGCTGGCGGGGCGACAACGGTAAGAACGGCCGGTACAACAGCGCCCTATGGCGACTTAAACGTGCGTGATGCGATTCAACAAGGCACCACTTTTGGTCCGGACATTGATGTTACCGCGCCATATTTGAATGGACCCGGTTTACCGATTTTAAAACTTAAATCGTTACGTGATGCTGAAAATGCGAAAAAGATGATTGATTATTGGAGTTATGAAGGTGTCACATCATATAAAGCTTACATGCAAATTAGCCCGTCTGAACTTAGCACCGTGATTGATCAAGCGCATCAACGCGATCAAAAAGTCACCGCGCATTTATGTTCTATCACTTATAGAGAGGCCGCTGATTTAGGCATTGATAATTTGGAACACGGCTTTTTTGCGGCAACTGATTTCGTTAAAGATAAAGTCGCAGGAGAGTGCCCAAAAACGGCGCATCAATCTTTAGTCGATTTAGACATAGATTCTCCTGAAGTGGCTAGTCTGATTAAACATTTAGTGGATAAGAAGGTTGCGCTGACTTCAACGCTAACCGTTTATGAAACCTACACAAAAGGTAGGCCTAAAGCTTATCCTCTGGCGTTAGAGGCGTTAATTCCACAACTCAAAACTCATTACGAAAATAACTGGCAAAAAATTTCACAGCAACAAGATGCGACATGGCCAGTCGTGTTTGAGAAAATGCGTAAATTGGAAAAACGGTTTGTTGAAGCCGGCGGTTTATTAATGGCCGGAACCGACCCCACTGGCTTTGGTGGTGTTGTTGCTGGGTTTTCTAACCAGCGCATGGTTGAGTTGTTAGTTGAGTCAGGTTTTAGCATTGAACAAGCGATTAAAATATCGAGCTTAAATGGAGCCAGTTATTTAGGTAGAGATAAATTAATCGGCTCGGTGGAAGTCGGTAAGCGCGCTGACTTAGTGTTAATTAATGGCGACCTTAGCCAAGACACCAGTGCTATTCAGCAAATGCAATATGTGTTTAAGCAAGGTGTAGGGTATGACTCTGTTGCGTTAATTAACGCGACAAAACAGGTCGTTGGAATGCATTAGCTGTATGCTGCTGGCACCAAAAGAGGCTCAATAATCTCTTTTTGTTGTGCCAGCGGTATGATCTATTCTCAATTGCTTGCGACCTTATTGAGACTTATCTACATCAAGTTTCAGCTTCTAACTTCGCCTTTTAGCCTACAATGATTAAGTGCATTTAAGGTTATTTTTTCGCTAAATTTGAGCGGGTTAATTATTTGTGTCACCAGTCATTGATTTTAAATCAACTCAGCGTATGATGCGCGAAAATTCCTATTTTGGAGCACTCTGTGCGCATCGCAATACTGTCTCAAGGCCCGCAATTATATTCTACTCGTCGCTTAGTCGAAGCTGCTGTCGCCCGCGGACATGAAGTTAAAGTAATCAACCCATTAAAGTGTTATATGAACATCAACATGACTAAACCTAGCATTCATATGGCAGGTAAAGACTTAGGTCATTTTGATGCCGTGATCCCACGGATTGGCGCTTCGGTTACTTTTTATGGTTCTGCAGTGCTTCGTCAATTAGAAATGATGGGCGTATATGCGGTTAATAGCTCAATTGGTATTGCGCGTTCACGTGACAAGCTTCGTTCAATGCAGTTGTTGTCAAGACAAGGCATTGGTTTACCGATTACTGGTTTTGCTAACAAGCCAAGTGACATTCCTGACTTAATCGATATGGTTGGCGGCGCGCCATTAGTGGTTAAACTGCTTGAAGGCACACAAGGTATTGGCGTGGTACTTGCTGAAACCCGTAAAGCCGCAGAAAGCGTGCTAGAAGCCTTTATGGGCCTTAAAGCCAACATTATGGTGCAAGAATATATTGCTGAAGCCCAAGGTGCTGATATTCGTTGTTTTGTCTTAGGCGATAAAGTCATTGCTGCAATGAAACGCCAGGCAAAACCGGGTGAGTTCCGTTCAAACCTTCACCGCGGCGGCAGTGCGACCTTAGTTAAGTTGTCACCACAAGAACGCTCAGTTGCACTGCGTGCCGCGCGTACAATGGGATTAAATGTCGCAGGTGTTGATTTATTGCGTTCTAACCACGGTCCTGTGGTAATGGAAGTGAACTCTTCACCAGGGCTTGAAGGTATTGAAGGCGCAACTCAAAAAGATGTTGCGGATGCCATTATCTGTTTTCTTGAAAAAAACGCCGCTAAAGTGAACAAGCAAAGCAAGGAAATTGCCGCTTGTTAATATAAATGACGTAAACAAATGCTCAAATGTTACTGTGATAGATGATAAAACTAGGCTTTTTGAGTTTAATTACGTATAATCCGCGCGAATTTTTTAAACTTGCTCACATTAAGGAAGCTAGTTATGGCGATCGAACGCACATTTTCTATTATCAAGCCAGATGCAGTTGCTAAAAACCACATCGGTGCAATTTATAACCGTTTTGAATCAGCGGGTCTTAAGATCATTGCTTCTAAAATGGTACACCTTTCTAAAGAACAAGCTGAAGGCTTCTACGCTGAACACAGCGCACGTCCTTTCTTTGGTGCTTTAGTGTCTTTCATGACTTCTGGTCCAGTAGTGGTTCAAGTGTTAGAAGGCGAAAACGCTGTTCTTGCTAACCGCGAAATCATGGGTGCAACTAACCCAGCTGAAGCTGCTCGTGGCACTTTACGTGCAGATTACGCGGCAAGCATCGACGAAAACGCAGTTCACGGTTCTGATGCAGTTGAATCAGCAGCACGTGAAATTGCTTACTTCTTCAGCGCTGAAGAAGTGTGCCCACGCACTCGTTAATCTTCGCTTAAAAGATAAATAAAAGGAGCTTAGGCTCCTTTTTTATTGCCTGTGATTTGGCTATTGTAACCAGTCAGTAGTCGACATTTTTTGTACAAATTGACTCGACAACATCAAATCGTCATTGTTAGCCATTGTTAGCCATTGTTAGCCATTGTTAGTGATTAATGAGGATTGGTATTGCGAGCATTGAATCCTTAATCAAGATTATAACGAGTTGTTTTGCATGGTGACATCAGCAAGACAAATATCGTCATGCTTAGCACCCAATCAAACAACGCATCAATTATCACATCAAGGATCTCATCAAGTACAACATTCAACACAACTCAACGCCATACCCACAAATTACCGAGTAGAAAATAGATAGCGAGATATACCGTCAATTATTCTATTTTCCATCAGTACGATTTCTATTTCTCGCAACCCTTTTACAACCCGCAAGAAAGGAATGCCCAGCAGCTTTTGTTGTGCGTTCTCGATATTTAAAGGGAAATAGCCATGACTGCGCCTCAATCAAAAAATGCTGGACGCATTCTGATTGGTCACTTATTAGACGGATGGGTATAACTCATGCTTGTATGCAGACAGCATCATTTGGCTCTGAATATTTAAATGACTCGCGGTTATATATGACTCTAACCGTTTCAGCGTATAGGGTGAAGAAGGCTAATAACAAAATACCATTTACTCATTACATGCCATTAATTGTAAATTTTACGTTAATAAAAAACGCTGTGAAAATGATTAACTTTCGAGGTTTTACACGTTAATTAGTATGTATTTCGAGCTAAAAAAAGGGCTTTTAGTTCTGATTATGGTGAACAGTATTTAACATATATTGAATAAAGAATAGCGTATGAAATAGCTTTTAGTGAATTACTGAATAATTAATCAGTAATTATGAGAGAGCATTCTGATTGTTTTTAGTTCAATAAAAAAATAAATTTAAAAATATTACGATTTAATGATTGATACAATATGTGATCGATTGTTGCAAATATGTTTTTTATGTTTTCTTTCTGTTTTTTTAAATAAATTTATTTGTATTTTATTGGTGTTAAGTTTGTACTGTTTTTGCGCTATAAAAATAACAACAAAATAACAATAAAAGTATTTTTTTGTATTACATTGAATTGTAAGGTTTTTATTAAGTCAAATTAATTATGACTTTTAAGCTGTTTTGCGATGTTGTTCACATGTTGCCCATATTGACTAAAAGTTTTTTATTCATTAATAATGTTTTCAGTAATTGGTTAAACCGATTATTCATAATTAAAAATATAACGACTTGTTTTATTTTATTCCAAGTTATAGGGAGTTATTCATGAGTTCAGTAACATTGACAGCAAAAGCGATCCGTCGCAGTTTATTAGCTGTAGCAGCAACAAGTGTGGCAACGACAGGTTTGTTTTCTTCAGCCGTTATTGCTGCAGACGAACAGAAAGTTGAAAGAATCGAAGTCACCGGTTCACGTATTCAACGCCAGGATATGGAAACCGCTTCACCCGTAACCATCATTTCAGCTGAAGCTATTCGCGCTGAAGGTTTCACATCTGTTGACCAATTACTGCAAGCACAAACTTCAATGGCAGGTGCCGCTGTTGGCTCTAGTACAAACAACGGTGCAGATGGTGTTGCACAAGTTGATTTGCGCGGTATGGGTTCACAGCGTACTTTGGTATTGGTCAATGGACGCCGTATGGTTAACTCAGGTTCAGGTGCAGATAGCTCTGTTGATTTGAACTCTATTCCAGTAGCAATGATTGCACGTGTTGAGATCTTAAAAGACGGCGCCTCAGCGGTTTACGGTTCAGATGCGATTGCCGGTGTAGTTAACATTATTACCAAGAAAGATTTTGAAGGTTTACAGTTGGACGTTACTGGCAGTGGCACCGATAAAGGTGATGGCGAAAACGGTGATTTAAGTATGCTTTACGGTTTCAATACCGATGGCGGCAACTACACAATTGGTGCCGCTTTCTCTGACCGTCGTGAAATTGTGCAGTCAGACCGTGATTGGACCGAATTAGGGACAAGTAGCATTATTCCTACAGGCACGTTGGAAGGCTTATCAAGAGACTCTAATGGTAACTGGGTACCTCGCGCTGATCTTTACGAGCGTTATGATTATACTCAAGATAGTTACTACCAAACACCAAGTGAGCGTCGTAGCTTGTTTGCGAATATGACACAAGAATTAGGTAATGACGTCGTATTAACTGCAGATGCTATTTATACTAACCGTCGCTCAAACCAACAGTTAGCCGGTCAACCAGCTCAGATTTATTTAGATGTGTGCGGACAACCAGGTGTAGACCCTTTAAACTGTATGACTATTGATAGCAGTATGTCTGCAGCAGGGATAGCAGCTGATGAAAACGGTCAAGTGTTCTATGCCAGACGTACCAAGGATGTAGGTCCTCGTATATATTCTCAAGATACGAATACATGGCGCATGTCTGCAGGTTTAGCCGGTTTGTTAGATGTTAATACTGGTATGAATTGGGATGTGTCTTATACCTTCGGTAAGAACGAAGCGTCTACATCAGTTGATAATTCTATCAATGCAAATGACATGATCAATTCTATTTATGCTGATCAAGATTCATGGTTTTCTGGCGCACCATTAACTCAACAGCAAAAAGATGCAGTTGGATATTCAGAGAAAGCTAACGGTGGAAACGAACAGCAAACTCTGTCAGCAGGCTTAAATGGTGAGTTATTTGAATTATCAGCTGGTGCAATCGGTTTTGCTATCGGTGCAGAATACCGTCGTGAAAGTGGTTTCTATAACCCTGATGCAATTGTTGTAGCAGGTGAAAGTACTGCAGCCCAACAAGATCCGACTAAAGGTAATTACAACGTTATCTCTTTTTTCCAAGAGGTTAGCGTACCTTTCACTGATAAGTTAACCGGTGAATTTGCAATGCGTTTAGATGATTATTCTACCTTTGGTAAAGCAAGCACATGGAAAATCGGCTTAACTTACGAAGCGACTGATGAACTTATGGTTCGAGGTGTAGCAGCAACAGGTTTCCGTGCTCCAAGTGTATCTGAATTGTACGCAGGTAATTCAGGATCATTCGATTACCTAACAGATCCTTGGTTATCAGAAGCTGATCAAACAGGTCAAATATTAGTCAATCGTACATCAGATCCCGATCTAAAACCTGAGGAGTCAGAATCATACACAGCAGGTTTGGTTTACTCACCTAGTTACGTTGAAGGTATGTCTGTAACATTAGATTACTGGCGCTTCAAAGTTGATGACGCAATTGCGCGTTTAGACACTCAAGCAGGTTTAGACGACTGTCAAGCTGGAATAACGTCTGCTTGTGAAACTTTTAGTATTACTCAAGATGGTGATTTACGTAACTTAACTAATGCATTGACTAACGTAGGCTATCAAGACACTAGTGGTGTTGACTTCAATTTAGCTTATAACTTTGAAGGTTTAGGTTTAGATTGGAAAATTAATAATGACATGACTTATCTTGTTAATTTCGAGCAAGATGGTCAAGATTACACTGATACTATCGACGGTAACTTTGGTGCTTACGCGAAAGTTCGCAATAACTTTAGTGTTTCAACTGGTCAAGATAGCTGGAGCGTTAGCTACTTCAACCGTTACATTGGCGAAATGGACGATCTAAATACAGGCGATAAAGTGGATGCAATTCTGTACCATAATGTTTCTGGCACTTATTATGTTACTGATATGATTACCCTAACCGCAGGTGTTAAAAACTTAAGCGACGAAGAGCCATCACGTGTTTCTAACGGTCCTTCTGGCGGTACTGTATCTGAAGTATATGACACCATTGGTCGTCAATACTTCGGTGGTGTAACGCTTAAGTTCTAGAACGTCTAATAATAATGAGTGCTCAGTAGTGCTCATTTAACGTGATAAAAAGCCTACAGAAATGTAGGCTTTTTTGTATCTGTATTTTGTATCTGTTGGTTGATAGATGTTTAGTGATTTAACCTAAGCTCTAGTCTATGTTCATTAAGGTATTTCTGTTGGCAATGCCTGCAGCGTTGTTCTGTGGGATCTAGCTGTAACCTACCTGCGTCGATGTCCATTTCACAGTCAGAACATAGACCATAGAGACCGAGATCGAGTTGGCATAATGCGGCATCGAGTTTCATTAATTGAGTGAATAGGTCGGTGTTGGCCAATTTTACTTGCGACAGGAAATCGATAATATCCCCGAGTGTCGCTGCGTGAGCGAGTTGACTCGCGTCTGGTGAAATATCCTTGATAATAAGCAATAACTCGTATCTCAATTTGAGTTCAAGTTGTTGTAATTTTTGCAGTATGTCCTGATAGTTGTGCAACTGAAATAACCTTTGCTGATAATGTCACTAGAAATTCTATTCTAGGCACAAAAAAAACGCAGGTTATGACGAAGATCAATTCTGAAGTAGATTTTTGCACTCAGGCAGTAAAAGTATACAACCTGAGGCGATAAACATTAGCGTAAAGACTGATGTGCCTGTTGCAGCACCTTCACTATCTCTTCGGTAGTTTTATAAATCCGTAACTCACGAAACAAGGCATCTGCTTCAGGATATTGACGATTCAAGTAGCTAAACCATTGTTTAATACGTGAAGGATAATAATCTGATTTCCGGCCACTGAGTTCTTTTTCTGTATAACTCATTAACAGCGTGAGCGTTTGTAACCAGGTATAGGGCGTTGCCCCCGTTTTGATGGTATCGCCTAAATTGGGTAACGAAATTGCACCGCGGCCAATCATGACACTGTCACAGCCTGTGACATCTATGCAACGTTGAGCATCTGCGGCATTCCAAATTTCGCCATTGGCGATAACCGGTATAGGTAATCGTTTGCGCACTTCTGTGATGTATTCCCAGTAAGCAGGTGGTTTATATCCGTCTGTTTTACTGCGTGCATGAATTGCTAATTCTGATGCACCTGCTTCATATACCGCTAAGGCGTTTTCCATAAACAATGATTTATCTTCGTAGCCTAAGCGAATTTTAGCGGTGACGGGTTGCTCGCTTGGCACGGCGTCACGCATCGCCTTAACAATCTTGTAGATGTTTTCTGGGTATTGCAGTAATACAGCGCCACCTTTACTTTTATTAACCGTTTTAGCTGGGCAACCAAAGTTAGCGTCAACGCCATTAGAACCTAATTCAATTGCCCTAATGGCATTTTCGGCCATCCACTCAGGCTCTTGTCCTAACAATTGCACACGTACCGGCGTGCCTGAGGGCGTTAATCCGTGATTAAGTAATTCAGGGCACAATTTGTAAAAGACTTTCTCTGGTAATAGCTGGTTTACCACTCGTACAAACTCAGTGACCACTAAATCAAATGGATTAATGGTAGATAAAATATCACGCATATGGTCATCAACCACGCCTTCCATCGGAGCTAAAATAACGCGCACAATACACCTTACTGAATAAAAAAGTGCGCTATTTTACCGTGTTTATCTGTTGATAACAGCATTAAGCACCACTTTAAGCGCTCCGGTTTATCAGTAAGTCCATTTTTTTACTATTTATCATAAAGATAGTCGACAATCTTGCTGGTGTTAACTCATGTTCCCTCTTCTTGCGGTGTTAATTTTGTGTTAAGTTAACACCGTCCTAGCCTGGTTTTTTATTACTTAATGTCAATTTTTTCACATTTTTTTGTTTATTTTGAAATAAAAATAACAGATGGCAGGTCTCTTTATGCAAGCCGGCAATGATGTTGGTCACCATTACATAATCAAGACACGAGGAAGACAAAAATTATGAACTCAATCAAACAAACTACTGTAGCTGTAGCGTTAGGTGCTGTTGTGATGACTGCTGGTTTTGCTGTTGAAGTACAAGCTAACCCTTTTGGATTTGAACAATTAACTGCTGGCTACCAATTAGATGGTGGTGAAGGTAAGTGCGGCGAAGGCAAGTGCGGCGGCGACATGAAAAAGTCTGCTGAAAAAGCGGCTGAAGGTAAATGTGGCGAAGGCAAGTGCGGCGGCGACATGAAAAAGTCAGCTGAAAAAGCCGTTGAAGGTAAATGTGGCGAAGGCAAATGCGGTGGCGACATGAAAAAATCTGCTGAAAAAGCCGTTGAAGGTAAATGTGGCGAAGGCAAATGCGGTGGCGACATGAAAAAATCTGCTGAAAAAGCCGTTGAAGGTAAATGTGGCGAAGGCAAGTGCGGCGGCGACATGAAAAAATCTGCTGAAAAAGCGGTAGACGGTGCTGTTAGCAAAGAAATGAAAAAAGTAGTTGAAGTGGTTAAGTAATAACCCAAAAGCAGTCAACATCATTGACGGCAATTATTAGATAATCCTTTGGCTTATCTGAGACAATTAAGGCCTGAGATTCAGGCCTTAATTTTATCTGTTTTTTATCGTTAAAGGACACACACTCTATTATGCATAGCAATACTCATCGCCAAGATCGTGTTGGGTTAGGGCTTCGTCGCGAAATGTTAGCGGAGTTTTGTCAGCATGTTCCTTCAGCAATAGATTTTTTCGAAGTCGCGCCTGAAAACTGGATGACATTAGGCGGTAAATTTGGCCGTCAATTTAAACAATTGACCGAACAACATGCCTTTTTCTGCCATGGTTTGTCGCTATCAATTGGCAGTCCTGCGCCATTAGACACTCAATTCGTCCAAAATATAAAACGTTTTTTAGACAGTCACAGCATTAATGTATATTCAGAACATTTAAGTTATTGCTCGGGAACCGGCCACATGTACGACTTGATGCCGATACCGTTTACCGATGAAGCCGTGATCCACACGGCAAAACGTATCAAGCAAGTAGAAGATATTCTTGAACGTCCTTTTATTCTTGAAAATGTGTCGTTTTATGCCGCGCCTGGGGCGCAAATGAGCGAACAAGCCTTTGTGAATGCGGTATTACAAGAAGCTGACTGCAAATTATTACTCGATGTAAACAACATTTATGTTAATGCAATTAATCATCAATATGATGCCAATGAATTTCTTGCCGCGATGCCAACAGAGCGTATCGCCTATTTGCATATTGCTGGCCATTATGACGAAGACGTTGATTTAAAAGTCGATACCCACGGTGCCGATGTGATTGACCCAGTATGGACATTACTACAACAATGTTATCAATTGCACGGTGTTCACCCGACGTTGCTCGAACGAGATTTTAATATTCCTAAAACAGACGTTTTGCTCAACGAGATAAACCAAATTCATCATTATCAACAAGATGCTCTATTACATAAGTAAAGTCGTTGAGTTAAATCGTGGTTATCGCTGTTATTATTGAGGAAACTGAAATGGGATTTATTGACGTACAGCAACAGTTTATGGATTACATTCGTGATCCCAGCTTACCGTTGCCTGACGGCATTGAAGCACGTCGAATGACAATTTACCGAGAGCTGTTTTTTAATAATATTTCAGGCTTTGTCTCCAGTGCCTTTCCGGTATTAAAAAGCTTATATACTGCCGAGCAATGGCAAATGTTAGTGCAACAGTTTTTTGTGAAGCATGATTGTCAAACTCCGATATTCGTAGAAATAGCCGCTGAGTTTCTCGCATTTTTACAACACCAATATACTCCGTCTGAACATGACCCCATCTTTATGCTGCAACTTGCGCATTATGAATGGTTAGAGCTGTGCGCCGCCGTAGCCCCCGACACAGCAGTATCGCAATTATTAGACAGTGATAATGTGCAGCACCCATTTTTAAGCTTAGCTGCCAGTGCTAAGGTTGCTCAATATGGCTTTGATGTTCAACATATCAGTGTCGATTACCAACCTATAGCGCCAACCGCTCAAGCTCACTTTTTTTGCGTTTACCGCGACAGTGAAGATGAAGTGGCGTTCTTACAACTTACGCCGTTAAGTGCGCAAGTGTTAGCTTATATTGAAGAAATGGATCGGGCGCAACAAGCGGTTAATGTTGACCAAATTATCAGTTGGCTCAGTGGGCATTATCCGCAAATGTCGACGGATGCTTTATTATCTGGTTGCTTACCTTTGTTGCAGCAACTCGCACAGAAGGGGATTGTGGTAGCGGCCAATTAGCTAAGTAGACTTAGTAATTTTAAGGTTTTTATTTTGTGAAGATGCGTCTAAAATGAGCCACTTTTGTGATCGACTTCACGTCAACATAGGGTTAATTAACTCACTTGTTAACAACATCATTAAATGATTGATGTAAGCCATTGCAGTATAAATATCACTTTAATCTAGGAATTATCATGAGTCAGCCGTTTAAAGACCCGTTTAACATTGTTTATTTTATTGGTTTTATTTTGGTTTTATTAATTCCAACATTGCCAGCAAGTCTTTCATGGTTAAAAGTGTCTGGATTAATTTAACGCTTATTTCAGAATAATCTGTCATGATATTGCCTTACTAAACCACTCTGATAGAGTGGTTTTTTGTTTATGGCGAGGGTGGTTATGGCGCTAAAACGCGGCTTTTTTTTGATTATTGGTTTATGCAGCCTAGTATTAGGCTTAATGGGCATTTTGTTACCATTACTGCCAACTGTTCCTTTTATTTTATTATCGGCATTTTGCTTTGCTCGTTCAAATGACCGTTTACACCATTGGTTAGTCACACACCCTTGGTTTGCCGAAGGGATCCATCAATGGCAATCAAAAAAGGCTTTGAGTCGACCATTAAAGCGTAAAGCCATGATATTGAGCAGCCTAAGCTTTTGTATTAGCATCGTAATTGTGCCACTCGTGTGGGTTAAAATGATGTTGTTTAGCATGATGCTCGTGTTGTTGTTTTTTTTGTGGCGGATCCCAGAGTTAGAATAATAAATCGTCAGTTAATGCATGACAGTTGCAACTGAGATTAAACGGGCATAAGATCACTTAAGTATTTTTACCAGAGTCCACCAATCACGTGGACTTTTTTATTGCGTAATCACTTTTAAACTAGAGTTAACTAATTATGATGAACCAAGACAGTTTAGCGCTTATCAAGAACAGCATTAAAACCATTCCTGATTATCCAAAGCCAGGCATTATGTTTCGTGATGTCACCAGCTTGTTAGAAAGCGCTGAAGCGTACAAAGCAACGATTGCCATTTTAGTTGCTCACTACCAATCAAAAGGTTTTACTAAAGTGGTTGGCACAGAAGCGCGTGGCTTTTTATTTGGTGCACCTTTAGCACTTGAACTTGGCGTTGGATTTGTGCCTGTGCGTAAGCCTGGTAAATTACCACGCGAAACCATAAGCCAAACTTATGAATTAGAATACGGTAAAGACACTTTAGAAATTCATACCGATGCGATTAACGCAAACGATAAAGTGCTAGTGATTGATGATTTATTAGCCACCGGCGGCACAATCGAAGCAACGGTTAAGCTTATTCGTGAACTGGGTGGTGAAGTTTCCCATGCTGCATTTGTTATTTCATTGCCTGAAATTGGCGGCGAAAAGCGCCTACAAGGTTTAGGGATTGAAGTATTAAGCTTGTGTGAGTTTGACGGCGAATAGTAAGTTTAAAATAACTGCTAATTTATTAAGCAGTTAACTGCATTAACGTCCATCAAATGCCCGCTCAACAATAGCATGCCAGCCCTTGGCATGTTATTGTTATCCCCTTTAATGGGATTGACTCCCGATAGCTCTCTGTGGGGAATTTCATGTCTTATCAAGTGCTCGCCCGCAAATGGCGTCCAGCAAAATTTGAACAAATGGTTGGTCAGTCCCATGTGCTCATGGCACTCACTAATGCATTAAGTCAGCAACGTCTTCATCACGCTTATTTGTTTACCGGAACCCGTGGGGTCGGTAAAACCAGCTTGGCACGACTTTTTGCCAAAGGGCTAAACTGTGAAACCGGCGTAACCGCTAATCCTTGCGGTGAATGTTCAAGTTGTATTGAAATTGCTCAAGGCCGTTTTGTCGATTTAATTGAGGTCGATGCAGCGTCGCGCACCAAAGTGGATGATACCCGCGAATTACTCGACAACGTACAATATCGTCCATCTCGTGGCCGGTTTAAAGTCTACCTCATAGACGAAGTCCACATGCTGTCGCGCAGCAGCTTTAATGCCTTGTTAAAAACCTTAGAAGAACCCCCTGAACATGTAAAATTTTTGCTGGCGACCACTGATCCACATAAATTACCGGTCACGGTATTATCTCGTTGTCTGCAATTTAATTTAAAGAGTCTGTCGCAACAAGAGATCTGCAAGCAACTCGAGTACGTGATTACTCAAGAGCAATTGCCTTTTGAATCCCAAGCATTAAATGTATTGGCTAAGGCGGCTAATGGCAGTATGCGAGATGCGTTGAGTTTAACCGACCAGGCCATTGCGTTTGGTAGCGGGCAGGTGATGCTTGAGCAAGTACAAACCATGCTCGGTAGCATTGATGAACAGCATGTTATTGCGCTATTAAAAACCTTATGTGATGCCGATGTCGCGCCTTTGATGCAAATGGTGGCAAAAGTATTAGCGTTTGGTGCTGATGCTGAAGAAGTGTTGCGAAGTCTACTCGAGTTACTGCATCAAATTACCTTGACTCAGTTTGCTCCTGCAGCCGCTCAACAGTCTCTGTTCAGTGAGCAAATTCTAGCGTTTGCCCAGCAATTATCGCCAGAGCAAGTGCAATTGTATTATCAAATGTTACTGAATGGCCGTAAAGATTTAGCTTTTGCGCCAGATCCAAAATCAGGGCTGGAAATGGCATTGCTTCGTGCGGTAGCTTTCACGCCTGAAAAGCAAGTCAAACGTTGGGTAACAACTACGCCAGCGGTAATTGATTTAGCACAAACGCACGAGGTCACAGATACAAGCCCAAAGCCTAAAGATTCAGTATCCGTAAGCCAAGCAATACCAAGTGAAGCTCCTGCAGCATTAATGCCAAAGGATGAGACACAAGCCAATGTAAGCCAAGTCTTGGCAACCCCACTAGATACTGAATTAACCTCGGCAGAATCGAACGATGCTGCTTCGCCTGACGATGACACGACGCAAAGTGAGTTAAGCGATGATGAACCCGATAATGCGCTTAGCGATGTCGATGAAGCACTCACGGATGCTGCATTAATAGCAGAACAACATGTGCTGTTGAGTCAAGCTGAGAGCTTTGGCTTTAATGATAAATCACCCACTAAAACGATGCCACAACCCCCGGCTCTAGATACGAAAGAGCCTGAGCCCGTTACGACAGATATTGAGCGCAATGCCCTTGCTGTTGATGGTCATCAAGATTCAAATGTTCAATCTACACATCAAGACGGTTTGGATTCCATCAGTGACACCACAGAGTCGAGCGACGGTTTAGGTGTTTCTGTTGATAACGCAGCCAATGATCCACTTGATAGCACTTCAAATATCTCATCAGACGATTCTTTTGACGGCTATTCGTTTAGTGATTACGATCAAGACAGTGATTATCAACCTGCTGATCATGACTATTATATGACATTTTCTGCTCAGTCTGAGTCTTTGTATCAATCTCAGCCCTTGCATGAGTCATTTGAACAAACGAATACACTGAGTGTATCTGCAGAAGCGCCATCTGCAGATACTTCATCGCCTGAAACACCGATAGAACCTGAGGCAAAATCAGAGGCTGAAACAGCTGTAAACCAAGAAGATGCGTTAGATTTTCTTAATGTGGTACTGGCCAGCCGCGATTCGTTAATTGCCGATGTCGGCGCGTTGCAACAAAAAGAAGCGGAAGCTGCCAAAGTACCCGTTGCCGGTAAGTTAGCTAGCATAAGTAAAGTACCTACAGCACCGAAACGCTTTGCGACAACAGCTGAATCATCTCTTGAACCTTCGACTGACTCCTCACTTGAGTCATCACTTGATATGTCGGTAAAGGATGCGCCGATTGAGCCGCATAACGCAAGCCAGGTAGAGGCTAATCCAGAGTCTGCCTCTGAGCCTGTATCTGAGTCTGCCACTATGTCAGTAAAAACGCCTGATGATGTGCCAAGTGGTCAACATGCTATAAATAAAAGTGCAAATGCCGATACTCAATACGATAGGCCGCCGTGGGTAGAGCCCGCCGGTGATGAGTCATTTAATACGTTTGCCGATTTTGCTCAGCAAAAGACAACACAATCTGCCCAAGCAGGCTCTGCAGCAAAAGAGCCAACCTCGAGTGCGTTAACGGCATCAAAGCCGACTATTACCGCTGAGTCATTAGCTAAATCTGACGCACTCCAAGCGTCAACCGCAATGGTGCCTTTTACCCCACACAGTATTGAGGGTAATGAGCTTGATTTACATTGGTATAAAGTGATGACTAATGTGTCTGTGGGCGGTCGAGTAAGGCAGTTGGGCGTAAACTCAGTGTGTCAGGCACAAACTAATCCACTGGTGTTGGTATTAAAACCAGATCAAAAACACCTTTCTGCACCCATTGCGATAGATCAATTGCAAGTAGCGTTAACGGATTATTTGCAGCAACCAACTGAAGTTCAAATTCAAATTGGTATTGTTCCAAAGCGGGAAACACCGTTAGAATTACGTAAACGATTTCATCGCGAATTGATTGCTCAAGCTGAGCAGTCAATTTTGCAAGATGATAATACTCAGTGGATGATCCAACGATTATCTGCGCAGTTAGACAGTGATAGTATTGAGTATCCGCCTGAGCAATTGGCGCAAATTGCCCATGATATTGCTCAAATAACGGCTCAATCATGATCAATAACGGGTAATTTAGGTTGAATGAACATATCTTCATCTCAAAAATGCTCAGCCTAGATTGCCAATCGATTTTATTTCAGTAAGATTAGCGTCATTATGGCGACGTGCTAACAATCCTAATTAGAGAGAGACAAACTATGTTTGGTGGAAAAGGCGGTATGGGCAATTTAATGAAACAAGCCCAAATGATGCAAGACAAAATGGCAAAAGTGCAAGAAGAGATCGCACGCACAGAAATGACGGGTGAAGCGGGTGCTGGCTTGGTTAAAGTAACCATGACAGGTAACCACAGCGTGCGTAAAGTTGAAATCGACCCAAGCTTAATGGAAGATGACAAAGAAATGCTCGAAGACTTGATTGCTGCGGCCTGTAATGATGCAGCGCGTCGTCTAGAAGAAAATCAAAAAACTAAAATGGCCGAAGTGACCGGTGGCATGCAATTACCACCAGGAATGAAAATGCCGTTTTAATCGTTGTTGTTAACAACAAACAAAAAAGCTCAAGCATAATGCTTGAGCTTTTTTGTTTTCGCGTCAGAGTCAGCTTGACCAATGACCAATGACCAATGACCAATCAGCAATGACCAATGCGTATTGCTAACACATTATCACGACGATTAAACCGCATTAGCATGTTTCACCTTTGGTTTATCAAAGTTAACTCCAAGTATAAAATATTTGACATATCGTTGTGATGTATTACGCTATGTTAAGTTAAATATTTTATACATTAAGTTCGTTGAGGTTAACATGGATAATAAGCAGAAGTTGATTCAATGGTTACAAGAGACCAGTTTTAGAGAAGTGACGTTATCGGTCGATTTTTTAGTGACAGCGTACATTAGTTACTTTTACCTAAGTCAGTTGGTTAATGCCACACCAGAGCAACTCGCCTCCATAGAATGGCTCTCTACTGTGCTACTTGAGGTGATTGTTTACTCTATTGTTTTGATGGTCGTCAGTTATATCGTATTGGCGTTCATCAGCGACGATGAATTATCTCGGCCGATGGATGTGAGAGAAAAGCAGATTAATTTGGTGGGCTACAAATACAGCGCCATCATTTTACAAGTCGGGGTGGTTTTAGCCTTATTTCAATATAATATCGCCGCCCAAGATTTCGAGTTTATGCAATCAAGCGTGCCGCATTTACCGTTACACATTTTAGTTGGGGCTTTCTTAGTGGCGGAATTAGCACATTATGGTGTGCAGTTGTACAAGGGCCGTTCTGGAGATATTTATGAGTAAGCCTGATGACAATAAAATCGGGATTTCGAACTCAATTCGCACCCTACGGTTTTTAAATAATGAAATGACTCAAAAGCAATTAGCGGAACACATTGGTGTGACTCGGCAAACAGTGATGGCAATTGAATCGAATAAATACTCGCCGACACTTGAGGTGGCGTTTAAAATCGCAGAAGTGTTCAACTTACCGTTAGATAAAGTATTTAGTTACCGTTCGGAAAAATAACTCGATGATCAAATATGCTCCTTAAAGGATTAACCTTTGCATTCACGCTCAGCTCAGACAATAATCGCACAGCATTGTCGTTCAGTGAATGGGTTTTGGGCAGTGTCGATGGTATTACAATTAGATCAGTCATTAAGGTATTCGCAATTTTATGAAGTTTAGTCCCTTGCTCGATGAGTTAATTCAATCTTTACGTGGTTTGCCAGGCGTAGGCCCTAAATCTGCGCAGCGTATGGCATTTCAGTTGTTAGAACGTGAACGTAAAGTGGGGTTGAAATTAGCCGAGTCATTACAAAAAGCCATGTCTGAAGTAGGGCATTGTCAAAGTTGTCGAACCTTTACTGAGCAAGATCTGTGTCCAATTTGTTCGAGTCACCGCCGTGTTAATGCCGGTATCATTTGCGTGGTTGAAACACCTGCAGATGTGCTCGCCATTGAAGCCGGTGGTCACTTTACAGGGCGTTACTTTGTGTTGCTAGGGCATTTATCGCCACTTGATGGTGTCGGCCCAGAAGAGCTAGGCCTGGCACTGTTAGAGCGTCATTTAGCGTCAGACGATGTCAGCGAACTTATTTTGGCCACCAATCCCACTGTAGAAGGGGATGCGACAGCCCACTTTATTGCTGACATGGCAAGACGTCACAAAGTGATTATTAGCCGTATCGCACACGGTGTACCCGTAGGCGGCGAACTTGAGTATGTCGACAGCACCACGCTAGCCTTGTCATTTAATGGCCGTATTCCGCTTTAATCGCTCATATCTGTGTTAACGGTTCATAAAATCTTATGTTTTCCTGCCAACCACTGATTGGCAGGAATTTCCCGTCAATATTGTCTCTCCAGCGAGCAGACTGTCATCAATTTTTATTCACAAAATGTTTTTAGAGTCGATAAACATGGATTGTTGCGGAAATATTGAGCAATAAAATCCAACAGCCCTTGAAAACAGTTTAAAGCCCCCCATTTCTTGGTTAACGAAGATTTTTACACGAGTGCATCGTTCGACTCGTTTTGTATTAACGTAACACCAAGGGAAATTATTCATGTCTCAACAAGAAACTCATGGCTTTCAAACCGAAGTAAAACAACTATTGCATTTGATGATCCACTCTTTGTATTCCAATAAAGAGATTTTCTTACGTGAATTAGTCTCAAATGCAGCCGATGCAGCAGACAAATTACGCTACCTTGCACTCACCGACGATGCGTTATACGAAGGTGATGGCGAATTACGCGTACGAGTGAGTACGGATAAAGAAAAAGGCACGGTTACTATTTCTGATAATGGTATCGGTATGACCCGCGACGGCGTTATCGAGCATTTAGGTACCATTGCTAAATCAGGCACTAAAGACTTTTTTAACAACTTGTCTGGTGAAGCATCAAAAGACTCACAGTTAATTGGCCAATTTGGTGTCGGTTTCTACTCTGCATTTATCGTGGCGAAAAAAGTCGTTGTGCGCACTCGTGCTGCCGGCCATGCGGTAAACGAAGCAGTATTGTGGGAATCAGAAGGTGAAGGTTCATTTAACGTTGAAACCGTCACTAAAAACACTCGAGGCACCGAAATCACGTTACATCTTCGTGATGAAGAAACTGAGTTTGCAGATGAATTCCGTTTACGCTCAATTATTTCTAAATACTCAGATCATATCTCTATTCCGGTAGAAATGTTTGAAGCGGGCCAACCAGAGTCAGAAGGTGAAGACGGCGAAAAAATTGCTGCCACTGAAGGCACTTGGAAGCCAATGAACAAAGCCACTGCGCTTTGGACACGTAATAAAGCTGATATTACTGACGCAGAATATCAAGAATTTTATAAGCATATTTCACACGATTATGCCGATGCCCTTAAATGGTCTCACAACCGTGTTGAAGGTAAGCAAGAATACACCAGCTTAGTTTACATTCCGGCTAAAGCTCCGTGGGACATGTTCAATCGTGACCATAAACACGGCTTAAAACTGTTTGTGCAACGTGTGTTTGTGATGGATGATGCTGAGCAGTTCATGCCAACGTATTTACGTTTTGTAAAAGGCTTAATTGACTCAAAAGATTTACCGCTAAACGTATCGCGTGAAATCTTGCAAGACAACCAAGTGACCAAAAATTTACGTCAAGCGTTAACCAAACGTGTACTTGGTATGCTTGAAAAGCTAGCTGAAAATGATGCCGAGAAATACCAATCATTTTGGGCTGAATTTGGCCAAGTATTAAAAGAAGGCCCAGCAGAAGATTTTGCTAACAAAGAACGTATTGCTGGCTTACTGCGTTTTGCTTCTACTCACGACAATTCAGCAGCGACTACCGTATCGTTAGACGCCTACATCGAGCGCATGAAAGAAGGCCAAGATAAAATCTATTTTATCGTTGCCGACAGCCATGACGCCGCAGTAAATAGCCCGCACTTAGAATTGTTACGCAAAAAAGGCATTGAAGTACTACTGATGTCAGAGCGTATTGATGAGTGGTTAATTAATCACTTAAATGAGTTTAAAGGTAAAAAACTTCACTCGGTTACCAAAGGCGATCTTGAATTAGGCTCACTAGAAGATGAAGCTGATAAAGAAGCTCAAGATAAAGTGGCAGAAGAAGCTAAAGGGTTAGTTGAACGTATTAAAGCGGCATTAGCAGACAAAGTGTCTGATGTGAAAGTAACCTCACGTTTAACTGACACCCCAGCGTGTGTAGTGACTGGTGACGGTGAGATGTCGACTCAAATGATTAAATTGATGCAAGCTGCAGGGCAACCTGTACCAGAGTCAAAACCGACATTTGAAATTAATCCAAGCCATCCATTGGTTGAGCGTTTAAATAACGAAGCCGACGAACAGTTATTTGCTGATTGGTCTAACTTGTTATTACAACAAGCGTTACTGTCAGAGAAGGGCAGCTTGTCCGATCCGTCTGCGTTTATTAAGCTCACAAACCAGATGTTAATGGCCAGCTTTAAATAAGCAAACCTAAAGCAGTAAAAGCGGACAGTAGTCCGCTTTTGTTTTTGGATGATACCGGGGGCACCATGGACTACCTGATTAATTTAACCAAAGAAAACATTCAGCAAGTTGTCGATACCTCAATGGAAAAAATGGTGGTATTAGCATTTTGGGCGCAACCTCAGCCTGAAAGTGTACAGATGCTGCAAACGTTAGAGCAGATAGCACAAGCTCAGGCTGGTCGATTTATTTTGGCTAAAGTCGATTGTGAAGCTGAAATCGAAATTGCGAATTATTTCCAAATTCAAAACTTACCGACCACATTGGTGCTAGACAAAGGTCGCCCAATCGATGGTTTTGCCGGCGTACAAACTGAACAACAGGTGAATGATTTACTCGACAAACATTTGCCACCGTTATGGGTTCAGGAGTTTGATGCGATTAAGCAACTGTTAGCAGAGGGAGAACTGACGCCAGAAGAGCTGACTCAACTCGCTGTGAAGCTTAAAACCGTGTATGCCAATGCGCAGCAAGCCGCTGAAGTGGGCTTAGTAATGGCAGACGTTGCCTTACAGCAAGGGTTGTTAGCCGATGCAAAAGCGTTATTAGCTCACATTGGTTTAGCGGATCAAGACAGTTATTATCAGAATCTAATGGCCAAATTAGCCTTAGCTGAAGATGCGGCTGATACTCCCGAGATCCGCCAGTTACAACAAAGTGTGACAGAACAACCTGATAATTTAGACGCGGTTGTTTCGTTGGCAAAAGCATTAAATATAGCGCATCGAAATGAAGAAGCGCTTGAGTTGCTGTTTGCTATTTTGCAGAAAGACTTAGGCGCATTAGACGGTAAAGTTAAACAAGCCTTTATGGATATACTCACTGCGATAGGACAGGGCAATGCGTTAGCCAATCAATATCGCCGTAAATTGTATACCTTACTGTATTAAACATGCCTTAGCGTTTTTGTTACAAACCTTATTAGATTTAGGTCTAATGTCATAACAAAAGCGCTATTAAAACTGCGGTATATGTGCGAAAATCGCCGCCCTAAAAAGAACATAAACTTAAAAGAGGACTTTTGAGATGCGCATTATTTTATTGGGTGCCCCAGGTGCCGGTAAAGGTACCCAAGCTCAGTTCATTATGGAACAGTATGGTATCCCACAAATCTCAACCGGTGACATGTTGCGTGCAGCCGTTAAAGCTGGCACTCCATTAGGTTTAGAAGCCAAGAAAGTCATGGATGCAGGTCAATTAGTGTCAGACGACCTGATTATTGGTCTTGTGAAAGAGCGTATTGCTCAAGATGATTGTGTAAAAGGTTTCCTACTTGACGGTTTCCCTCGCACAATTCCTCAAGCAGATGCAATGGCTGAAAATGGCATTGAGATCGACCACGTGATTGAAATTGACGTGCCTGACGAAGAAATCGTTAAGCGCATGAGCGGTCGTCGTGTTCACTCTGGTTCTGGCCGTGTTTATCATGTTGTGTTTAATCCACCTAAAGTGGAAGGCAAAGATGATGTAACGGGTGAAGAGCTTGCTATTCGTCCAGACGACGAAGAAAGCACTGTTCGTAAGCGTTTAGGCATTTACCACGAGCAAACTAAACCATTAGTAGATTACTATGGCAAAGTGGCTGCAGAAGGTCGCACTCAGTACAACAAGTTTGACGGTACTCAGTCAGTGACTAAAGTGAGTGAGCAGTTAGCCAACGTATTAAAGTAAATACGATGTTAATGCGTAATAAAAACCTGCTGATGCAGGTTTTTTTATGTCTAAAAATTGTTCCACTAATGCCTCCCTATTCTGCGTAAGGTCAAACTGTGAGAAACAAGCGCAACAATTACTGCGCTTTAAGTTAAAATTAATATAATGTTATCGTTGATATATGGTAAAATCTGCCGCCATTTTCGCAGAGGGCGACTTTTCAACGTTGAACGTCGTCATAGGCAATTAACATCACACTGGCATGGATGCTAAGCTATGAGAGCCCAATATGAAGTTTCCCGGTCAACGTAAGTCAAAGCACTATTTTCCCGTAAACAGTCGTGATCCTTTATTGGCTCAACTTACCCAGCAACCACAGCCATTTTCGACTTACATTTGTGGCATTGATCAGACACTTGTCGATATTGAAGCCAAAGTCGAAGACGAATTACTTGAGCGCTATGGTTTACCTAAAGGTAACTCTACCCTCATTAACGACGAACAAGCGCATAATCTGTATCACGAGCTTAAATCAAATGAGATGATCAGTGACGAGTTTGCTGGTGGTACCATCGGAAACACAGTACATAACTATTCTATTTTAGCCGACGACCGTTCTGTTTTATTTGGCGTAATGAGCCAAAAAGTCATGGTTGGCAGTTATGCATATCGTTACTTATGTAACACTTCATCTAAAGTCGATTTAAACTATTTACAGCCTGTTGATGGTCCTATTGGTCGTTGTTTTACCTTGATTTCTGATTGTGGTGAACGCACATTTGCTATCAGCAAAGGCTCAATGGATAAACTGACGCCTGAGTTTATTAACAAAGACGTTATCCAAGGCAGTTCGGCATTAGTTTTAACCGCTTATTTGATGCGTGCCAGTGACGGCGATGGCATTACAGATGCTGCGATGACAGCCATTGAATATGCAAAAGAAGCGGAAGTGCCTGTCGTGCTAACCTTAGGCACACGCTTCTTAATTCAAGAAGATCCTAAATGGTGGCAAGACTTTATTAACGATCATGTGACCATTTTGGCCATGAACGAAGATGAAGGTGAGGCGCTAACCGGCTTTAAAGACCCGCTATTGGCCAGTGAAGCTGCGCTTGAATGGTGTGACTTGGTATTGACTACCGCAGGGCCGATTGGTCTTTATACCGCGGGCTACGCAGAAGACAGCGCCAAACGTGAAACCAGTCATTTACTGTTACCGGGCGCAATCCCTGAATTTAACCGCTATGAGTTTTCTCGGCCTATGCTGAAAGAAGATTGTGAAACACCGATTAAGGTGTACGCGCACATTTCTCCTTACATGGGCGGCCCAGAGCTTATTCGTAATACCAATGGCGCGGGTGATGGTGCGTTGTCGGCTTTACTTCATGACTTGTCTGCCAATACCTTCCATAAAACCAACGTACCAGGGTCAAGCAAGCACAAACGTGATGGCTTATGTTATTCGTCATTTTCACAAGTGTGCAAGTACGCTAACCGTGTTGCATATGAGGTGTTAGCACAGCATAGCCCGCGTTTATCGCGTGGTTTGCCTGAGCGTGAAGACAGCTTAGAAGAGTCATACTGGGAGCGTTAATTTCGCTTTAGTTAAAAAAAACGATAATGCATCATCATTATCGTTTTTTTTTGCTTGGAATTTAATAGAATAACCTCAGTTCAGGTACAATCTAAACTTACCCGTTCATTAACAGCAATTAGCATCAGCTAGTAAAGTAAGCAATCAGGAGCGTCACGTGAAAGGACAAATCTTAAGAGAGATGCATGTACTTAAGGCTATTGAGCCTGAGTTTGAAGTTCAGCGCCGAGTTGCATTTATCAAAGCAAAACTTAAAGAGTCGCATAGCCATAATGTGGTGTTAGGCATTAGTGGTGGGGTTGATTCTTCATTAGCAGGTCGTTTATGTCAGTTGGCTGTTGATAGCTTAAACACAGAGCAGAGTGATATTGTCTACCAATTTATTGCAGTGCGATTGCCTTATCAAATTCAAAAAGATGAAGATGAAGCGCAGTTAGCCTGTCAGTTTATTCAGCCTTCAAAGCAAGTCACGGTGAACATTGCTGACGGAGTATTAGGCGTTCACCATGCCACACTCGCGGGGTTAGTTGAGGCTGGTATGACATTACCAGAAGAAAACAAAGTCGATTTTGCTAAAGGTAATGTCAAAGCCAGAATGCGAATGGTTGCTCAGTATAATATTGCCGGTTTAGTGGGTGGTTTGGTGGTTGGCACCGATCATAGCGCAGAAAATATTACCGGTTTTTATACTAAATTTGGTGATGGTGCATGTGATTTAGCGCCACTGTTTGGCTTAAATAAACGCCAAGTGCGCAAGCTTGCTGCATTTTTAGGTGCTCCAGCGTTATTAGTTAACAAAGCACCCACAGCAGATTTAGAAGACAATAAACCACAGTTAGAAGATGAAGTGGCACTGGGATTAACCTACGATCAAATTGATGACTTTTTGGAAGGCAAAGATGTGCCTAAGTCAGTAGAAGATAAATTAGTTGGAATTTACAAACGCACGCAGCATAAACGCCAACCAATCCCAACGATTTACGATTAATCAGCTGTTTATCGCAAGTTGCTTTCTTGTGTGCTCAATTAAGACATTAGAATATTGTCGGTAATCTAAATATGGCGTCAGTAAACATGTGTGCTGACGCTGTATTTTATTATCCTCATCAATGGCTTGCCAAAGGTTAGTCTCTTCTGTATTCGCATTAGACTCAGTATCTGTAACGCTTAGCCCTAGCCGTTGTTGAGTCTCTTTGCCACATACAATATGCCAGCAGTCTTTTGTGAAGTGCTCTGGTATTGACTGCGCTAGTAATAAGAGCTCTGGAACGGTATTTGGCATCACAATGCGTAATTGGCAAGTTAAGCGGGGAAGCCACTGCGAACTCGTTTGTGTCGTTATCTGTATGAATTTGTCATCATGAAATAAGTTATCTCTGATGCATTTCCATGCCGTACCTTTGTTTGCGGTGATATCCACTTGTAAGCAGCATATTTTAGCCATAATGGTAATAATTTTTCGCCAATGATTTCCATTTAAAGCAATTAATTGTGCAATAGCATCGGGTTGTGTTGCCTGCCAATCTGCTGGCAATATTGGCGGAGTCGGTAGATAAAAAATGATGTCAGCTATTTGCGGGCCTAGCATCATTGTTGCTTGGTTACTCTGCATGAAATGTCTACAACCTCCGCCTTTAGTATTAAAAAAGTCAGTAGTTATTTAAAAAAGTCTGTAGCGATATAAAAGCGTAATGGCCAACCATTTGTTGTAAAAATAACCTTGAAAGTTAAATGAGCCTATCGCTTATCGCGTTTGTCATACGCGTTGTACTGAGTTTAATGATAAAATCAATCATAAGCTTAATCAGCAATGTATCAGAATATTGATTGACGATACATCAGCATGTTACTGAGCTCATCGTATTAATGGTTTGGTATTTAACGTGTGTGGCGGGCTTATCAAATGAATAGTTTGCTAGCACATCATCGCAGATTGGATATTCATTTATTCACTTGTTAATCTCATTAGGTTAACGAATTTTATGACTTAAGGTAGAGAATGCGCGCCATTGTAATAGGCTCGACCAAACACCTGTTATTTGCTGCTTTTTATGGTGCAATCGGGATTAGTGTTGCCATTCTGTTCACCGCTGTATGGCTGTTAAACGATCGGCCTAATTTATCAATATGGCATACCACGCATCTCACATCAGAATATCATCAACAGTCAGGCCTAGCTGATTTTAATCAATATCTTAAATTAGAAGATAAGCTGTTTGCTGAGGTTGAGCGCAAGATATATCGTCAATACCAACCACAGTTAGCCTCACCACTTAATCGTTATGAGCGCCACAGTTTGTCTGATCCTGCCTTGTGGAAACAAAACTGGAACCGCTCTTTTGAGTGGCAAAACCCCCAAGCTGAATTCGGTTTATTGCTGATCCACGGTATGTCCGATTCACCTTATGTGATGTCGCATATCGCGCAACATTATCAACACCAAGCGCATATTGTGGGATTAAGATTGCCTGGTCATGGCACAGTACCTTCAGGATTGACAGACATTACCTGGCCAGATTTAGCGGGCGCGGTATCTCTTGCCGCAGCACATTTGGCTGCCCAATTACCCGGTAAACCCATTTATGTTGCCGGTTTTTCTACTGGCGCGGCTTTAGCATTAAACCATGATCTTGAAAATATTAACCTTAATAAGCCGACAGACTTTGCGGGAATGATATTTCTCTCTCCCGCAATTGGTTTGGCGCCTATTGCCGCTGGGGCATATTGGCAAGCTAAGTTGGGACGAGTATTAGGCCAAGATAAACTGTACTGGAATAGTATTCAAACTGAGTACGATCCATTTCGATATCAATCTTTTGCCGTCAATGCGGGGGACGTGGTCTACCGATTAACATTACGCAATCAAACGTTACTGGCTGGGTTAACCGATAAGCAATACAAGGCCATAGCACCGATATTAACGTTTCAGTCAGTGGTCGATGATACCGTGTCGTCCTTATCTGTGGTTGAAAAACTTTATCAACACTTGCCAGCATCTAAAGGGCATGAATTAGTGCTATTCGATGTCAATCGCAAACACAGCCATAATCAATTATTAATGCATGACCCTTTAGCACCGTTTGCGCCTTTTTGGCTCACGACGCCATTACCTTATCGTTTGAGTTTGCTTGAAAATGATATGCAGCACGATAATCATGTACAAGTGCGAGAACTGGCAAAGAACACCAATTCAACGGATGTGCAGGCGCTGTCACTAACCTGGCCTAAAGAAGTGTATTCATTGTCTCATGTGGCATTAACCTTCCCCATAGAAGACACCTTGTATGGCCCATTAGCCAGTGAAGAGTCAGATAAAATACAAATAGGTCGGGGAATATACCAAGGCGAGAGAGGAATTTTTAGTGTCACCGCTGCAGATATGTTACGCCAAAAATGGAATCCATTTTACCCATATATGATGAATAGAATGGACGGGTTTATTCAACCCCGTCCATAACGTTATATCAGCTTATTCAGTGATAATATCGATGACAGTCTTATTGCGTCCGTCTTGTTTTGCTTGATAGAGATTGTCGTCTGCAATTTTTATCCACTTGTCTAACTCATCTGCGTAGTCGGGATTGGCGGTAATGGCTCCTATACTTACCGTGATATGAAAAGATCGTTTGTCCTCTGGCGATATCATCTCAAACTCAGCTAAAGCCTCCCTAAAGCTGTTTAAATGATGTTGTATGTGCAGGGCGTTGGTGAGTGGTAAAATGAGTAAAAATTCTTCACCGCCATATCGAGAAACAATATCAATGTCGCGTTTAAAGTATTTTTGCAGTAACTGGGCAAAAATACGTAAACACTCATCACCGGCTAAATGGCCGTAGTTGTCATTAACCTGTTTAAACAGATCCAAATCCAATACTGCCACGGTAATGGCTTGTTCACTTCGTATACAAAATTCCAATAATTCGGTAAATTTACGTTCAGCGTAACGGCGGTTGTACAAACCCGTTAGTGGATCTCGGTCAACGAGCTCTTTGAGCTTACGGTTAGCCGTCTCTAGCTCTTCCGTACGCCTTGCCACGGTTTCTTCTAGCTCCACTTGATGGTCGATTAATTGCTGCTTACTGGCGGCTAATCGTTGATATAAACTAAACACTTCTTTCGGCGAATTCTCATCAATGCTTTGAACCTTATTGATGCCTACTGTCGATGGACTAAATTGGCTGGCAACCGCTTCTAAAGGCACTGTGAGTAGTGCACTGAGTTTTCTTGATATGTAAAAAGTCCCCATTAACGATATCAGTAGCATGATAAAACTACTGAACATTTGCTCTTCAGCCAGTTTTAGCAAAGGAGAGAATTCTTTTAAGATATACACAGTCCAGCCGTTATCCAGTGTTTGGTGGGCATAGATATATTCTGGCACTATCGATTTAGGACGCTCAATATTGAGTAGCTCTAGACTCGTACGATATACCCCATCATTTATCACAAAATTAAATTTCGATAACGATGTTAACCCGAGTTTTTCAGAAGCATAAATAATTTGGTTTTGTTCATCCACCATAACTACCGATTCATCGTCGGCATACTCACTCGTTTGATCTACATGTGAAAAGTGATTTAAATCTAAAGATCCTTCAACAATTCCTGCAGTAGTGGTGTGCTGTTCATTGGTGTAAAAAGGCGCGCTCATGGCAATGATTGAATCATTACCAAAACCTCGTCCCAGAAATACCGATGAAACAAATAAGCGATGGTTGTAAAACGATTCGATAAAATAGTCGCGGTCTTTAATAGTAATTTTTTGTGTGTTGCTTTGAGCTAATAAACGAGACACAGGGCTTGCCGCAACGATTTCAGCTTGAGGATTGGCAATCAACATACTAATAAAACCCGGATAACTATTGTGTAAATTGGATAAAACCGGTTGCCAGTGCAACGGATCGTCAGCGGCAATCGTTAATTGGTTTGCAGCGTTGGCAATAACCGTTTTGTGGTTGTTGATGTAATTTTGAGCTGATGTTGCTAAGTGAGACACTGCATCATTGATGTTTTCTTTTAACATCGCTTGTTGACGCTCTAAGAAGTAAAAATTAAAAATTAGCGCAGAGAACAGTAAGGTGAGGGTGACCATGAGTGTGAAAAAGTAAGTGAGCTGCGCACTTAATAAGCGGCGATGGCGATCTTTTACCTTGTCTTTAAAGAACCACAATTTAGGTATGGCTAAAATAAGTAACGAGGCAATGCTGGTATAAACCAAGCCATTAACACCTTGCTTCGCAATAATAAAACCTAAGTGCGATGACGGTATGTCCATAATAAAGGTGACATACAAATACACTAAAGGTGCACCGATAATTAACCAATAAGCTGCGTCTGCATACAAAGCATAAATATCACGTCGTCTGGCGTAACCTAAAAATAATGCCTCAAGTCCAAAGAATAAATACACATGAGGACTGTCCCAGATCATCATTAACCCTGTCGATGCGAGCATCGCTGTCACAAATGCATACCAAGGCCCTAGTAAGACAGCGGCTATTACGGTGACAGTGTTACCTAATACAAATTGCACATTGGCAAAAAACTGAATTGGATAACAATTAATTAACAAACCTACAATACCTAAGGCAATAGAAAAAAGCAGATGTTGTTGGTTAATCTTGGGAAGCTTCAAAAAGAGGTCCTTATTGATTTTATTATAAAAAGCGTCTTGCTATTCAACACTTATCTCAAGAAACCGTTGAGATTTCAATGTAAAACCAGATTTTTTATCATCAAATTGTATTTTAAATGTTTTTAAAATATTGATTTATGTTGTTTTTTAAAGCCAATTTTGTTCGACCTTGGTCTAACTCAGTTTAATGGGTTTGTTATTTTTTTACAAAAAATATTTCATTAACTTTCTGATAAATAGTGTTTTTATGTCTAACTCGTTCCTTAAGGATATTCGAATACGACTAAGGTCTTGATTGTGGTGTTGCCCTGAGTTGCTAAATTAACAATGACTTTACAAAAACTAACACAGGGGAGTCGCAATGAGTTTTGAAAATAACGAAAAGGCAGCGGGATACTGGCGCGAAAATTTACGCTTAGTACTTAGCTTGCTTGCAATTTGGGCTGCAGTGTCATTTGGCTGCGGTATTTTATTAGTTGATATATTAAACGAATTCACCTTCATGGGATTCAAACTGGGGTTCTGGTTTGCGCAGCAGGGTGCAATGTATGTATTCGTGGCGCTGATTTTTGTTTACGTAGCGAAAGCTAATGCATTAGACAAAAAATACAATGTTCAGGAAGACTAAGGGGCACTACGATGGATGTTCAAACACTCACATATTTAATTGTCGGCGCAACTTTCGCGTTGTACATCGGGATCGCCATTTGGTCTCGAGCAGGTTCTACTAAAGAGTTTTATGTTGCTGGTGGCGGTGTTCACCCTGTGATGAACGGCATGGCAACTGCGGCAGACTGGATGTCTGCGGCATCATTTATTTCACTGGCAGGTATTGTGTCGTTTGTTGGTTATGACGGTTCAGTATATTTAATGGGTTGGACAGGCGGTTACGTACTATTAGCATTATGTATGGCACCTTATTTACGTAAATTCGGTAAGTTTACGGTTCCAGACTTTATTGGTGACCGTTATTACTCGCAAACCGCGCGTACGGTTGCAGTAATATGTGCCATCTTTATCTGTTTTACCTATATCGCGGGTCAAATGCGAGGTGTAGGTGTGGTGTTCTCCCGCTTCTTAGAAGTTGAGGTGGAAACCGGCGTATATATAGGTATGGCAGTGGTGTTCTTTTATGCTGTATTAGGCGGCATGAAAGGGATTACTTACACTCAGGTCGCGCAGTATTGTGTGTTAATTTTTGCCTTCATGGTGCCAGCAATCTTTATTTCGGTGATGATGACAGGTCATATTTTACCGCAAATCGGCTTTGGCGCTGAGTTAGTCGATGCAGCGGGTAATGGCACTGGGGTGTACTTACTCGATAAACTTGATGGCTTATCAGCAGAACTTGGTTTCTCCCAATACACCGAAGGTTCTAAAGACATGATCGATGTGTTCTTTATTACAGGTGCGTTAATGTTTGGTACTGCAGGTTTACCACACGTTATCGTGCGCTTCTTTACTGTACCTCGAGTAAAGGATGCACGAATCTCTGCGGGTTGGGCATTAGTGTTTATCGCAATTATGTATACGACTGTGCCTGCTTTATCTGCATTCTCACGAGTGAATATGATTGAGACCATAAATGGTCCAGATTCAACAGGTGTACCTTATGAGACTGCACCTTCTTGGATTAAAAACTGGGAAAAAACCGGTCTTATTACCTGGGAAGATAAAAACAACGATGGCAAGATTTTTTACACCAATGGTGATAAAAATGAAATGAACATCGACCGCGATATTATCGTACTTGCCACGCCTGAAATTGCATCGCTTCCAGCATGGGTTATTGCCCTTGTTGCAGCGGGTGGTTTAGCGGCGGCATTATCGACTTCAGCGGGTCTGTTGCTTGTAATCTCTACTTCGGTATCGCATGATTTACTTAAGAAAAATTTGATGCCAGATATTTCTGACCAAAAAGAATTGATGTACGCTCGTATTGCGGCAGCATTAGGTGTGGTTATGGCCGGATACTTTGGTATTAATCCCCCAGGCTTTGTGGCTGCGGTGGTGGCGATTGCGTTTGGTCTTGCTGCAGCATCGTTATTCCCAGCTATTATCATGGGGATCTTCTCTAAGACTATGAATAGAGAAGGCGCGATTGCAGGTATGGTGATTGGCTTACTGTCTACTGCGGCTTACATTGCTTACTTTAAGTTTATTAATCCTGCTGCCAATACATCTGAAAATTGGTTCTTTGGTATTTCTCCTGAAGGTTTTGGTATGGTGGGCATGATTATTAACTTTGGTGTGGCTTTTGCCATCAGTAAAGTGACAGCTAAGATACCTGATGAGATTGTAGAAATGGTTGAGTCAATTCGTTTCCCTAAAGGATCGGGTGAAGCACAGGATCACTAATCATCAATCCTGATAATTAAGTTAATTTAAAGGGCGCTTCGGCGCTCTTTTTGTTGGGCTTAAGTCCTATAGCAGCAATTCCACTGCCTTTGCTATAGTGTTTGTATGGTGTGTTCAATATGGAAAAAATATGGATGCAAGCGAGTTACAACCCGTCGAGCAGTTTTTAGCTGCACATTCTCCATTTGATTCATTACCCGCAGAGGTGATTAGCCGTTGCGCAAAAAACATCACGGTTGGGTATTACAGTAAAGCCTCTGCCTTTGTCGAGTTTGATACGCAAAACCCTAAATTGTATATCGTCCGCAGTGGCGCATTTGAAGTGCGCGATCCTGAAGGCATACTGGTAGACCGGGTTGCAGAAGGCGAGTGCTTCGGTTTTTCGACATTATTATCGGGTGAGAAGGTCGTTAATAAAGTAGCCATTTTAGAAGATGGTTTGGTGTACCATTTGCCTCAAGCCATTTTTGCGCAATTACGTGCAGAGCAGCGCAGTTTCGATCAGTTCTTTGCTCGAGCGTTTGCCAAGCGTTTGCGTAATGAAGGACGTTTTAAAGCTAAAGATCTGACCACTACCAGTCGTATTACCTCAATTATGTGTGCAAAACCCATTATTGTTCAGGCTCATGCCAGTGTCATCGATGCGGCTAAAATCATGCGTGATCACCGAGTGTCGTCAGTCCTGGTGATTGATAATGACAAGCTTGTGGGTATTTTAACTGACCGTGATTTACGAAACCGTGTTATTGCGGAAGGGTTAGATGTTAATACCCTGGTGAGTCAAGCCATGACGGTTAGCCCTATCACTACTCATGCCAATGCACTAGTTTTTGAAACCATGCTCACCATGAGCGAGCATAATATTCACCACTTGCCGGTTGTTGATGGCAGCAAAGCCATTGGGATGATCACCAGCACCGATATTTTACGTGCGCAGCGTTCGCAACCATTATTGCTAATAGGTGAAATTGGCCGCCAGGCCAATATCGACAGCTTAATCCAAGTCAGTAAACAAATTCCGTTGTTACTGCAAAACCTCATCAGCGCCGACGCCAGGGCTGAAGAAATTGGACGAGTATTAACGTCGGTGACTGACGCGTTAACGCGCCGCTTAATTGAGTTAAACCAGCAAATTTTAGGTAAGGCACCAATGGCTTTTTGTTGGTTAGCCTTTGGCTCGCAAGGCCGCCAAGACCAAGTGGCGTGTTCTGATCAAGATAATGGTTTATTGTTGGCGCACGAGCCTGATGAATTTGCAGCTGCTTATTTTGAAACATTAACTCAAGCGGTGTGCAAAGGGCTTGATCAATGTGGTTATGTTTATTGCCCTGGCGATATTATGGCGCAAAACCCTAAGTGGCGTTTACCGTTAAACCAATGGAAATCGTTATTTAAACATTGGGTGTTAACGCCTGATCCTAAAGCATTAATGCATGCCAGCATCTTTTTTGATATGCGTGCGGTATTTGGGCCAATAAGCTTATTCAGTGAATTACAAGATGACGTGTTAGCGTCGACTAAAGATAACGATATATTTCTAGCCGGTATGGCTGGAAACTCGTTAACCGAATCTCCGCCGTTGGGGTTTTTCAGAAAATTTGTGCTTGAACGTGATGGCAGTGAAGTCAAAGGCATGGACTTAAAACATAAGGGCAGTGCATTGATTAATGATATTGCCAGAGTGTATGCGTTAAGTGCAGGCATAAAGGAAGTAAACACCGCCAAAAGGATCAGGGCCTTGATGGATGCCAATATTATTAATCGTAAAGATGCGCTTAATCTTGCTGATGCCCATGAATTTATTGCCCATATGCGCCTTGCTAACCAGGGCTATCAAGCGACAAATAATCTGCCAATCAATAACTTTTTAAAACCGCAGCATTTATCATCATTATTACGCCATCAACTGCGTGACGCATTTAAAGTGGTGCACGATGCTCAGGCTGGAATTAAATTGAAGTTTTTGAGGAGTTTTTAGTGGCGACGCTTTGGTGGTTCAAACTGTTATTTTGGCGCAAAAAAATGACCGGTTTACCTGAGCCATTAAACCAGTATTTGCAGGCGATAACGCCAGCTCTTGCTTGCTCTTTTCTTGATGCGCCGTTAATGGCAATTGATCTTGAAATGACAGGGTTAGACCCTAAGAATGACCAAGTGATTAGTATCGGCTTAGTGCCGATAGTGAAAGGCGAGATCCCATTAGCAAAAGCGCAACATCTCATGATTGCCATTAGCGGCAGTGTCGGACACAGCGCCACTGTTCATGGCATTGTTGATCATCAACTGCACACCGCTTTAACTTTGCCAGAAGCGATGGCATGGTTTTTATCGCAAACCGAAGGTCATATTTTAATTGCACATCATGCACCACTAGACATCCAGTTTATTCAACAGCAGCTGGTACGCTGTTTTGGTCACTCAATCCCGTTGGTCTTTATTGATACTTTAGCGATTGAAAAAAAACGCAGGTTGCAACAACAAGATATTTTACAGCAAGGATCGTTAAGGTTAGGTGCAAGCCGAGCGCGTTATCATTTACCTGTATATTCGGCTCATAATGCTCTGGTTGATGCGTTATCGTGTGCAGAGCTCTTGCTCGCGCAAGTGGCGGCGATGGGGGATGTTAAAAAGTTAACAGTAAAGAAATTGATTGATGTTATTGGGTAAGTTGTTAAATCGCGGTTTGTGATTAAAGACAAGAAAGCCAGATTAAGACTGACTTTCTTGTATCAATAAGGCGTTATTCTGCAGCTTTAGCTTTACTGAAAAAATAATCAACAGCAGGTTTGATTAATTCCAATGCAGTTTTATCACACGGTGGTAATGCGGCGTCACTAACATTAATTGGCGTAGTGCGCTCGCCCCACTTGAATAGCATTGCTGCTGATGTTAATCCCGCACCAAAAGCACATGATAAAATGGTTTGGCCCGGCACGATTTTACCTTGTGATAACGCATCACAAATCGCGATAGGGATAGTTGCTGCAGATGTATTGCCATAGTCGGCAATATTCACAAAAGCTTTTTCTTTAGGAATTTTCATCCGGCTAACGAGAGTGTCGATAATACGTTCGTTGGCTTGATGGGGAATAACAAAATCAACATCGTTAATGTCGGTATTGCATTTCTCAAGCACTTTAGCGCTTAAATTACCCATGCCATGGATTGCACGCTTAAATACATCTTGACCGTTGATGTGGATATAAAAATCCAGAGACTCAGTATCAAATCGGTCCATTTGGGTGCCAAAGTTAGATTGTAAAATATCGCGCCCTTCAGGATCGTTATTTAACTCATAACCTAATATGCCGCCTGGACTGTCACTGGCTTCTAGTACAATGGCACCAGCGCCATCGCCAAACAATACTGCTGTTTCACGGCGAGACCAATCTAAGTAAAAAGATAACCGTTCAGCACCAATAATAAGAATTTTCTTATTTTGGCCGCTTTTAATCATTGAGCTTGCTAAGCCTACGCCATACAAAAAGCCGCTGCATGCCGCGTTTATATCAAAAGCACCACATGTTGCGCCAATATTGGCCTGAACAGTAGAGGCAATATTAGGAATTAACGTATCCGGGCTGGCGGTGGCTAAAATGATTAAATCTAACTCACTGCCATCTATACCTGCTGCTGCAAGCGCGTGCTTTGCCGCAACCGACGCCATTTCAGAGGTATTAACATGGCTTATATTACGTTTACTGATCCCTGTACGCGTTTTAATCCATTCATCGGTAGTTTCCATGAATGTGGCTAAGTCGTCATTAGTCAGTGTTGCGGTCGGTACTGATTTTCCCCAACCGGTAATGTGTGCATACTGCATAGCAATTCTCTCAATATAGGTTAACAGTCATCTGTTTAACATCAATAAGCTGACACAGATGTCTATGTGTTACTAAGGCTTATCATTGATGTCATGACTGTTGTTATGACTTAATTTTTTGTTCTACTAATTTAGTAATCGAATCTGCCGCATGCAAAATATGTAGGCGCAGTAAATCGGTTGCTTTTTGGACATCACGATCTTTACACAGTTCAAGTAAAATCCGGTGTTCACGCTCAGCCGTTGGAATGCCACCCGTAAATAACAGCTGCAAACGAATATAACGATCGCAATTGGTATTTAAGCCGTGAACCACATCGAGAGTATGGGGACGGTTTGCCGCCTCGTACAAACGGGTATGAAAACGGGTGTTAAGTTCACTCCAACTGGCCACTGACTCTTTGAGCTTAAATGCCAATTCCAGTTGGATAAGCACGGCTTCTGCTGCTTCGATGTCTTGCTCGGTCAAATTGGGAATGGCTTTTGCCAATAAATCTGACTCAATCATGGCGCGAAGTTCAAATAACTCAGTCACTTGTTCAACTGACAGTTTAGTGGCCGTAGCCCCTTTATGCGGTTCAAAATTGACTAGACCTTCTGCCTCTAATTGCACTAAGGCTTCACGAACCGGAATTCGGCTAACATTTAACTGTGCCGCAATTGCGGACTGTCTTAGCGGTTCGCCACCTGCTATATCACCAGAAAGGATCTGTTCTCTGAGCGCTTCCACAACAAGTTGTGTTCGTGTTTTGTGAATAATAGGAGGTATATTGCTCATGTATTTTTGTGTTCATCACTAATTTCTTCGAGCAAGGGTAACGCTTAGCAGCCGCATTATAAAGTGAAACATATGCATAAATGCAGATAAACATCATAAAAATGGACTAAATGATTAAATACGCAAAATTAAACAGTTTGTCTGGCACCAAATTGATGTCAGTGGGATAATCCATCCAGTATTGAGTTTGAGGAGTGACTAGGTTGAAGAAGGCTGTATTTTTAGATCGCGATGGCGTTATTAATAAAGACACTGGTTATGTGCATAATGTTGATGACTTCGAATATATTGATGGCGTGTTTGAAGCATGTTTAGCATTAAAAGAGATGGGCTATCTACTAGTTGTTGTCACTAACCAATCAGGTATTGCCCGTGGCCTGTACAGCGAAGATGACTTTCATCATTTAACCGAGTGGATGGATTGGAACTTTGCTGACAAAGGTGTCGACCTTGACGGTATTTATTATTGTCCACATCATCCTGAAAAAGGCTTAGGTGAATACAAGCAAGATTGCGATTGTAGAAAACCTAAACCGGGTATGCTCAATTCTGCAGCCCAATTTCTCAATATTGATTTAAGCCAATCAGTTATGGTCGGCGATAAAGCCGATGACATGAGAGCGGCAAAAGCGGCTGGTATTAATAGCGCAATATTAGTGCGTTCAGGTAAAGTCGTCGATAAAGAGGGTATTGAGCTTGCTACAGCAGTAGTCGACAGTATTGCTGACGTGCCGAACTTACTTCGCCAGTCTTTATAAAATAGATACGGTTTCTTATAGAGGTAGCGTTAGTGTTAAGAGTCTCGCTACTTTTATATAGAGATACATGTAATGCAGTTCAATTTAGTAACAGTAGTAACAGTAGTAACAGTAGTAAAAGTAGCAGTAATAGACGTAGGCTTAGCTTGTTTATCTCATCGTTGTTTTTAATCACTCACTTCTCACTCACGTCTCACTGAGCCTTTATCTTTTATATCGTCATTAACTCGCAATAACCCGCAGTGGGGGAAACCACAAGTGGTAACCGCGATAACGATGGCAGCATTATCATCTTAAGTTCTGTTAACCCGCACCATATCGATAAAGCAATACATTTGGTCCTTCGCTTCCAATTAACATCACATTAACTTCATTTCAGTCATATTTAAGTCTCTATAAGCTAATTTAAGCACTTATTCTCTGTAGAGTGCCATTTTCCGCCCCAATCGACCGAGGAAATAATAATTATATAATGTAGCAGAGGGCCTTATTTGTATATAAAATCAGCGAAAACAGTTAAAAACATTGGTTTGAGTTTAAAAACTGCGCAGTTGGGCGTTAATATCAATAAAAATTGATAAAAGCCCTTGCGCAATAAATTGAGTTCCCTATAATGCGCACCACTGACACGGAACGCAGCGTCTAACGCGAGTTACCAAGTCCGCTCTTTAACAATTTATCAAGTAATCTGTGTGGACATTCACAGGTATTGAGTTATTCGAAATTGTCTTCTTGTTCTTCGGAATGTAGGCAATCAAAAAATTTAAACTCAATGATGAGAATGTTCATAGTAATATGAAGCTACAGCAATGTAGTGAGTAATTTGTGAGCTCTTAGAGCGAAGCGAATTATGACAGTAGAATTCATTGAGCCGTTCGACGTAGTCGAACAAAAAAACTTTAATTGAAGAGTTTGATCATGGCTCAGATTGAACGCTGGCGGCAGGCCTAACACATGCAAGTCGAGCGGTAACAGGAAGGAAGCTTGCTTACTTTGCTGACGAGCGGCGGACGGGTGAGTAATGCCTAGGGATCTGCCCAGTCGAGGGGGATAACAGTTGGAAACGACTGCTAATACCGCATACGCCCTACGGGGGAAAGGAG